>JBOGVU010000014.1:0-42346 GCA_050692915.1 Actinomycetota bacterium | reverse complement strand
CCCCCACGGGTTCGAGGGCCAGGGGCCGGACCACTCCAGCGCGCGGCTGGAGCGGTTCCTCCAGCTGGCGGCCGAGGACAACATGCACGTGGTGGTGCCGAGCACGCCGGCCCAGTACTTCCACGCTCTCCGGCGCCAGGCGCTCCGGGAGCGGAAGAAGCCGCTGATCGTGTTCACCCCGAAGTCCCTGCTCCGGATGAAGGACACGTTCTCGGTGGCCGAGACGTTCACGGACGGCGCGTTCAGGCCGGTGCTGGCGGATCGAAACCCGCCCGGAGAGGTCCGGCGAGTGGTGCTGAGCCAGGGCAAGTTCTTCTGGGACCTGTTCAAGGCGCGGAAGGACGAGCCGGTGGCCCTGATCCGGTTGGAGGAGGTCTACCCGTTCCCGAAGGCGGAGCTGGAGGAAGCTCTGAAAGCGTACAGCGATGCCGAGGTGGTGTGGGCCCAGGAGGAGCCGGAGAACATGGGGAGCTGGCACTTCGTGGAGCGGATGTGCCGCGGCGAGCTCGGCCTGGAGCTGAAGGTCGTGGCCCGCGAGGAGAGCGCCAGCCCCGCCACCGGCAGCATGGCCATCCACCAGCGGGAGCAGGAGAACCTGATCCGGGCCGCGCTGCGCGGATCCCGCTAGCGGCTACCCCTCGCAGGTCCCGTCGTTGGTCTCCAACCCGGTGCACTGATCGACGTCGGGGCCGCCGCTGCCGAAGTCCCCAACGGTCTCCTCTCCGACGCCTCCGTCCAGCACGTCGTTCCCGACCTCGCCGAAGAGCTGGTCGTCCCCCTTCTGACCCTGGAGGTTGTCGTTCCCCTCACCGCCTGTGAGGACATCGTTGCCCCGATTCCCCGTGATCGTGTCGTCGCCGGCGCCCCCCGACAGCTCGCCGCTGGCCTTCGACCCCTCCAGGGTGTCGTTCCCGTCCCCCCCGAAGAGCCGCCCATCCCCCTTCAGGAGATCGTTGCCGGCGTCCCCGAAGATCTCGTTCGCGCCCTCGCCCCCGTAGAGGGCGTCGTCACCGCCGTGCCCGTGCAGCTCGTCATCGCCGGCGTCCGCGAAGAAGACGTCGCGTTCCTCGGTCCCGATGAAGATGTCGCCGTGCTTCGACCCTTCTAGGATCTCTACCCTCCGGATGGTGTCCGTGCCCCAGTTGGTGTCCTGCGGCCCGCTGACTCCCAGGTTCACCTCGACGCCGCGCGGGGCAAAGTCGAAGATCAGGTAGTCGCGTCCCCCTCGCCCGTCGACGAAGTCGTTGCCCGGACCCCCGAAGAGCCGGTCTCTCGCTCCGCTCCCGATGATCCGGTCGGGCCCCGACCCGCCGTCTAGTGCCGAGAGACCGATCTCGCTCTCGAGCACGTCTGGCCCAGGCCCACCGTCGAGGGTCGTCCCACCCATGAGATGATCCGCGCCGCCGCCTCCGGCCAAGTAATTCTCATCCTTCGCGTCGCAGATGTAGTCGGCCCCTCCCCGCCCGTCGATGTTGTCCAAGCCACCAAGCCCGACGATGACGTCCGATCCGGAGGTACCCCGGATCTTGTCCTCACCGGCCGTTCCGACGATGGTCGCTGCCCTCCCGAAGCAGGAGGGAGCCGCCGCTGCCGTCAGGCTGCTCCCTAAGGAGACGACGAGCGCAAAGATCGACGGGATCGCGATCGGACGCAGGACTCGAGCAGCCATCGGACCCTCCTCTCCCCGGCGGTCTCCGCCGCCGTCGCCATTGTTCTCCGCCGGTGCCGGCGAGTCAATGGCTGCGCTCGGCCTCAATTATCGGAAGGCGAACGCCAAGGCCGTGAAGACGATGCCGTTCAGGATGGCCATCATAGTGACCAGCGACAGCGTCAGACTGCGGCCCATGTGCTGCATCTCGGCACGCAGTTCCTGCTTGTCTACGTCCATCTTGAGCTGGAGCTCTTCCTTGAGAAGCCTCAGGTCCGTCTTGGTGGCGAGCTCCGTGTAACCGGCAGGAGGGAGGGAGGCCATCAAGATCCCGGCCTCGTCAGCCCCCAGGACTTCCCTGAGCCGCTGATGCAGCTGGTGCCGAGCGCGCTCATCTACGTTCATTCTCTTCCCCCTTCTCGTCACGAGCAAGGCAAATCCGAGGGGGACAAGCGAACCGTAGCACCCCCCTCTGACATGGCCGGTTGACGGACCCACGGCGAGGGGCAGAGACTGGGGACGTGGCAAGCAAGCGAACCCCTCGCGGGCGCGTCGCCCTCCTCGTGCTCGGCGGCCTCGTCGTGGTCGTCGGGTCCTCGGTGGCCCTGGCCCAGGAGGTCAAGCTCGGGGGCAAGCTCCGCACCGGCGACGAGGTGGTGGTGGCGCCCGACGAGGTGGTCAGCACCGACCTGTACGTCACGGCCGGCCAGATCCGGATCGAGGGGACCGTCGAGGGGGACGTGGTGGCCGCGGGCGGCCAGGTGCAGGTCTCCGGCGAGGTCGCCGGCGACCTCCTGGTCGGCTCGGGCAACGTCGACGTTTCCGGCGAGGTCGCCGGCGATGCCCGCATCGGCGCCGGGCAGGTCACGATCAGCGGGACGGTCGGCGAGGACCTCGCCGTGGGCTCGGGGCAGGCCACCCTCTCCTCGTCTGGCCAGGTGGGCGAGGACTTCATCTTCGGCACCGGCCAGACCTCGCTCGACGGCACGGTGGACGGCAACGTGGTCGGCTCCACCGGGAACTACTCCCGACAGGGGACGATCGGCGGCACCGAGGACGTCAACGTCGTCCGGCGCAAGGAGCCCACCCCCGCCAACCGCTTCCTGGACGCGGTCCAGCGGTTCGTGGCCATCCTGGTGATCGGCGTGCTCCTCCTGTGGCTCCTTCCGAGAGCCGTGGACGGCGCGGCCACGACCCTCCGTCGGCGCCCCTGGGCCAGCCTGGGCGTGGGAGCCCTGGGGATCGTCGGGTTCGTGGTCCTGGTGGCGGCGATCCTGCTGGTGATGATCCTGCTGGCCATCGGCCTGGGCCTGATCCGGCTCGACGCCCTGGTGGGCGTGACCGTGTTCGGCAGCCTGACCGGCCTCACCGTGGCCACCTTCGTGTTCTTCATGATGGCGCTGTTCGGGGCGCAGGCGGTGGTGGGCATGCTCCTGGGCCGTCTGGCCCTGGGCCCCGAGCCGGCCCGGCGGTGGATCGCCATGGCGCTGGGGGTCCTGGTCGTGGTGGCTGTCTTCTCCATCCCGGTGGTGGGAGGCTGGATCGGCCTGGTCATCGCGCTGTTCGGGCTGGGAGCGCTGATCCTCGAGTTCTGGCCCTGGCGCCGGCGCGCGCCGGAGCCGGCTCCGGTGGCAGCCTGATGGAGGCGTACGTCCTAGTCCAGACCAAGGTGGGCGTGATCGGCGACGTCGCCGGGGAGATCGCCGCGATCAAGGGCGTGCTGTCGGCCGAGGCGATCACCGGCCCCTACGACGTCATCGCCCGGGCCGAGGCCCCCAGCCTCGACGACCTGGGGCGGCTGGTGATCCAGCGGATCCAGTCGGTCGCCGGCGTCAGCCGCACCCTGACCTGCCCGGTCCTCCACGAGTAGTCATCCCAAAAGAGAAGAGAGCCCACGTGATGTGGGCTCTCTTCGAACGGGCCACCGCGCCTTCGCGCGGCAGGACCGGCTTAAACGGTCGCGCGGGCGCCTTCGTAGAAGGCGAGGTCGCCGACGTAGCTCGAGCGAAGCTCGACCCTGTCGCCGATGTTCTCCTTGACCCAGGTGGCGGCCGCCGGAACCGAAGCTTCGGCCTGCTCGTGGGTCTCCCAGAGGGTGATCGACATGCAGCGCTTGTCGCCGATGTCGGCCACGCCGTACCGGATGAAGCCGGGCTTGTCCTTGAAGGTCTTCAGCATGCCGTCGTGAGCCAGGTCCGCGACCTCGCGGAACGTGCCCTTGTTGATGGTGTAGGTAGCGATGCGAAGGTGCTCCATATGCGCTCTCCCTTTCTGTCGGTGCCCCTGTGCCGCCGGGGGCCAACTTCGAGCCAGATCGAGAGCGCGGTCGCTCGGGATTATCAAGCCCGGTGCTGGAGCCAAGTCGGTGGGACGGAAACCGTGGAGGCGATCCCGTCGGTGTCTCGCTCCCATCAAGAACGGGATCGCAACTGGTTTAAGTATACACCTATAGCGAAGGACCCGCCGCTCTCGCGACGGGCCCCTCCCCACAACCCCCTCCCCACAACCTCAGGTCGTTACGCCACGGGGCGCACGTTCGCGGCCTGCGGGCCCTTCGGGCCCTGGGTCACGTCGAACTCGACCTTCTGGTTCTCCTCGAGGTTCCGGTAGCCATCACCCGCGATGGCGCTGAAATGCACGAAGACATCCTCGCCATCCTCACGGGAGATGAAGCCGAAGCCCTTGTCAGGGTTGAACCACTTCACTGTTCCGGTAGTCACAAGCAATCCCCTCCTCTCGTGGCCGCTCCCGAACATCTCGGTCCGACGGCCTGCCGGCCGGTTCGCCGGCGAGGGAACTGCTCGAAGCCAAGAGTTGATGTGGAAACGATGCCGAACCCTCAAGACCAGTATACGCCTGTCGGGGTCCGATCCCCAGGGCGTCTAGTCGAGGTAGTCGCGGAGCTGCTGGGACCTCGAGGGGTGCCGGAGCTTGCTCAGCGCCTTGGACTCGATCTGCCGGATCCGCTCCCGGCTCACCCCGAAGACGTGGCTGACCTCCTCCAGGGTCCCCGGCTCCTGGCCGAGGAAGCCGAACCGCATCTCGAGGATGCCCCGCTCCCGGTCGTCGAGGGTGTGCAGGACCGCCGCGAGGTGGTCCTGGAGCAGGGTCCTGACGGCGGCCTCGGGGGGCTTCTCGACGTCGTGATCCTCGACGAAGTCGCCGAGGACGGAGTCCGCCTCCTCCCCCACGGGGCTCTCCAGGGAGATGGGGGCCTGCATCAACAGGATCTCCTGGACCCTGGACCCCGGCAGGCCGACGCGCCGGCCGATCTCCTCGGGATCCGGGTCCCGCCCCAGGGACTGGACGAGCTCCTGCCGGGCCCATGAGACCTTGTGGACGTGCTCGGTGATGTGGACCGGCAGGCGGATGGTCCGGGCCTGGTCGGCCACGGCCCGGGAGACGGCCTGGCGGATCCACCACGTGGCGTAGGTGGAGAACTTGAAGCCCCTCCGGTAGTCGAACTTCTGAACGGCCCGCATCAGGCCGAGGTTCCCCTCCTGGGCCAGGTCCAGGAACAGCATGCCCCGGCCGAGGAACCGCTTGGCGATCGAGACCACCAGGCGGAGGTTCGCCTCGATGAGCTTGGCCCGGGCCCGCTCCTCGTCGGCGGCGATCCGGAGGAGGAAGAAGGTGGCGTCGGCCCGGGAGCGGGGGCGGTAGGTGCGGGAGACGGTCTCCCGGCCGATCCCCTCGCGGCGGAGCTTCTTGATGGGGTCGAGCTGGTGAGCACGGACGCGGTCCACGACCTCGAGGATCTGGAGGAATCGGGCCCGGTCGAGGGGACCGCCGTTCGTGGTGGCGAGGAGGGCGGCGGCCATCTCCCCTCCCTCGATCCGCATGGCCAGGTCGACTTCTTGGGGTGCGGTGAGAAGCGGGACCTTCCCGATCTCTCGAAGGTACATGCGAACGGAGTCGTACGAGGCGCCGGGCTGCAGCCGGGCCTCGGAACGAGGCACGGCCGCGGTGCCGGCAATCGCGGCGGGTGTGTTGATGTGTATACAGTGTGTCACACTTGCAAGCCCACGGCACTGGCCCCAGGTTGCCCTCCGTCAGTCCTGCCTTGGCCTCTGCGGTGCGACGTGGAGCATTCCAAAGAACGCTACGGCAAGCGGCGACAGACCTGGCGGCCTTGGTCATGAGAGAAGTAGCAGGTCCGGGAATCGAAAGGCGCTATGGATTCGCCCCAGGCCGAGTAAGCAGGCCGATCACGTTATCGAGTTGGAAAGACCCCCAGCAAGCATGGGCGAGGTCAAACCCATGCCCTGCCCACGTTGCATTGATGACCTTCAGCCCCTTCTCCTGGACCCGCTCTACCGCAGGGATCAAGTCTGCGTCACTTGACAGAACGATCGCCACGTCGAAGGCCTCTTCCCAGGCGAGGGTCAGCAGGTCCGTGACGATCGCCGCGTCGACTCCTTTCTCGGGAGCACGCTGGAACGCAGTCCCGCAGTTTGGGCAGTCCTTGGTCTCCTGCTTGCAGGTGTTGCACCAGATGCCCTTGTGGAGTGTGCGCCGCTCCCGGATCTTGACGCGGAAGCTTGGCTGCTTGTCGAGGAAACTCTGCAGCCAGCCTCTAAGGCGTGCTTCGGTCGTGCCCGATTTGACAGAGGCGTGGACTAGCGTCTCCTCGAGGTCTAGGGGCTCGGTAAGCCCTACCTTGGCGAGGAGGTCGTGTGCTTGGTCCAGCAAGACGATTGGAACTTTCCGCCAGTCACAGCGCTGCCCGGCCGCACGCTCGTTCCAGTTCAGAGCGAAGTTCCAGAAGTCGATGAAGATGCGGGTACTGGTGCCCAAGGTCGCTCCTCTCGCGGTCTGACTCGACCCCGGACATAATACGGGGAGCGGTTTCCCGCTCCCCGGCGATCTCATACGAGACAGGCACGAAGGCCCGCCCCGGCGATTTCATGTACCCACAGTATATCGGCAGGCCGGGCCCTCCCGTCAAGGGAGAGTGACAAGGTTTCCCTTCCGAACTGCTGTTCGAGAGTCTACCTCAGCCGCGTGGGAGTAGGCCGATAGCCGGCATTGTGGACCAACTGGGCGCGCCGTTAGCACATGGCTCTTGACACTGTGGCATGTGTTACTGTACATTGCCCTCGGAGGGAGGTGCACGCATGACCGACGATCTGAGCAGGGTTCGGGAACGCACCAGGGCGGAGGTCCAGGCCGCCCTCGCCGCGGCACAGACGGACCTCGCCGATCTCGACGAGCGCCGGCGCCGACTTCAGGAAGAGATCGATGCCGCTCACGCCTGGCTGGGCACTCCGGAACACAACGGCGACACCGGTCGCCTCTCGCTGCACGAAGCGATGGCGCTAGTGCTTCGGGAGAACGGCAACCAAGGGATGCGCGCTCCGGAACTCGCCACCGAGATCAACAGGCGCGACCTCTACCGGATGCGGAATGGCTCGCCAGCTGGCGCTCACCAGATCCACGCGAGGGTGCACAACTACCCGGACATGTTTGTGCGGGTCGAGGGCACCATCCGGCTGAAGGGAGCCTAGGATCCTCCCGGCCGGAGGGGCCTCCCTCGTTGCGAGGGGCACCTCCTCGCATCTCTGAGTGCATCGAAGGCCGCCGACTACTCCAGGTCTGTCTCCGCCTCTACTCCCGCTTCCTCGAGGTGTTCCTCCACGGCATTGCGGAGCCACCTGGGATCGAAAGTATCCTCGGCTTCGGCCTCAATCTCGAACCTCGCTACGAACCTTGACGATCGATCGGCCAAGTTCTGGAGCGCGGGGAGAATCCGGAAGAACTGGGCGGCGTTGGCCGCTGCTCGGAGGCGAAGACGGCTCGCTGCGGCTACCTCACCGCCACCCTCGGGGCCGCCGCTCGGCCCTTCAACCGTCGTCTCGGCATCCTCGGCGGAAGCCGCGGTCGGTGGCTGGTCGCCGGTTTCGCCTCGGAGCTCCTGAGCCAATTCGGCCGAGAGCACGAACGCGTCGGGACCGAGATCGATCTCAGAAGCATCGAGTGGTTCGCCGAACCACACGGAGCTCCGGCGGCGAGGGCGAACCGTGCCATCCTCGACCTCGGCGCCGGACACATAGCCGAAGGTGCCGGCCGTACCCCGGCCAATGGCATCCTTGATCGCCTCGTCGCTTCGGAGCTTCGGGAAGTCGAAATAGCTGAAGAACCACTTCCCCAGCTCCGCGCAGGACACGAATGAACGCTCCTCACCGAGTCGGGCGAGCGTAGCGATCCGGGCGGGGGTCAGCGAGTCGAACACTTGCTTGCGCAGGCCATCGAGAATCCTCTCGTGCAGACTCCTACCGGCCGCGAGCTGGGCGCGGAGGTCGATCGGGTCCAGACGGAACGGTCGGTCGCCCTCCCGCTCAGCCACCGGGACCAGGATCGTCTCGTACAGGCGATCCAGAGCTCCGCTGAGTTCCGCCCGAGCGGCCCGCTGACGCTCCCTGAGTTCCTCGACCTGGTCGGTACCAAGGTCGTGCTGCCGACTCTGCCCCAGGATCGATCCGATCGCCATTGCGGTTCGGGCCGCCCGACGCGCCCGATCGAACGCTTCCGCCCCGGGAACCGCGAACGCCAGTGAATTCTGGTACTCGCGCGGCCCAGAGCCGTGCCGCTCAACGAGGCTCTCCACCCTGGAGATCTCCGGGGGTTCCTCCGCACCCGCCCACTCCTCGCCCAGGTACACCACGCGGAACATCGGCAGGCCGTCGGGGATCGCCCTGCTGTCTGCCGGCCACAAGACGGCCTCGTCCCTGGCATCCCCCAGAGCCTGGCCGAGCGCTTCGCGAATATGGCCGAGAACCTCCTCCTGATCGAACTTCTTACGCTCCTCTGCGATCAGCAGGTTCAGATTGGCCTTGGGCTCGAACCGGTACCGGCGCCCCACGTGGTGCATGTAGAGCAGCTCTTCCCGAAGGTCATGGAGTGCGGTTGTAACGACGTTCCGGTCAAGATCCGGTGTCACCAGGGCCTCCACAAGGTCGCCTTCGACCGCGCCTCGGTCCTCACCCTGACGGGCTCCGAACGAGTAGAGCATCACGCCGGTCGCCACACGAGTGCCCACCCGCAGCTGATCGAAGACAGGGGAATCCGCAGCGATCCGACGGTCCACTTCCTTGGCCCTGGCACCATCCCCGGTGATGTCCGCCGCGAGGACGGACGAGTATCGCTCTCGCTCTCCCACCTGGGAGAGGAAGGCCCCTCGGACATGCTCGTCCTCGAGCGGCACGTCGCCCGGGCCGATCAGGGCCTGTGGAGGGCGGGCACCGTTCCAGAGCCCGTGAACTACTCGGGCCAGGAACTGAAGCGCACCCCGAGTGCGCTGGTACGAAGGCAAGCTTCCCCACCGGTGGTACATGAGGTCCAACAGCTCCGGGTGGAACGGGTACGCGTCGACGACCCTCTGCTCGAACCGCTCCGCCTCGACTGCCGCGGCCCTCCGGTCCGCCGTGGTCTCCGCGTACGCCTCCCGCAACCTCCGGTACGCGACCGCGTACTCACGGGCCACCTCCCTGGCCACGGCCTCGTGCTCGGGAACGGATCCGAACTCAGGGAACAGCCTCCGGCGGACCACCCGCATGACCTCTTCATCGGAGACGGGCTCCCTCTTGGCGTCAACACGGGTAACCAAGTGGTCCAGGTCCGACAGCAGGGCCTGATCGCCGGCGGCCTCGTGCTCGCTGGCCTGGAGCGAGTACACCATCGCTGCGTTCGGCAGCCCCCGCACGAGTTCGGTCATGCCCTGGAGGAAATTCATGACCTGCTTCCGGAAGGGGTGATCCCCCTCCCGCCCACCAGCCCGCTGCACGTACACCAGGACCTCGTCCAGGAGGATCAGCACGGGTCCGCCCGCCAGCAACGGACGGAGCACGTCGTTCCCAGGCGGAGAACCTTCCTCGTCATGGACGCGGACCTTGTCGTATCCCGGTTGCCCACCGAGACGGAAGGCCAGCTCCCCCCACAGCGTCCGGATGGCCAGCCCGTCGACCTCTCGGGGCGCCCACGGATCGAGGTCGAGACACGAGAGGACGGCTACCCGGCCTGCACCAGGATCCGGAATCCCGGCCAGATCCGCAGGATCGATCGATTCCCTGGCCTTCAGCAGGTGGTACAGGGCGAGAAGGGAGTGCGTCTTGCCTCCGCCGAAGGGCGTCCGGAGCTGAATCACTCGGTCGCCCCCACCACCACCCAACACGGTGAGTACATCCGTGAGCAGTTCCCGAAGCTTTACGGTGGGATAGGTCGTGCGGAAGAACTCGAGGGGATCCCGATACACCCGGGGCGTGTTGGGATCCCCGCGGTCGACCGCGCCCAGGTCGGCCGCATACGTACTCATGTCCAGGCGGCCACCCAGGATGTCCTCGTGGGGCCGGAGCATCTCCCTCCAAGGCTTCAACCGGTAGGCCTGGGGCGTCATGACTCCTTCCCGAACAGGTTGTCCTCGACCAGGCGCTGCCAGGAGCCGCGTAGGCTGGCGATGCCCGCCTGCTCACGGGAGGAGGTGCCGAGCCCCTTCCGATTGAGCGCCTCTCCGGACAGCGCCTGGGCCACGATCCGGAGCCGCCGGGCGTCCACCTGGGAACGCCGGACGAAATCCCGGACGTCGGATGTCCGGTTCTGGGCCAGCCAGAGAAGCCGATGAAGCACGTCGACCAGCGGTCGGGGCGAAGGATCGTCCTCAGACGGCTCCCCCAGACCATCCACCGAGCCACGCTCGGCGAAATCCCGGAGCCTCACCTTCCCCTTCTCCTGCTTCAAGAGCGCGGCTTGGCCCCGCAAGAGGCTCCGCGCGCCCGTCAGCTCGACACCGAGGCCACGGCCCACGGTGTTGGCTTTGTCGAACTCCGCGAACGCCTCTCCGAACTCGAACCGGCCCATGACGTAGAACTGGGTGGACGGGTCCACAGCCTGGATCCCGGACCGGGTCAGTCCGAAGACTTCCGAGAGGATGGTCTCGGCGACCTCCCGCTGGACCTCCTCGAGGTACCGCTCTGGTGCCAACTCCTCCCCGTTGGGAAGCTCCACCCTGTCGAACTGTGTGTAGGCGCGGAGGCCCGCCCCGATGGCCGCGATGACGAGGTCGTCCCCGGAAACGCCCTTCTCCGGAAGGTCGTGGACTCGGTCGCCGATGATCTCCTTCAGCTTCGGATACACGTCTCGGGACCAGTCGCCGGTTCCGCCGCCGTCTCGCCGCCGGGCCACCAGGAAGATGGAGGACGCCAGGCTGGCCGTCCCCTGCCCCACCGCCCGTGTGGGCATCTCGGTATCCAAAGGCCACGCCTCAACCACCATGAACCCCGCTCTCCGGAGCGCGTTGATCAGCGTGGCCCACCCCGCATAAGTCTTGTGCGCATAGACCACGATCAGCGGGGCCCCGGGCTTCAGCTCCTCGCGACGGCGGGCGAAGACCTCGGCCATCATGTCGTCATAGGCTTGCCGGGCTCGCTCCCGACTGTCCCCGTGGCGGTAGGGGACCGCCACGATCTCCTTCTTCTTCGGGCTGACCGGCCCGGCCAAGTGGTCCGGGTAGAGGTGGCCGACGCTCCGCTGAAGCCAGGCGTAGAAGAAGTCGGAGAGGTCCGCGTACGAGATGTTGTCGTAGTACGGCGGATCGGTGATTACAGCGTCGAACGGACCGCCGGGGACCGGGTCCGTGGCCGAGCCCCGGATCACCACGGCTGGCTTCCCGGCCTCCGCGCAGTGCCGAGCCACCTTAGCAACCTGTTCCACGTTCATTGCAAGGTCGCCCGAGGAACCACCGAACGGGTTCACTTCCGAATAATCCCAGACCATCGGAAGGGCCTGCCGGGCGAACGTGTTCTCCGTCTTCTGGTTCAGGTTGTGCCAATGGCAGAGGGTGCTGCTGCGGTCAGCTACCTTGTTCACCGCCATCGCGAGAAAGGTGGCCACCGCCTTGGCCCCCTCCACATCCATCCCTCCGGCGAGCATCTCCTCGTGTGCCTCCCGGACCAACCGACAGAAGGTGAGCAGAGAGAGGAGCTGCCGGTCCGTGAACAGACTACCCACGGTTGTCATCCCGTACATGGGAGCCTGGAAGTGCTGGTTATCCTCGGCAGCCACCCTGGCATCGGGGATAGAGAGACCGCTGTCGACCTGAAGCTTCTCCAGCCGGACCGCCAGGTCCGGGTCGTCCGGGACGTAGGCGGCGGCCTCTTCGGAGCCAAGGTACGTCTTCCCACGGACTCCGTCCTTCACGGCGGCCATGGCCATGAGCCGACGCCCGATCTTCCCCTGCCTGCCTAGCCGCTTCACGTCGTCGGCGGACACAGCCGCCCCGCAGATCCGGCAGGAGGCATTGCCCCGCTCGCTCCCCGATTCTGGGTCGAAGCCAAGACCTTCCGGAGATGTCGCCTCGACGACCTCGTACCGAACCGTCAGCGCCGACCGATCCACCACCGGCCGAAGAGCCACATACTTGCCCGTGCCGCCCGCACGGGTAGGCTTCTTCTTCACCAGCCAGGTCTGCCGGACAAGGTCCAGGTCGTGCGGCTCCAACGCCGGGTTCGGGCAGGGCACGGTTCGGGTCCACAGGTAGGCCACGGGGATCCTCAGGCCCTGGCCGAGCAACTCACCTTGACCCTCGAACGTCACTTCATCGGAGCGGCGCTCACCGATGGCCGGGTACAGGTCGCCGATCTGCAGCTTCGCTTTCTCCACGAGCCAAGTCCCCCACTTGTCGATGTCGTCAGCCAGAGAGGGCCCGAACGTCTGTGGGTAGACCAGGGTGCACAGGAGGATCAGGTAGGCGACCGGGTTCAACTCAACCGCGTAGGCCTGACCGCCCAGGCGCCCCACCTCCAACGGGATGGCACCCCCGCCGGCGAAGCAGTCCAAGACCTTGGGCGGCTCGCCTCCCGATGCCGCGATGATCTCCTCGCGGACGGCCTGGACGGCGGCTTCGGGAACCCCATACCGGCCACCCCACCGGGCCAACTCGGCCATCCTGTCCGCCAGGGCCTTCGGATCGGCGGCCCGGTCCCCGTCGGTGACCAGCGTGGCGTAGACGGCAGCCCGGGCGGCAGCCAGGGGACGCCGAGCCCACCACAGGTGGAGCATGGAGAGGTGGTAGTCGCGCCTCCGGAGTAGCTTCTCCCGGGTAGCCTCGTAGCTCACAGCCCGCACCGGCAGGAACTCCTCGATCAGCCGCCGATCCTCACTCATCACCCTCCCTCCGCTGCCCACTCCACCGCGTTTCCGGGAAGCTGGAACCCCTTGACCACCGTCAGCCGCTCGACGTCCTCACTCAACTTTCTGAACGGATCCTGGACCCGGAGCAACCGGGTCGAGTCCGTGCCACAGCCAGTCACCACGTAGAGCCAGTAGGTTTCCCCATGGCGGCGGGCCTGGGTCCACTCGTTCGGAGTGAGCATCACGGTTGCGTCGCTCCCGCTCCGCCCTTTCACCTCGATGCGGCGGACCCCGTGGTGCCCGTCCGCCACGCGGCGAACGCTCCGGATGTCGAACCCGCTTCCGTCTCGGAACTGCGACACGTCCAGAGGGTCCCACCCTTGGTCCTCCTCGTACCGCATAGCGATCTCCATGGCGATGCGCTCCACCTCGGGGTCGGTCCGAGCCCGGCGGGCCACCTCCGGGTCATCGACCGGTCGGACGAGCGCGCATCCGAGGTAGACCGCGGGGCCCGGCCGGAGGATGTCCAAGTGCCCGAGCTCGGCAAGCTTCTGGTCCCGACGCCGCTCGGTCTCCTCCAGAGCCCGCTGGGCTTCGTCACGGGCCAGACGAAAGGACTCGTCCCCGGCTGCCACGCGTGCGGCCAGAGCTGCCCAGGCGTTTCGCCGGTTCCTGACCAGCTCGTGGAAGGACCGCTCCAGGAACTCACGGCGCACGGCCACCTCCTGCGTCCGCTCCTCACGCCGCTCCTCGACAATACGGGTGGCCCGGTGGACCTGGACCCAGCGCTCGGCCCTGCGGATGTCCTCGCTCGAAGGCGCTTCGGTCCCGGCGGTGGCCTCGCTCGGGGTCAGGTCGTGGAGGATGTCAGGGGGCGCCATCTCGAAGGTCCCTCGATCGTCCTCGAGGACGCAGGCCAACTCTCCATGGGCCGGCACGGGGCGACTCGCGCCCCCTGGGCCACCGGGGATCTCCCCGAGGACTCGCAGCTCGAAGAAGTACAGGCGGTAGGGAGAGGACGCCGTCGGGTCGACGAACGCAGCCGCGGCCTGCCGAGCATCGGCCAGATGCTCCTCCAGCACGTCCGCGGCGGCTGCAAACAGGGGATGGCCGGGCGACAGCAGCTCCGCGTCCAGATGCTTGTCCTCCCGGAGGTGTTCCTTGCGGAAGGTCAGCTTCAGGTACTCACGGTCCGGCGGCCCGAAGCGCTGGACCGCCGGCACGGACGGGGCCCTGAGACGCTGCGGCACGTGCTCTACTCGCCACAGACCATCGGCTCGGGGCTCGACCCGCATCCGGATACGATCGGAAGCCTGGACGAAGAACCGCTCCACGTACTCGGGCATTAGCCGGCGCTCCTCCGACCGCCAGTCCTTCGGCCGGACCCGGTCCAGGCTCACCTGCCGATGGGCCAGAGCCACGCCGGTGGCCTCCTCATAGCTCTGGAGCCTTTCCATGGAGATTCCCCGGATCTGGGTCTCGAAGTCCTCCAGCCTCGCGGGGTTGTACGCGGCTTCCCGGAGCATGTCCTCCAGGTTCACGTCATTCAGATTGAGCAAGGTGCCGACCACGTCGAACACCCGATCATTCCCCATGGCCCGACGGATCTCGTCCAGCTTGACCAACAGCCGCAGCAGGATACGGCCCTCCACGGTGTTCTCCGCCAGGAAGTTGAACACCGTGACATGGAATTTCTGCCCGATCCGATGGATGCGGCCCATGCGCTGCTCCAGTCGATTCGGGTTCCAGGGCAGGTCGTAGTTGATCATCAAGTGGCAGAACTGGAGGTTGATGCCCTCTCCGGCAGCTTCCGTGGCCACCATGATTTGCCGCTCCCGTTGGAACAGGATCTGGGCATCCTTGCGCTGCTGCGCGTTCATCCCTCCGTGGATCACGCAGGTGGTGTAACCCCAGTCCTCCAGGTGCTTCACGAGGTGGTCCTGGGTGGCTCGGTACTCGGTGAAGATCAGGAGTCGGCCACGGCCGTCCTTAAGCTCGCCGAACTCCGCTCGGTCGAGACACCGGCGGAGGGCCTTCAGCTTCGACTCATCCCCTTCCTTCCGGGTCTGCTGGGCCTGCTCGACGAGCTCGCCGAGCCGGGCGACCTCGCCGCGGAGATCCTCGATCCGTTCGGCCGCGGAGGCCGCAGCGACCAGATCGTCCTCGGCCTCGACATCCTCATCGTCGGACTCGAGCTCCTCGTCGACGTCGAGGAGTCGCATCTCACGGAGGCGCTTCTCCCGTCTGTCCTCCGGCAGCCCTTCGAGCTCGTCCAGGATGTCGTCGAACCGCTTCTTCCGGTTGGCCAGGGTGGCTTCGATGGCCCCCAAGCTGGACGCCAGTCGCCGCTGAAGGACGGAGCGGGCCAGCGCCACACTGTTCCGCCTCCGCCCGGTCTGGCGGGGGAGAAACGTGTTGATGTAGTCGGTGACCGCGTCGTACAGGGCCTTCTCCGACGCCGAGAGCTCGAACGGCTGGGTCACCGCCAAGCGTGGAGGCAAGAGGGGCCGACCATCGAAGTCGACCAACTCCTCCTTGATCCGCCGGTGGAACCACGGGCTGTCATGCAGCTGGATCAGCTCGCGATCCAGGTCGAGACCGACGAACTGGTCCTCATCGACCAGCTTCAGGAAGTTGGCGAACTGATCGGTGTCGCCCTGGTGGGGGGTGGCTGTCATCAGCAGAAGGCGATCGGTCTCCCGTGACAACATCTCGGCGAACTCGTAGCGGCGAGTCTTCTTGACCTCACGCCCATACGTGAAGGCAGAGCACTTGTGGGCCTCGTCGACAACCACAAGATCCCACCGACCCCGCACTACCGCGTCTCGGACGTCAGGTTGCTTGGCGAAGTCCAGGCTGGTGATGATCTGGTCGAACCGGTCCCACACGTTTCCGGCCAGGGTGTTCTTGGCCAGCTCCGCTCCCACGATCTCGAAGGTCTCCTCGAACTTGGAGCGCATCTCGTCCTGCCACTGGATGGTGAGCGGCGCCGGGCACACGATCAGAACCCGGTCCAGGGCGCCCCGGAGTTTCAGTTCCTTGATGAGGAGGCCGGCCATGATCGTCTTGCCGGCGCCCGGGTCGTCGGCCAGCAGGAAGCGCAGGCGGGTCTGGGGAAGCATGTGCTCGTACACGGCCTCGAGCTGATGGGGCAGCGCCTCGATGCCGGAGAGGCTGACAGCGAAGTACGGGTCGAAGGCGAAGGCCAGTCGGATCCGGGCCGACTCCACTCGGAGGAAGAGGTCCTCGGGCCGGACCAGCCGGAGGTCGGCTCCAACGGTGAGTTGGAGGGCGTCCTCGATCAGGTCGGCCGGGACCGGGACCTCGGCCAGCGATCCGTCGGCGGTCCTGACTCGGAGAAACAGGACCTCGGCGCTCTCCGCCTGAGCGTCCTCGACCAGGATCGGGGCAGCGAAATACCCGGGAAGAGCGAGCCGACGGCCAATCACCTGCCCGGAGAGTGTGAAGGCATCGGCCATCAGTTAACCCTCCCGTCCCGGAGGCGGCGGGCGGCGTCCTGGTCCTCCCGCAGGAGGGCGGCCAAGTCCCGAACCTGATCCGGAGCCTGGAGCAAAAGCCAGTCCTGCACGGCTTGCCGACCCTTCGCCGAGAGCAGATCAGAAGCCATCAAGACGTCCGCGACCTCGACGCCCTGCTCCCGGCAGGTCGCGCAGATCCCGCTGCCCAGGAACTCCGTCAGGCCAGGGACACCTGCGAACTGCCCGTCTTCGACCGGGCCTCCGCACCCGTCACAGCGGGTCACGAGTCGACCGTCGAGTGTTTCCCGTGCCATATGGAAGCCACTATGACCGACCCGGCCGACGCTCGTCAACCGATTCGGCACGTGATATCCTGTTCGCTAGCGAACGACCATGGCAGAGCGAACACTCCCCCACGAGGCTTCCGAGCTTGCTACGGCCGCGGCCCTCGCCCGGCTCGAACGGGCTGTCCAGGAGGCTAGACTCGCCGTGGAGGGCGATCCCGAAGCAGCAGAGGAATCGACCCGAGAAGCGGTCCAAGCCTCACGCGCCCTCAGGCGCGCGTGGGAGCTTCTGGAACGGGGGTCGCCCTTCCGGCGGTCCGTCATCCCTCAAGCACGGCAAGCGCTCGAGAGCCTCTCAGGATTCGGGGGCATCCCGGACCTTCCAGCCAGCGCCCTGGTGGAGGAGGAACGAGCGGAAGTCATCCTTCATGCCGCCCGGCAGGCGATCGCGGATGCGCTCGAGACGGCGCTTGGGGCCACGACGCTCCGTGATGCCGCGAGCCGCGCAGGACTGTCTGCCGGCTACCTGAGCGATCTGCGGCAGGGAAAGGCAGGCCTCCCGTCAGAAGACGTGGCAGCAAGGCTCGACTCGGAGCTTGGGGTTGACATCTCGATGACGTCAACAGCGGCTAGGAATCGTGCGGCCGAAGCCCGAGCCCGTTCCCGAGAACGGGGTCGGCATGGCACCTCACCCTCGTCGCCAGATGTCGCCAGGCTGGCCCGGCTGACCGAAGCTCTGACCAGAGACCGAACTCTGATGGATCTCATTGATCGAGTGATGGACATGTCCCCACCGGCACGGCGTGCCCTGAGCCAGCTCTTGGAGCATCTGGAAGGCGAACCTAGGCTGAAGCGGAGGCTCGAGGGTGGCGCCTGACCTGATCCAGAGCCTCACTCGTCAACGAAGATGAACTCTTCGGCTTTCGTCAGGCACCCAAGGATTCTAAAGCCACAGGATGCCAAATCTCTCGCCCGTCGGTCGGTGGGCCCTGCGTTGCCGCTCCTGCCGCCCGCGCCATACCCCCTTAGCTACGTAGCCTAGGCGGTTGCCAGCTGGCCTTTGACGGGATGAAATACTGAGCCATACCGAGTCCGGGAGGTCAGGGTGCCTGCATCAAATACATCGCTAGCTCACCTGCGCGCGCATGTCGCCGAGCTCGAAGAGGACTTTCCGCATCATGCCCCTGACGACTTGTTCCTGATTTGGTTCCTCTACGCCTATTTGGTTGAGGACATCACCATCGCTGACGCAGCAGTTAGCGGCGCGCCGAACGACAAGGGGATCGACGCAGTCCTCATAGATGACCGCGCTCGCAGAGCCTTTGTGATCCAGGGCAAGTATCACCAGAGCTCCTCGAAGCTTGAGAAGCGTCCCGACGTGATCTCGTTCGCGGAACTCAGTCGAGTCTTTGGAGCGGACAAAGCCGCGTTCGGCGAGTTTGCCGTGGGTCTCGACCCGAATGTGGAGACTAAAGTCAAGGAGGTCCGCGAGCGCCTACGCCGGAGGGACCAATATGGGCTGCAGCTCTTCTACGTCACGACGGGCCGATGTGCCGCGGGTCTTCAAACCGAAGCCGAGAACACTGCCCGGCGTGGGAGTCCGCGAACTGAATTCGAGGTCATTGATGGAGATCGCCTCCTCGCGATCTTTGACGACTACCGGCGGGGTGTGGCTCCTCCTGTCCGCTCCCTGGATTTACCAATAGATATCGGCGGGAAGGCCCACTCCGGTGGCGTGATCAGTCGGTACGACCCTATATCAGAGATCGAGTCCTGGGTCTTCTCAATGACTGGAGGCGACCTCGCCAAACTATACCGTCAGACGGGAGTTCGCCTTTTCGCTCGCAACATCCGAGGATTTCTTGGCAAGACTGAGATCAATCGCGCTATGGACAATACACTCGAGGCCCAACCCGAGCATTTCTGGTACTTCAACAACGGGGTGACCCTAGTCTGTGACAATGCTCGGAGGATCGAACAGCACGGACGCGAGATTCTGCGTGTCGAGAACCCTCAGGTAATCAACGGGCAGCAAACAACCCGTGTCTTGGAGGCATCAGACGCAAAGACCAGCAAAGCAAGTGTGCTCGTAAGAGTTATCCGTATCCCTCGGGGCAAACAAGACTCGAATGGCCAGTTTGAACAGCTCGTCAGCCGCATAGTCGAAGCAACCAACTGGCAGAATGCAATTAAGGCATCCGATCTGATGGCAAACGATCGCCAGCAGGTCTTCATTGAGCGCGAATTAAGGAAAGTGGGCTACCAGTATCTCCGCAAGCGCCAAACAAGGACTGAGGCGCGTCGCGTTGCTGGTAGAAAACTCAAGATGGTGACCAAAGAGGCAATGGCCCAGGCGGTGGCAGCGTGTGAGTTAGACCCAGCTGTCGTTCGCGCAGGCAAAGAGGGCTTGTTTGAGGAACGCTACTACCCGACCGTCTTCGGAAGCGCTGATCCCGACTTCTATTTGAATCGGTATTGGCTGATGCGACACGTAACTCTTAGCGCGAAAGGATTCCCTGAACGAGCATACGCAAAGTGGCTTGTGCTGCACTTCGTCTGGGACGAGCTCGGACGGGACATCTCTCGCCACGCTCTTCGGTTTAGGCAAGCGAGTGAGAGCCCGAGCCGGCATTCTCAGATCATCCAGCCTCTAGACTCGGCGATTAATCGAGCGTTCATATCGGCTCTTCAATTCTATCGAGCCAACCGAGGAACGGGCGCACGGGCATTGGACATCTCGAGTTTCTTCAAGCGTCGCCAGCTGGACCGCGACTTCCGTGCGTATTGGAAACGACAGGCCCCTGGGATCCGTGGAAAATTTGATCGCGCTGCGAACCGATTTCAGGACAGGTTGAAGGCGTGACGGATCCAAACGGAAGGAACAGGATGTCGGAGACAGGAGCCCGCTGCCCGAACGGCCACGACAATCCGGTTGGGCAGCGTTTCTGCGGTCAGTGCGGAGCCGCGATGGATCCCCCCGCGGAACCCTCGCCCAACCCAAGAGGCCTTCCGCTTAGTCCTCGCATCATCATCCCCATCCTCTCCGGCGTTGCTCTTCTGGCTGGGCTCCTACTTGCCCTTAGGGGCGGATCCCAGACCCTCACCGGAACCGTGCAACTAATCGGCAACACGAGCGAGGCAGATATTGGGCTGGATGACTTCGAAAGTCCGTCACGCGGGGACTCGTGTCACGGACTCGGTGGATATAGCGACATGGACATCGGTCAAGAGGTCGTTGTCAAAGATGAATCAGGAAAGGTCCTTGGCACGGGCAGTCTCGGCCCCGGAAGGGTAGCCGAGGTTGTGGACCCCTTCGTAGCCTGCCAATTTGCGTTCCGGATCGAAGACGTGGGGAACGCGGACTTCTATGCGGTCGAGGTCAGCCACAGAGGCGAGATTCGATTCTCCAAAGATGAGCTAGAGCAGGACGATTGGCACGTTGCTCTCACTCTCGGCGGCTAGACCATCACGCCGTCGGGAGCTTGTAGTTCTCGAACTGGGCGCGGAGCTTCTTCGAGAACTTGCCAACGCTCATCTTCGGAATCTCCTCGAGGAACGCCATGTCGTCGGGAGCCCCCACTCGACAACCTTGTCCTCGAGGAACTCCAGGATCTCTTCCTTAGTGAGCTCCTCGCCGACCTTGGGGACCACGCAGACCAGCGCGCGCTCTTGCCACTTGGGGTGCGCCACGCCGATCACCGCGGCCTCGAGGACCTTGGGGTGGCCGATGATCGCCCCCTAGAGGTCCACCGAGCTGATCCACTCCGCGCCCGACTTTCACGAGGTCCTTGGCCCGACGCCCGGGCCCGCTCCATGCCCCGCTTCGGTTCTAAGGAGCCACCGGGTTCTCCACCAGGGCGCTCCCGCTGCCGCGGCGGGTCGGCTCGGCAGCCGCCTGGACCAGACCATCGCCCAGGAACACGATCCCGGTGGCAGCGCCGATCTCGCCCACGGTCGTGAACGTGTGCCCGCGGGCTCCCAGTTCCCCTCCGAACGTCGTGATGAACCCCGACTCGGCGAACACGTTGGTCGTGTTCCGCTGGGACGCTCGGGGCGCGACGATCGCCTCCGGCAGCGTCATCCCGAAGTCGAGGTGGTTCAACAGGATCTGGAGCACCGTGGTGATGATCATCGACCCGCCCGGGGAGCCCACCGCCAGGACCGGCTCGCCGCCCTCGAGGACGATGGTCGGGCTCATCGAGCTGCGGGGCCGCTTCCCTCCCTCGACCCGGTTCGGGTGCGTCATGGAGTCGAAGTTGAAGTCGGTCAGCTCGTTGTTCAGCAGGAAGCCCCACCCGGGGACCACGACGCCGTTCCCGCCGGTCGACTCGATCGTGTACGTGTACGACACCACGTTTCCCCACCGGTCCGACACCGTGAGGTGGGTGGTGGTCTCCCCTCCGAGCCCCGTCGAGGTCGCCGAGGAGCTCGATCCCCCGCCGTTGTGGGGCCACGGGTCACCCGGTGGGACCGGGGAGGCGGCCGTCTCCCCGATCAGGGCCCGCCGCTCGTCGGCGAACCCCTTCGACAGCAGCCCCTGGAGCGGCACGTCGACGAAGTCCGAGTCACCCAGGTACGCGTTCCGGTCGGCGAAGGAGAACTTGGAGGCCTCCAGGAAGTAGTGGAGGGCCTGCTCCCTGGGGAGCGCGCCGAGTTCCCAGCCCTCCAGGATGTTCAGGGCCTCCCCCACCGTCGACCCGCCGCTGGAGGGCGGCCCCATCCCGTACACGTCGAGGCCCCGGTAGCTCACCAGGGTCGGCTCGCGCTCGGGCGCGAGGTACCGCATCACGTCGCGCATCGTCATCACGCCGGGGCGCCACACGTGGTTGGCGTCATCGTCGACCGGCGGGTCCTGCACCGCCTCGACCATGGCGTCGGCGATGGCTCCCCGGTAGAACCCCTTCGGGCCGAGGTGGGCGATCCGCTCGTACGCCCGGGCCATGTCCGGGTTGGTGAACGTGGTGCCCACGTCGGGCGGGGTGCCGTCGGGGTCGAGGTACAGCGCCTGGCTCGAGGTGATGTCGTCGAAGAAGTCCACGTTGCCCTGGACCTGGTCGTGGAAGACCTGGTCGACCTGGAAGCCCGCCCGGGCCACCTCGATGGCCGGCTGGAGGACCTCGGCCAGGGACAACGTCCCGTACTTGGCCAGCGCGTCGGCCCAGCCCCGGACCGTCCCGGGCACGCCCGCCGACAGCCCGCTGTACCGGGCGGCGTTGAACGGGAGAGGGGCGCCGCCCTCGAAGAAGGACTCCGGGTGCATGGCCGCCGGGGCGGTCTCCCGGTGGTCGATGGTGGTCACCAAACCGTTGGCCGTGCGGATCACCATGAACCCGCCCCCGCCGATGCCGCTCGAGAAGGGCTCGGTCACCCCCAGCACCGCCGCGGCAGCCACCGCGGCGTCGATCGCGTTGCCGCCTGCCCGGAGAACGTTGAGACCGGCCTCGGAGGCCAGAACTTCGACGGTGGCGATGGCCCCGCCGGTCCCGGTCGCCGTCGGCTGCTTCACCTGGGCGGCCACGGGCTGGGTGATGGACAGGGTGACCGCGGTGCTGACGAGCACGAGGGAGGCGCGGACGCGAGCGGATGGGATCATGGGCGAACCCTCCTCGATCGGGTCTTTCCGAGCATCCCCCCGGCCCGCCCGAAGAGTCAAATCCAGCCACCGGGTGGCGTCCCTGTCACCACCCGTTGCTAGCCTCCGCGTGCGATGCCGGAGACGTTTCAGGCGCTTGCGGTCCTGGTCCTGGCCCTCTTGCCCGGGGCACTCTACGTGTGGGCCTTCGAGCGCCAGGCCGGTGCCTGGGGAGTGCGCTTTTCAGACCGACTCTTCCGGTGTGGAGGTATCAGCAGCCTTCCACGCCCTGGCGGCGCCCCTCACGTATTGGCTGTGGGTCGAGTTCGCTCGCTCAAACCGGGTGCTCGAGGGCCCACTCCCGCTCGCCCTCTGGCTCGTCCCGCTCCTCTACACCGGCCTCCCCATCGTGGCCGGCTCAACCGTGGGGGCGGCTACCAGAAAGGGAGCCGAGTGGGCGAAGGTCCTGACGGGTCCGGAGCCCGCCCCCAGAGCGTGGGACCATCTCTTCGGCTCGCGTCCGGATGGCTGGATCCGTTTGCGGCTGAAGACCGGCGGCTGGTTGGGGGGAACCTACACACAGGAGGGTCGGAAATCGGAAGTCCTATGCGGCGGGATACCCTGAGGACCAGGATCTCTATCTGGTTGAGACCGTTGAGGTGGATCCCGACACGGGCGCGTTCGTACTGACCGAAGGAGGCGACCCCGTCTGGCGGGACTCGGGTATCCTGATCAGGTGGTCCGAGGTTGAACACCTCGAGTTCATCGAGTCGTAGGGGGGCCACGATGGGCAACACGACCGAGGCAGACACAAGGAAGGCCACGACGACCAAGCGAGGAGGCTACGAGCCCGGGCCCAAATCGGCGCCCGAGCTCAAGCCTCCCCCCAAGACTCTCGGAGCAGGGGCCAAGCCTAAGGACGGCTCCTAGCGGCGGAGATCGCGGCAGGATGTCCAAGAAGAAGA
Organism: Actinomycetota bacterium; assembly: GCA_050692915.1. Taxonomy (GTDB): domain Bacteria; phylum Actinomycetota; class UBA4738; order UBA4738; family CALAEC01; genus CALAEC01. The sequence continues at coordinate 19,274 of JBOGVU010000014.1, read as the reverse complement.
GACCGTGGGACAAGGGCCGTCGGCTCGTCATTCGGGAGGGCTACCAGGGTGGGCCGATGCCCCCGGGAGCGCGTCCCCCCAAGGGACCCGCGGCGAACGTCCCCGTGAAGCAGGAACCGGCTCAGAAGTAGCCCGGGCCACCGAACGGGGCGATCTCAACCATTCCACATCTCATCGATCCCTTCCTTCGGCTCGGTTGATTGGGCCAGGCGATGTCAGTGCCGGCCGATAGGCTGCGGCCGCCATGGGCCGTTCTACCCAGGCGACCGAGTGACTGGATTGACATCTGATGCGGATATCTCTAGCATCTGATGTATGCCGAGGACTACGATCGACATCGACGCGGGGGTGCTCCGCGAGTTGAAGCGCCGACAGCGAAGGGAGGGCAAGAGCCTGGGACAGCTCGTCTCCGAGCTACTTGCTGCGAGTCTTCGGCAGAGGCAGAAGCCCGCTGACGGCCTGCGCTGGAACGCCAAGCCCATGGGCGCTCGGCTCGACCTCGAGGACAAGGAGGCCGTCCGCCGAGCCCTCGAGGGCCCGTGAGCTTCGTCCTGGACGTCAACCTCCTCCTCTACGCCTCCGACGCCTCCAGCCCCTTCCACGAGCCGGCGCGCGCGTTCCTCGTCCGGCTGAGCCAGGGTCCCGAGATCGCCTACGTGTTCTGGCCGGTGATCTCCGGCTACCTGCGGATCGCCACACACCCGGCCGTCTTCGAGACGCCGCTCACGCCAGACGAGGCCATGGCCAACATCGACGGCCTCCTCTCCCTGCCGCACGTTCAGGCCCCGGGGGAAGGGGAGCGGTTCTGGCCACGCTTCCGGGAGGTGGCCCAGGAGGCCGGGGCCCGAGGGAACCTCGTCCCGGACGCCCACGTCGTGGCCCTGATGCGGGAGAACGGTGTCCGGGCGATCTGGACGCACGACCGCGACTATCGCCGCTTCGAAGGGATCGAGGTCCGGGATCCGTTCGAGTAGCGTCCTGGCCCTACCCGCGAGAGGGCCGAACCGGAAGCGCCGCGCCTGCCAGGAGGTCGGCCTCGGTGTTCATCTCGCGAGGCACCCAGCTCAGCTGGCGGTCGGTGAAGCTCAGATAGAGGTCCCGGGCCTTCGAGCGAAGCCCCTGGAGCTCGGCGGACTTCAGGTTCACGTCGTCGAGGACGCTCTTCACCAGCAGTTCCGAGTCCGTGAACACCCGGATCTTGTCGACGCCGTGGCGCTTCGCCATCGTTAGCCCTTCGACGAGCGCCCGGAACTCAGCGACGTGGTGATCGTCGACACGACCGATGGACTCGGAGATAGCCTCCACCAACAGGTTGTCCGAGTTCTTCAGGACCGCTCCGATCGCCGCCTCGCCCGCAGCCTGTCCCGGTGCCGCGACGATCCCTCCGTCGGTGTGCAACGTGTACAGGCCGGGCTTCGGACGAGGGCTTTCGGTGATCGCGCCCTGCGCTCCGACCGCCGCATCGCTCATCGTCCCCTCGACCTCCCGAGTCAAGCGTACGTCCAGTCGGGGCGCTTGCGCGTGTAACTCTCGTCGTAGGTGAAGCGGCCGGCGTCCTCGTCCCAGTCCACGATCTTCGGCAGCACCAGCCCACGCGACGAGGGGCGCCTCGTACACCGCGAACCCGCCGGCGCCGAGCCCGAACCCACCGCGGCCATGTGCTCGAACGATAGGGGAGTTTCGAGCTGAGCCGGGACCAGGGCGGTGCTGGAGGCCCCAGGGAAGATCACCTTCACCGCCTCGGGCACCCCGCCGGCCGCCTCCAGCAGCTCTCGGAGCGTGGCCCCCATCGGCAGCTCCCACACTCCCTCGCGCTCCACGTCGCCGGCCACCGTGAAGCACATGGGCCCCGGCGAGGCCTCGGTCCCCCACTGCCGGAGCCAGTCAGGCCCCTCGGCCAGGATGGGGGCCACGTTGGACAGCGTCTCCACGTTGTTCACCGCGGTGGGGTTCTCGTCCGGCGGCCTGGCGAACAGCCCCCAGTAGTACGGGCGGGCCACCCGGGGGAGCGGCTCCTCCTTCCTCCTCCTCAGGGAGGACGCCCTATGCCATGGCGGTACGCCGGAAGGGGTTCATGACCTCTTCGGCGAAGAAACGGACCTGCTCCTCGTACTCCTCGCGAGACTCCACGCAGAACGTGATGCACGCAAGGTGATCCACGCCAGCACGGGCCAGCCGTTCGAGCTTCTCTACCACCAACTCTGGGCTCCCGATCAGGTTGTTGTCCATGGCCAGGTCAGGGTGCCGACCCGTGTAGGCAAGCGATTGCCGGTGCTGGACCATCCCGCTCTCGAGGTAGCGCTTCGTCGCCTCCTCGTGCGTGGGCGCCACCAGACACGAGAGCTGGGGCGCCACGATCAGGGAAGCCGGGTCCCGGCCGGCCGCCTCGGCTTTCTCTCGCAGCAGGCGAATCCACTCCTCGAGCTCGCCGAACGGCCGCCAGCCCGGGATCCAGCCCTGGCCGTGCGCCACGGCACGGTCCAGGGCCACCCGCTGGTGTCCTCCGACCAGTACCTGGAGCGGCTGCCGTACGGGTTTCGGGTACAGCTGGAGCGACTCCGTCTGGTAGAAGCGGCCCTTGTAGGTGACCGAGTCCTCGGTGCTGAGGAGCTTCAGGAGCTCCACCCCCTCCTCGAGGAGATCCCCGCGGTTCTTCCCGACCAGATCCGGGCGGACCGCCGCGTACTCCTCCGGATACGCCCCGATCCCCACTCCCAGCAGGAGCCGCCCGCCACTCAGATGGTCCAGGGTAACGGCCTGCTTGGCGACGACCACCGGGTTCCGTATCGGCAGGACCAGCACGGCCGTGCCGAGCTCCACCCGGCTGGTCACCGAGGCCACCGAGGCGAGCACCGTCAGGACCTCGTAGAAGTTCGGCGCCTTCCCGTGCGCCTTCCGCACGTAGTCCTGCGGGGCGTAGTGGTCGTTCCCCCACACCGAGTCGTAGCCCAGCTCCTCGGCCAGCCGGGCCATCGTCAGGAAGTCGCCGGGCCGGAAGAACGGGACCGGGTTGATGAGGCCCTCCATCCCCGTGGGCAGGCCGATACCGAACTTCATCCCCCCTCTCCTTCGGTGGCACGGCCCACCATCTCGACCACGAGGCGGGAGAACTCCTCGATGCCGGTGACCACGGGCGCCTCCCGCTCGGTGAGGCCGAGGGCCGACACGCTCTTCACCCCGGCGGACGTGGACACCACGACCACCTCGGCATCACCGGAGACCGCGCCGTCGGCCACGTCGGCCCGGAGGGCGGCCAGCCCCGCCGCCGACGACGCCTCCACGAACAGGCCCTCCGCTGCCACCAACAGCCGTTGGGCCTCCACGATCTCCTCCTCCGAGACCTGCCGCACCGCGCCCCCGCTCGAGCGCACCGCGTGCAGTGCCTGGTAGGTGCTCTGGGCTGTGGCGATCGATGAGGCCACCGTGGGGCGGTCCACCGGGACGGCGTCGACCCGCTCTCCCGATCCGCCGAGGGCCGCCGACAGCGACCCGTAGACCTCCCCGCCGGAGAACCGGGGAACCTCGGCGAGGCCCATCGTGCCGAGCTCCCGGAAGGCCTTGTACGCGCCGAACAGGCCATCTCCGTACCCCACCGGGAGGTAGACCGCGTCGGGCGCCCGGTGCCCGAGCTGCTCCCAGATCTCGAGGCCCATGGCCTTGTAGCCGTCGACGACACGCGGGTCGACGCCGACGGGCGGATCCGCGAAGTTGCTGTTGGGGAAGAGCCCGAGCTCCTCCACCCCGTGGCGCATCAGGACCCACCGGTCCTTCTTCGTGGGCGTGGCCAGCACCGGGAGCCCGAACCCGTGGACCATTCCGGCCATGACCGGATCCACCCCCATGGCGAAGAGCACCACGGCTGGCAAGCCGGCCACCCGGGAGTAGGCAGCGGTGGCGGCGGCCGCGTTGCCGGTCGAGGAGACCACGAGCCCCGCAGCCCTCTCTCGACGGGCGATCGACGCGGCGATCGAGGCGGCCCGGTCCTTGAACGACCAGGTGGGGTTGCGGGACTCGTCTTTGATCCACACCTCCCGCACCCCCAGCTCCTCGGCCAGGCGACGGGCGGAAAGCAGCGGCGTCCCCCCTTCCCCCAGGGCCACCGCCTCCTCGGCCTCGACCGGGAGCAACTCCCGGTACCGGAGGGGGCCGGGGGGCCGCTGCGCCAGGGCCTGCGGGGTGAGCGTCCGGGCCGCGGCCTCCAGGTCGTACACCGTGGTCAGCGAGGCCGGGGCGCCCTCCCCGGCGCATCTGGCGCACCCCGTGGCGGGGTGTCCGCCCTCGGGCGACCGACCACAGCGGAGGCACGCCAGGCCGACGAGGGTGGAGCCGGCCGCCACTCAGCCGATGACCTCCAGGCGTCGACTCGAGTGGGACAGGAACTCGAACCCGTCGTCCGTGATCACCACCATGTCCTCGACCTGGAGGCCCACCCTGCCGACCTCGTAGTAGGGCGTCTCCACGCACAGCACCATGCCGGGCTCGATCACGGTGTCGTCATCCGGAGCGAGCAACGGCTTGTCGTAACCCCCGGCGATCCCGATCCCGTGTCCCACGTGCGTGCGCTCATAGTGAGGGATGCCGGCTCCGCGCACGGCAGCCACCGCCGCATCGAAGAGGTCGGAGGCCCGCACCCCCGGGCGCAGCAAGTCGAGCGCTGCCTGCTCGCCCAGCAGAAGGGCTTCATACTTGATGCCGACCCCGTTCTGGGGCGGGCCCACAGAGAAGCACCGAGCGATGTCGGACGCGTAGCCACGGTAGATCGCGCCCACGTCGTAGCGGACGATGCTCCCCTCACGGACCCGATCTGCTGGCATGTTCACGTTGCCCAGGGCCGCACCCTCGTCGATCGACACGTTGTCCGCACGGACCCCGGCTCCTCGGGTGACCACAGCGCTCGCGTAGGCGCCGGCGATCTCCGCCTGGGTGGCCCCCGGCCGGATGGCTTCCACGCTCGCGGCGATAGCCTCCTCGGTGATCCTCGCGGAGGTCCGCAGCCTGTCGACCTCTTCAGGTGTCTTCACCATGCGCAGGCGCAGGAAGACGTCCGGATCGGCGGTGACCTTCAGCCCGGGTGCGACATCCTGAAGTCCCGGGATCACCTCGACCTGAGCGTCGCCGATAACCGCCGAAGCTCCCGCGCCCTCTAGCACCGAGGCCGCCACCTCAGCCAAGCCCTGGCCCCACCGGATCCCCTCGTGCAGGCGCCGCACGGTGGCCTCGCGCTCGGGCAGGTCCTCTCCCGCGAAGAACCGAAAGAAGGTGCCGTACGGGATGACCTCGACCGAGGGGTCTGGGTCCTCCAGGACGAAGTCGATGTTGGCAGCCGGAAGAACGAGGGTGGGACGGTCCGGGGTCTCGGCGGTGAGTATCGCCAGCGCACCACCCACCTTCCGGAATCGCGTCAGATAGAGGACGTTCTGGGGAAGGGTGGCCAACAGCGCGGCCACCCCCGCCTCCTCGAGCGCCGCACGGACGCGAGTGACGTCGCAGAGGGACACCATCGCTACGTTCCCCGGGGTGCGAGCTCACCGACGGCCGGGAGGACGTCGGCGGCGAGAGCCCGCACCGCATCCTCCAGGCTCTGGTCCGAGGTTCGCAGCAGCCAGAACCCCACTTCGTTCACGCCCGCCTCCCGCACCACCTCGGTGACCCGCTCGACCACGGCCTTCGGATGCCCGGTCCAGGAGAAGGCCGCTACCAGCTCGTCGGGGATGAGCGGCGCGGCCTCGGGGATCCGGTCGTAGTCCCGCTCGGCCAGGATCTGCTCGACGGGCTCGGGAACCTCCAGGCCGGCCTTCTCGACGAACCGGCGGTCCGGGTAGCTGGACCACAGCACTTTGGCCAGCATCAGCCGGCCGGCCTCATACGCTGCCGCCTCGTCCTCGTGGATACAGGTGTCCACCCGGACCATGGTCCGCACGTCCCGGAGAGAACGGCCTGCTCGGCGAGCACCCTCCTCGACGACTCCCAACGCCGCACGAACCTCGGCGGGCCGAGCGTACGTGGCCACGATCGCCCCGTCGGCCAGCTCGCCGGCAAGCCGCAGGGTGTGGTCACCGCGAGTGGCCACCCAAAGGGGGACGAGGCTCGGGGGCACGAAGTGAAGGCGGGCCGCCCGAGCCGTGACCGCATCTCCCTCCAGGCTAACGGTCTCGCCGGCCAGGAGGGGCTTCATGACCGTAAGGGCCTCCCGGAGGGCCCGGGCGGGGCGCTCCCGGCGGATACCCATCATCGGGAACCCTGACCCGCCGGCCCCCAGGGCGAGCATGGCCCGGCCGTCGGAGAGCTCGGCAACAGTCGCCAGGGACTGCGCCGTGATGACGGGGTGGACGGCGAAGGGATCGACCACCGCCCCGCCCAGACCGATCCGCTCGGTGACCATCGCGCTCACCGTCATCCGGACCCACATCTCGCGGTAGAAGCGCTCGTTTGAGTGCCACAGGGTGTCGAACCCGAGCTCCTCGCAGATGGGCGCCAGTCGCCGCCACTCCGTCATGTCGACATCGGCCAGGCTGGGCGACGGGAAGCCGACGTGGACGACGGTCACCCCGCCGCCACCTCGGACACGAGGAGGGTCACAGCCGGGCCCTGGGTCGCCAGGCGAAGAGCCTCCGGTCCAGGGTCTGGAAGACCAGCAGCTCGACCAGCACCATGATGATGGTGAAGCTGAAGGTCCACGCGAGCACCGCCGCGGGCTGGTTGAACGTGAAGAAGAAGTGGATCCGCTCACCGATACCGACCGTGCTCGACAGCGCCTCGATCAGCACCACGATCTTCCACGACATGGCGAAGGCCACGCGCAGCCCGGACATCAGCGAGGGCAGCAGCGCCGGGATTATCACGTGGGTCAGGCGCTGCCGCCGTAGGAAGCGGTAGGCGGACGACATCTCCAAGAGCTCGGGGTCGAGGGCCTTGGCCCCTCCGTAGACCAGCGTCACGACGAACGGCGTCACCACGGTCCACAGCGCGGCCAGGGTGGTCGTCTCCCCAAGGCCCATGGCCAGGATGGCGAACAGGATCACCAGGGGGCCCGGGAGGGCCAGGCCGACGAACACCCACGGATGGAGTGCCGTCTCCACCGTCCAGATCCGGCCCATGGCCAGCCCGACCGCGCTGCCCAGCAGGAACGCCCCCCCGGTGCCCAGCAGGACCCGGCGGGCGGTCACCCCGAGGTTTTCAAAGAAGGTCTCCGTCGCCACCTGCTCGCCGAAGGTCTGGAGGGTGATGAGGGGGTCCGGGAGGAAGCGGAAGAAGAGGCGCGCGGCCAGCCACCAGGCGACGAGTCCGACGGCGATGCCCACCAGGGGGGCCAACCGGAGGCTGGTCCGCGAGGCCCCATCTCCCGCCGGGGGCCGGAGGACCGCGGCGTCTGGCGAACCCTTCAGGTTGTCTCCTCCTCTGGTGCGTCCTCGTAGAAGCCCCACTGGCGGAGGACCCAGTCCACCATGTCGGCCTCGATCTCCGTGAGATGTGGGTCCTCGTAGACCCGGGGGCGGGGGATTTCGATCGGCCGCCTCTCGAGCAGCTTGCCGGGACCCGCGGTCATCACGTACACGTTGTCCCCCAGATACACCGCCTCCCGGATGGAATGCGTCACGAAGATGATGGTCTGCCCAGTCCGTTCCCAGACGTCCAGGAGCTCTCGCCGCAGGAAGCGAGCCGTCACCTCATCGAGGGTGCTGAAGGGCTCGTCCATGAGGACCAGGGTGGGCTCGATGGCCAGGGCCCGGGCGATGGCGGCCCGCTGACGCTGGCCCCCCGACAGGTTCCCGGGCCACGAACCAGCGAACCGGCCGATGCCGCACATGTCCAGGTACCTCCGGACCCGCTCGTCCCACTCTGGCTGCGGCACCCTCGCGGCTCGAAGGGCGAGCTCCACGTTCTGCCGCACCCGCCTCCACGGGAGCAGTCTGGGATCCTGGAAGACGTAGCCCATGGCCGGCGCTTCCCTGGCCACCCGGCGGCCGTTCTCGTACAGGAGCACCCCGTCAATAGTGGCTCGCCCCCGCTGGGGCGTGAACAGGCCGCTCAGGATCCCCAGGAGCGTCGACTTCCCGCACCCGCTCGGTCCCAGGATGCAGGCGAACTCCCCTCGCTCGATCGAGAGGGTAAGACCGTCGAGGGCTGGCTGTTCCGACTCCGCGTACCCGAACGTAAGATCCTCGATCTCCACCACCCGGGTGGACGCCGGGGCGGCCATCTCCGTGGTCCCACCGGCCCGCGGCTCGGGTCCCGGTGTCTCCCCGGCCCGGTTCACCGTGATGCCCCCCCCTCGGCCCGGCGCCACCGGAACGTCACCCGCTCCACGGGCCGGAGGACGCCGTACTCCACTATCACGACCATCGTGATGAACAGGACCGCCCAGACCAGGAGGCGCTGGAGCTCGAAGAAGGAGTACGCCAGCTTGTATTGGTAGCCGACCCCGGTCTGCTGGGAGAACACTTCCGCGATCACCACGATCTTCCACGCGAGCGCGTGGACGTTGCGGAACGCGGCGAACAGATGCGGCGACATCTCCGGGATCGCCACACTCCGCACACGCTGCAGCCAGGTGAATCGATAGACGGATGCCATCTCTCCGAACCGGGCGTCCAGGCTGTCGAGGCCCTCGACCAGGCTGACCACCGCGAAGGGAAAGATCGTGATCCCCACGGCGAGGTAGATGCCGACCTCGGAGAGGCCGAACACCATCAGCGCGAACAGGGCGATCGCCAGCGAGGGCGTGGAGATCGTGGCGAAGACGTACGGGGCAAAGAACCGCCGCCACCACGGCGACTGCCGCATGACGATCGAGATCAGCACCGCAGCGCCGAATCCCAGCCCCAGCCCGAGGACCAGCCGGCGGGCCGTGTCCAGGAGGTTTGTGTAGGTCTCGGGCTCCTGGAGCAAGTCGAAGGCCGTGGCCACCGTGGACGCCGGGGATGGCACGAAGTCGGTGCGGTCCCAGAAGAGGGACCAGGCGACCAGGACCGCCGCGATCGGCAGACCCATCACGATCAGCCTTCGACCCCGCTCCACCCATCTCGGGGTCCGGCGCGACCAGGGAGCCGGGCCGCCCCGGACTTGGGCCTCGACTGCAGTGGCGGGTGGGCTAGCCACGATGCTCCGTCGCGCGTCCTCCTTCGGTTACAGCTCGTCCAAGCTCATGACCGAGCCCTCGGGAGCCTCCTGGATAAGGGTACCCTCCGCAGCCGCGAACTCGATGAAGGCTCTGGCGGCCTCGACATCCTCCTCTTCCCACCGGTTCGTGAAGTATTCCGAGGTTCGCACGAGCTCAACGAACGCGTCCAGCACCTCCGGATCTTCGATCCCGATCAGCTCCGGGAACGGATCTTGTGCGAGGCGCTCGGGGTCCTCGGTGATCCAGTTATAGACGTCGTCCCAGGCCGCAGTGACTCCGCGAGCCAGGTCGGGGTTGTCCCGGATCCACTGCTCGGACGCCATCACGGTGATGTTCCAGGCTCGCCCGCCACGTGCCTGCTCCCACTCCTCCCAGCCAGGACCCCACACGGGGCGCATGCCGAACTCGAGCATGGCGGTGAGGATGAATGGCTGAGCCATGAACGAGGCCTCCAGCTCGCCCCGGTCCAGCAGACGGATCAGGGCGGGCTCGGGGACCAGCTGGAGGTTGTAGTCCTCGGTGATCTGGACGTCCTCGAACTCGCTGAGCATGATGTTTCCAGCGGTCATGCCACCCGATTCCAGCCCGTCGTGCCCCACCCGCTCGCCCATGAGGTCCTGGGCAGACTGGTAGGGGGAATCGCCCCGGACCATCAAGGTCACGTCCTGTACGGCCATGGGATAGAAGGTCGTGATGTCGTTACCCTGCGAGCGGAGAAGCGCTGCGGTGATCGGGTCGCCGTCGAAGGAGACGTCCGAGTTGCCCTGGAGCAGGAACTGGACGGAAGCGTCACCCGACACCTCGAAGTACTCACCTTGGAACCCGTTCTCCTCATCGAAGCCCTGTGCCTCGATGATCTTCAAGGCCATGGAGCTGAGGCCACCTTCGAGCCCATGGAGCTTGACCACGGGGAGAGCGCCGTCTCCCTCCCCCTCGCCGTCGGTCTCCCCGGCACACGCCGTTGCCCCAAGGAGCATCACGGCCAGCAGCGCGAGGAATCTCTTCCGGTTGCTCATCACCATGTCATCTCACCCGTCCTCTCGACTTGCCTGGTAACCCGACGCGCCCGTTCCGCCTACCCGGACGAATCGATCTCCTCCGGATCCTTCCCCGGGCCGGTCCCTGGCCCGCCTCCGTCCGGCGATGCTCGCTCACCTCCCCTCGAGGCGCTCCCCGCTTTGGCCGCCCGAGCCGGCGGGCTCGAACCTATGGGCGACGAGGCGCCCTCCATCCATCCCAGGAGCGCCGCGGTCATCGTCTCGACGTGCCGACGGGTGACCGCCGCGGCCCGTTCCCCGTCTCGGTCCTTGATCGCTTCGTAGAGACGGGCGTGCTCGTAGGCGGCATGCCGGGCCGTCACCGGCTCCGACGCGTACGCCGCGCGCATCGCCTCGATAGGCCCCCACAGGGAGGAAATGATGTTCACCAGACGGGGCAAGCCGGAAGCCTCATAGACCATGAAGTGAAAACTTTTGTTGAGCTCCAGCAGGGATCGATTGCGCTCTCGCTCGCGAGCGTATTCGAGCTCCCCGAGCAGCGCTCCAATCGCACGGAGGTCCTCTGGCGACGCCCGCTCGGCGGCGCGTGCGGCGGCCAACGGCTCAAGTTCCCCTCGGATCAGGAAGATCTCCCCCACCTCGTCGGCTGTGAGCTGGGTCACGATCGCGCCCCGATTGGGGATTATCTGGACAAGACGCTCGGCCTGGAGCTGCCGGAACGCCTCGCGAAGTGGGGTCCTACTCACCTGGAGGCGCTCGGCCTCCACGTCCTGAAGGAGCCGAGTCCCCGGTGGGATAAGCCCGGCGAGAATCTCACTCCGTAGCTGATCCGCGATTTGCTCGGAGACCGTCTTCGGCATGGGCCTTTGGATTTCGTATACAACATCCGAACCTCGGCAGCAACCGGGGTCCGCCCTACGCCTGGGTCCAGTCGGGGCGCTTGCGCGCGTACCCCTCGTCGTAGGTGAAGCGGCCCGCCTCCTCGTCCCAGTCCACGATCTTCGGCAACGTCAGCCTGCGAGGTGAGGGGCACTCGCGGCCGGCGTGGCTCCGGAACTCCTCCTCGAACGTGAGGAAGAGGCTCTGCATCAGTAGGCTCGTCCCTGTCGGCAGGGCGCACTTCTGCCCGTCGGTGGCCCCTCTGGCCCTCGCCAGTGCCTCGTCGAGGTCCGCTGACGGATCCCCTCGCTGGAGCGCCTCCAGGAACTCCACCACGTCGCCCGAATTCAGCTTGCACGGCGGGCACTGGGCGCACGACTCCACGTGGAGGAACCGGCAGAACAGCAGCGCCGGCTCCACCACGCACGTCCGCCGGTCGTACACGGCGAACCCGCCGGCGCCGAGGCCCGAACCCACCGCGGCCATGTGCTCGAACGACAGCGGCGTGTCGAGCTGGGACTCGACCAGGGCCGTGCTGGAGGCCCCGGGGAAGATCACCTTCACCCCTTCGGGCACGCCGCCGGCCGCCTCCAGCAGCTCCCGGAGCGTGGTCCCCATCGGCAGCTCCCACACCCCCTCGCGCTCCACGTCGCCGGCCACCGTGAAGCACATCGTCCCCGGCGAGGCCTCGGTCCCCCACTGCCGGAGCCAGTCCGGCCCCTCGGCCAGGATGTGGGCCACGTTCGACAGCGTCTCCACGTTGTTCACCGCGGTGGGGTTCTCGTCCGGCGGCTTGGCGAACAGCCCCCAGTAGTACGGGCGGGCCACCCGGGGGAGCGGCTCGCGGTTCTCGATCACCTCGAGGAGACCGGTCTCCTCCCCAAGCAGGTAGTGGTCCGGCCCGGCCACCAGCTCCACCCCCACCGGCAGGGCGTCGGCCCGCTCCATCTCCTCGAGGGCCCGAGACAGCGCCTCGAACTCCTTGGAGAACGCCTCCTTCAGCCCCACGTAGGCCTTCTGAGCGCCGGTGGCGTGGGCGGCGATCTGGATCCCGTCGATCACCCGGTACGGGTTCCGCCGGATCAGGAGCCGGTCCTTGAACGTGGCCGGCTCCCCCTCGGCCGCGTTGCACACCACGTACCTCGGCCCGGTGCCGGTGTGCAGGGCCGTCCACTTCCGGGCGGTGGGGAACCCGGCCCCGCCCCGGCCCCGGAGGCCGGACAGGGCCACCTCCTCGACGACCGCCTCGGGGGCCATGGCCAGGGCCCGCTCCAGCCCCCGGCCCCCACCCCTCGACACGTACTCGTCGAACGAGGAGGCCTCGAACTCCAGCAGCGCCATGGCCCCTGAACCTACCCCGTCGGGGCAGGTCCGTGTCGGTGGCTGGAGTTAGGCTCAGTCTTGATCCCCCTCGGTTGTCGCTACGCGTGAAGGGGGAGAGAATGCCTGTAGATGAACGTGCGAGACACCTCCTGTACCGGAAGCTGGAGGCAGTCCTCGGTCCCGAGGAAGCCGGGACGCTGATGGACCACTTGCCCCCCGCCGGCCTCGCCAACCTCGTTACCAAGGACGACCTGCTCGTGACCAAGCAGGAGCTCCGGAGCGACATCGCCTCCCTGAGGAGCGAACTGATCACGAGGGTCGAGCAGTCGGCGCGCAGGATCGTCATGTGGACCTCGAGCATGGTCCTGGCCTCGGCAGCGCTGGCGTTCGCGGCCGGCCGTTTCGTCTGACGCGCCGGCCGGCGGCCCCGGCGACGGGGTAGCCTCCTGCCGTGCAGACCCGGAAGACCGTCACGATCGTGTTCACGGACGTGGTCGGGTCGACCTCACTCGGCGAGGGGCTGGACCCCGAGCTCCTCCGCCGGGTCATGACCGCCTACTTCGAGCGGATGCGGGACGTCCTCGAGCGGCACGGCGGCACGGTCGAGAAGTACATCGGGGACGCCATCGTGGCCGTGTTCGGCATCCCGGAGCGTCGCGAGGACGACGCTCTGCGGGCCGTCCGGGCCGCCCACGAGATGCGGGCCGCCCTGGCGGACCTCACCGGGGAGCTCGAGGCGCGCCACGGCCTCCGCATCGAGGCGCGGACGGGTGTGAACACAGGCGAGGTCCTGGCCGAGGATGATCGGCCGGATGCCCCTCTGACCGCGGACGCGGCCAACACCGCGGCGCGCCTGGAGCAGACCGCCGAGCCCGGTGAGATCCTGATCGGCGATCCCACCTACCAGCTCGTCCGCGATGCCGTCACCGTGGAGCCGGTCGGACCGGTGGCGCTCAAGGGGAAGGCGGAGCCGCAGCGGGCCTGGCGCCTCCTGGAGGTCTCGGCCGAGGGCCCCGGGATCACCAGGCGCCTCGACTCGCCGATCATCGGTCGTGACGAGGAGCTCGCGGACCTCCGCCGGGCCTTCGAACGGACGGCCGCGGAGGGCGCGTGCCGGATGGTCACGGTCGTGGGCGCGCCCGGCGTGGGCAAGTCACGGCTGGCCGCGGAGATCACCGCCTGGCTGGAGGGGCGGGCCACGATCCTCCGCGGCCGGTGCCTCCCGTACGGCGACGGGATCACGTACTGGCCCGTGGCCGAGGTGGTCCGGGACGCCGCCGGCATCGGCGAGCGGGACGACGCCGCGGCGGCGGCCGCCAGGATCGCCACGCTCGTTGGCGAACCGGCCGAGGCCAACACCGTGGCCGATCGGCTGGTCTCGGTCCTCGGCCTCACCGACGTGGCGGCCCCGACCCAGGAGACGTTCTGGGCGACGCGACAGCTCCTGGAGTCCCTCGGCGAGCGGGGACCGGTCGTGGTGGTGTTCGACGACGTCCACTGGGGCGAGGCCACCTTCCTCGACCTCGTGGAGTACCTGGCCGGGTGGATCGCCGACGCGCCCGTCCTCCTCCTGTGCCTGGCCCGGCCCGAGCTCCTGGAGGCCCGGGCCGGCTGGGGGGCCGCCATCCCGGGCGCCACGACGATCCGCCTCGACCGGCTGACCGACGACGAAAGCGAGCGGCTGATCGAGAGCCTCCTGGGGCGTGCTCCGCTCGAGGCCGGTGTTCGGAGCCGGGTCCGGACCGCGGCCGAGGGCAATCCCCTGTTCGTCGAGGAGATCCTGCGGATGCTGGTCGATCGGGACGTGCTCCGGCGCGACGACGGCCAGTGGATCGCCGCCGGCGACGTGTCCTCGATCGACATCCCGCCGACGATCGAGGCGCTCCTGGGCGCCCGGCTCGAGGGACTCGCCCCGGGAGAGCGGGCCGTCATCCAGCGGGCCGCGGTCATGGGGAAGGTGTTCTGGTGGGGAGCGGTGGCCGAGCTCACGCCGGATCCCGAACGGGCCGCGGTGGGGGGTCACCTTCAGGCGCTGGTTCGCAAGGAGCTGGTTCGTCCCGACCGGTCCCGGTTCGCCGGCGAGGACGCCTTCCGGTTCGGCCACATCCTGATCCGGGACGCCGCGTACGCCGCCACCACCAAGGAGCATCGGGCCGAGCTGCACGAACGGTTCGCCGGCTGGCTGGAGCGCCGGGCCGCCGACCGGCTCCCAGAGTTCGAGGAGATCCTCGGGTACCACCTCGAGCAGGCCCACCGCTACCGCGCCGACCTGGGCATCGGGGACGCCCGCCCACTGGCCTCGCGGGCTGCCCGGCACCTCGCCGCGGCCGGACGGCGGGCCCTGCACCGGGTCGACATCCCCGCGGCGATCGTCCTCCTGTCACGAGCCACGACGCTGATGGAGGAAGGCGACCCCGAGCGCGTGGAGCTCCTGGTGGACCTGACCGAGGCGCTCACCGAGAGCGCGCAGATGGACCGGGCCTCCGACGTCATCCGACAGGCCGCCACCGAGGCCGAGGCCCTGGCCGACGAACGTCTCTCGGCGCACGTCCTGATGGCCCGCTGGTCCGTGCGAGGAGGGCAGGCACCGGAGGACGTCGACCCCGTCGAGCGGGAGGGCCTCGAGGCCGTCGAGGTGTTCCGGAGGTATGGCGACGATCTGGGCCTGGCCCGAGCCTGGGGTCTGGTGGGGACGGCCAGGTGGTGGGGCGGGCGGGCCGGGGCCGCGGAGGACGCGCTGGAACGAGCCCGGCAGCACGCCCGGGCCGCCGGCGATCCCCGACTGGAGGCGGAGGCCCTGTTCACCCTCAGCGCCATCCTGGCCCAGGGCCCCCGGCACGTGGAGGACGCCATCCGCCGGGCGGAGGCGTTCCTCCAGGAATACGGGACCAACCGCACCATCGAGGCGTACATGTGTCACGCTCTGGCCCACCTCCGGTCGTGGCAGGGCCGCGCCGAGGAGGCGCTGAGCCTGGCCCGCCGGTTCCGCGACATCCTGCGGGAGAACGGCCAGGAGTCGAGCTGGGCCGATGCCGCCGAGTGCGAGGGCGACGTCCTGCTCATGGCCGGTGACACCGAGGAGGCCATCCGGGTCATGGAGGAGGGCCAGCGTCTCTTCGACGAGCGAAACGTCGACGAGACGACCATCCTCCCTTTCCTGGCCAACGCCCTGCTCGCGGCGGGGCGGTGGGAGGAGGCGGAGGTCCCGGCGCAGCGGGCGATCGAGGGCGGACATCCCCTGTGGGGGACGCTGGGTCAGACCACCCTCGCCCGGGTGCTGGCTCGTCAGGGCAGGGTGGAGGAGGCCGAGCGGCTGGCCCGCGAGGCGCTCCATACGGCCCGAGGGTCCGACTACCCCATCTGGAAGGGGAGGGCGGCCCTGGGCCTGGCCGAGGTTCTCGAGCTCCTCGGCAGGGACGGGGAAGTGACCCGGCTCCGCGAGTACGCCGTGCGGGAGTTCGAGCAGAAGGGCGCGGCGGTGTGGGCCAACCAGGCCCGCGCCGCACTCCGTCGCTGACGTCGACCCGCGGATGCTCCACGCGGGGCCGGTCTCGCCGCGTGCCCGCCGGGCGAACGCAGCGAGCATGTCACTGGTCCGGGCTAGGGTCGGCGGCATGAAGCCTCGTTCGCTCCTCGCAATGGTGGTTGGGGAGGTCGCCGAGTCGCTCCAGGCCGGTCTCGGACTTGCCTGGCTCCTCGTGGTGTGGGTCGCGCTCCATGTCGCCCTGGGAGCGCTGTGCTTTGCCAAGGTCCTTCTGTTGGTGGTACGGCCGAGCCCGAGGCCGGGACCGAGGGGTTGACTGACTGGGTATGAATCCTTACCCTTTGAGTATGAAAGCGGTCGTGTCGGAGCGAGGCCAGGTCACCATCCCCAAGGCCATCCGGGACCGGCTGGGGATCCGGCCGGGGACGGAGCTCGACTTCGAGGCCGACCGGGGCCGGCTGGTCGCCCGGAAGGTCAACGCCCAGGACCCCGTCGACGCCGTCTACGGGATCCTCAAGACCGATCGCTCCACCGATGAGATCATCGAGGAGCTCCGGGGCAAGCCGGACGCGGTGTGATCACGGCCGTTGACTCTAATGTCCTGATCGACATCCTTCACGCCGATCCTCGCTTCGGGGCTTCATCCACCGAGGCCATGCGCCGCTGCTCGCAGGAGGGCGCACTGATCGCCTGCGAGGTCGTCTGGGCGGAGGTCGGCTCCCAGTTCCCCACCAGCGCCGCAGTGGGCACCGCGCTCGATCGACTGAGTATCAGGTTCGATCCCGTCACTCGTGACGTCGCGCTGGACGCTGGAGCGGCGTGGTGGCGGTACCGGTCCCGGGGCGGGACCCGGGACAGGATCGTGGCCGACTTCCTGATCGGGGCTCACGCCGACCGGCGCGCGGACCGGCTCCTCACTCGGGACCGGGGCTTCTACCGGACCTACTTCCGCCGGCTGAGTGTCCTGGACCCGACCGCGAGCTAGGCCGGATGATCCTCCAGGAAGTGGGTGGTGAAGTACCTCCCAAGGACCGGGCGAAGCCGGGCGCGAGGAAGTCGGTGCGGTCACCGTCATCTCGGACGGCGACGGGACAAGGACGCCGGGAGGGCCAGGGTCCGCGTCAAGAAGGGCTGACCCACCCCTACCGGTGCGTGGTACCGTCCACGGCCGTGGATAGAGGTCCTCGGGCCACCCTCGACCCCTCCGCCGTCGCGTCCTTCCGCGAGGGGTTCCGCGGCGAGATCGTCCTCCCCGAGGACCATGGCTACGACTCTGCCCGGATCGTGTGGAACGCGGCCGTCGACCGCCATCCGGCCCTGGTGGTCCGGCCCACCGGCGCGGACGACGTGGCCGCCGCGGTGCGATTCGCTCGCGAGCACGACCTGGTGATCGCGGTGCGGTGCGGCGGGCACAGCGTGGGCGGGTTCTCCACCTGCGACGACGGGATGGTCATCGACCTGTCGGTGATGCGAGGCGTCCGGGTCGATCCCGAGGCCCGCACGGCTCGGGTGGCGGGTGGCTCGCTCCTCGGCGACCTCGACCGCGAGGCTCAGCGCTTCGGCCTGGCCTGCCCGGTGGGCGTGGTCTCCCACACCGGTGTGGGCGGCCTCACCCTCGGCGGCGGGATGGGCCGGCTCCAGCGGAAGCACGGCTTCAGCATCGACAACATGCTCTCCGTGGACCTCCTCACCGCCGATGGCCGCCTGATCCACGTCAGCGAGGGGGAGAACGCCGACCTGTTCTGGGGGATCCGGGGCGCCGGTCCAAACTTCGGCGTCGTCACCTCGTTCGAGTTCCGCCTCTATCCGATCGGTCCCCAGATGGTCCAGGGCTGGGTCGCCCACCCCATCGACCGCGCCCGCGAGCTGGGCGCCCTGTTCCGCGAGTTCTCCCGCTCCGCGCCGGACGAGGTGTTCTGCAGCTTCGCCCTGGCCGTCGCCGGGGCGGACGATCCGTGGCCCGCGGGCCAGCCCGCCGTCGTCCTCGGCGGCGCCCACTGCGGGACGGCCGACGCGGCCGAGCGCGACCTCCGCCCCCTTCGCGACGGAGAGCCGACGCAGGACACGATCGAGACGAAGACCTACCTGGCGATGCAGGGCGCGGGCGACGAGACGTTCGCCTGGGGGAAGCGGTTCTACATGAAGGGCGGCTTCCTCGACGACCTCACCGACGACTTCCTCGACGTGGCCGTCGAGCACATGGCCCGGGCCCCCGGCGAGGTGTCGGTCGGCCTGTGGGCGCAGGGTGGGGCGATCGCCCGCCTGGCCGACGACGCCACGGCCTTCAACGGCCGCTCGGCGGCCTTCTGGCTCGGCGTCGAGTCCACGTGGGAGGACCCCTCGAAGGACGACGAGTACGTGTCGTGGAGTCGGGAGGCGTGGGACGCCTTGAAGCCATTCACCACTGCGGGCACCTACGTGAACGACCTTGTCGAGGCGAGCGAGGAGCTGGCCCGGGCCGCGTACGGCGACGCCAAGTACGAGCGTCTGGTCGAGCTGAAACGCGCCTACGACCCCGATAACGTCTTCCGCCTCAACCAGAACATCAAGCCGTAGGACTCGCCCAAGGGGCCCCATCTCGACAGCACAGCTGTCCGCGCTTCGGATCGTGGTGCGACACGGAGGGGAGGCCGTAGAAGGATATGATCGCCGCGCCTTGGTCCTCGGATGGCTGCGCCGCCGGGTCGCCGCGGACGTTCGCGCACAACTCGGGGAGGACAGGATCGTGCTCCTCGACGACCGGGCCAATTCGTTCGGTATCGAGTCCGCGGGGGTCACACAGATCCGCGGCAACGGGTGCCTCGCCGCCACGGATGACAAGGTCCTGTTCGTGATGTGGGTCCCACGCCGCGAGTTCCGCATCCCCGCGCTCGCATCACGGCGGTCGAGCGCGCCACCTCGCATCTGGGCAAGACCGTGGCACGTCCACTGCTCCGGCTTCGCTACACCAATCAGGGCGGCCAAGCCGACTCCATCGCCTGGTTCGTGAGCGATTTGCCGGCCTGGGAGACGGCCCTCCGATGAATGGCGTTCGTTCGGCCGAATCCGTGCCGGGCTTGGGGTCACCGATTCGGCCCGCCGATAGGAGAGAAATCCAGGACAGCTGGGGGCTCGGACAGGGTGCGATAGGTTTGGGCCCTATGCCGCTGCCCTGGAAGCGGTTCGTGGCCCTGGGGGACAGCCTCACCGAGGGCGTGGGCGACCCGGACCGGCGTGGCCGACTCCGCGGGTGGGCCGACCGCCTGGCCGAGACCATGGCCGCGGTCGACCCCGATTTCGCCTACGCGAACCTGGCCCGGCGCGGCCTCCCGTCCGAGGAGGTCCGCCGGACCCAGCTCGAGCCCGCGCTCCGGCTCCGGCCGGACCTGGCCAGCGTCCTGGTGGGGATGAACGACCTCCTGGAGCCGCGGTTCGACCCCGCCCGGTTCGAGGGGGAGCTCTCGGGCATCGTGGGCCCGCTGCGCGAGGC
>JBOGVU010000013.1:0-48320 GCA_050692915.1 Actinomycetota bacterium | reverse complement strand
CCCCTCTTCCACCCCGTACCCGACCAGCAGCGCCTGGCGTTTCGATCCGGCCCCCTCTGCGGACGCCCCGGCCTCGGCCGCGGGCTCCTGGCCCTCGACGGCGAAGGTCACCAGGGGGACACCCACCTTCACCACGTCTCCGGCCTGGCCGTGCAGGGTGGTCACCACGCCGGCGACGGGGGACGGGATCTCGACCAGCGCCTTGGCGGTGTTGACCTCGACCAGGGCCTGGTTGAGGGCCACGGTGTCGCCCTCCGACACCTTCCACTCGACGATCTCGGCGTCCTCGAGCCCCTCGCCGAGGTCCGGGAGATTGAAGGTTCGCTCGGCCATGAGAGCAGTCTAAAAGGTGAGCGTGCGCTCCACGGCCCGGAGGATCCGGTCGACGTTCGGCAGGAAGTGCTCTTCCGACTTGGCTGGAGGGTACGGCGTGTCGTAGCCGGTGACCCGGAGCACGGGGGCCTCCAGGTACTCGAACGCGTCCTCCACCACCCGGGCCACGACCTCCGCGCCGAAGCCGGCCGTCATGGGGGCCTCGTGGACGACCACCACGCGGCCGGTCTTACGCGCCGAGGCGACCAGCGTGTCGACGTCGAGGGGGACCAGGCAGCGCAGGTCGACGACCTCGAGGTCCACCCCGTCCTCGGCGGCGGCCTCGGCCGCCCCCAAGCATCGGACCACCATCCCGCCCCACCCCACCAGCGTTCCGTGCGATCCCTCCCGGACGATCCGGGCCCGTCCGATCGGGAGGCCGTTCGGCCTCAGCTCGCCCGACTCCTTCGACCAGTAGCGGCTCTTCGGCTCCAGGAAGATCACCGGGTCGGGGTCGCGGATCGAGGACAGCAGGAGGTTGAACGCGTCGATCGGCGTAGAGGGGATCACCACCTTCAGCCCGGCCGTGTGGGCGTAGTAGACCTCCGGGCTCTCGGAGTGGTGCTCCGCCGCGCCTATGCCCCCCGAGCACGGGATCCGGAGCACGATCGGCAGGCTCACTGTGCCCGCCGACCGGAACCGGTACTTGGCCATGTGGGAGATCACCTGGTCGAGGGCAGGGTACGAGAACCCGTCGAACTGGATCTCCGGGACCGGCCGCCAGCCCGCCAGGGCCAGCCCCACCGAGATGCCCACGATCCCGGACTCGGCCAGGGGCGTGTCGAATACCCGCTCCTCGCCGAACTCCGTCTGGAGCTTGTCGGTGATCCGGAACACCCCGCCCAGCTTCCCAACGTCCTCGCCGAAGATCAGCACGCGGTCGTCGTCGGCCAGGGCCCTTCGGAGGGCGCCGTTGAGGGCCTGGGCCATGGTGACCTCAGCCACCGTCGCCTCCCTCCCCGGCCTCGGCCTCCATGGCCGCGGCGACCTCGTCGCGCTGGCGCTCCAGGTTTGGTGGGAGCTCGGTGAACGCCCACTCGAAGATCTCGCGGGGGTCGCGGGCCGGGGCGCCCACGATGCCTGCCCGGATCTCGGCGGCCAGCTCGCTGGCGTCCGCCTCGACCTGCTCCACGAAGGCGTGGTCGATTGCGTCCTCGGCCTCCAGGTACTTGCGGAACCGGAACAGGGGATCGAGGCTCCGCCATCGCTCGATCTCCTCCTCGGGCTGGTAGCGGCTCCGGTCGTCCGCGGTGGAGTGCGGGCCCATCCGGTACGTCATGGCCTCGATCAGGGTGGGCAGGCCCTCCGCACGGGCCCGCTCGGCCGCGTCACGGGTGACCCGGTACACGGCCAGGACGTCGTTCCCGTCCACCCGGACACCCGGGAACCCGTAGCCCTCGGCCTTGCGGTAGATCTCCCCGGCGGTCTGGCGGGCCAGCGGGACCGAGATCGCCCACCCGTTGTTCTGGCAGAAGAAGATGACCGGCGCTCGGAAGACGCCGGCGAAGTTGCAGGCCTCGTGGAAGTCGCCCTCCGAGGTGGCCCCATCGCCGAAGTACACGATGGCGCAGCCCCGGGCGCCGTCCTTCTTCGTCCCCATGGCCCAGCCCACCGCGTGGAGGGCTTGGGTGGCGATCGGGATCGAGACCTCGGCGAACCGGGCATCGACCGGGTTGTCGATGCCCCCGTGCCGGGTGCCCCGGTGGAAGTGGGTGTACTCGACGAGGTCGATGCCCCGGACGATGGCCACGCCGACCTCCCGGTATGCGGGGAACACGAAATCCTCCTCGCCGAGGGCGTAGGCGCTGCCGACCTGGGCGGCTTCCTGTCCCAGCAGGGGCGGGTACACGGCCAGCTCGCCCTGACGCTGGAGAGCGGTGCACTCGAGGTCGACCTGACGGGTCAGGGCCATGGCCCGATAGATGGCCCGAAGGTCCTCCTCCTTCAGGTCGAGGGCGTCACGGGCCTCCCGGTCGACCACGGCCCCGCCCGGGTCAAGGATCCGGACAGACTGGTCGTGGCGTTCGGACACGTCATCGCCTCCTGGGCCCGGGGTCCCGGGGCCGGGAGGATTATCGCACCGACCGGCGATCGCCCCCAACCATCCGAGGCGCGACCGACAAGGGCTTGCCTGGGCTGCCGCGCGCCTAGGCGTAGAAGATCTCGGTGACCCAGTAGCTCCCGCCCCGCTTCACCACGCCCACCCCCACCCTGTCGAAGATCCCGTTCAGGAGGATGTCGCGATGGCTGGCGCTCTTGAGCATCATTCTGTGTACCCGTCGCAGGGAGGGGGCGGCCCCCACGTTCTCCCCGAGGAGCTTCCAGCTCCCGGTGGGGAACCGGCACGACAGGCACGAGTGGTGGAACAGCAGCCGCTGTTGAGCCATGCTTCGGCTGTGCCGGCGGGCTATGCGGGACAGCCGCTCGGACAGGCTGAGGGTGCCGACCCCTCGCGAAGAGCGGCTGGCGTTGATCATGTGGAGGACCCGCCGCTCCTTGGAGGTGGTCCCGGCAGCGCTCCACAGACCGGGCGTCACCAGGAGGGCTGCGGTGACGCCCAGGACGAGGGCGGTCCTGCTCCACCGCCTCACGAGGCGTGGTGGCCGGGCAGGCAAACCGGCCGTAGGATTACCAAACGGGCGGGCCAGATGCAAATACCCTGGTGGCGGCGGTCAGGCCGGGGGCCGCCGGGCTACCGGGCCTGCCCCTGGACCCACAGGAGGCGCACCCGGCTCACCCGGGCGATGCGGTCCTCGGCCAGCCGTTCCGCCGCCCGGGACGGCGTGATCCGCTCGAGCTGGGCCCGCTGGAAGACCTCTCGAAGCGTGCGGTAGATCCGTTCGACCTTCGCCATGGCCCGCTCGCGGTCGTAGCCGTTCAGCTCGTCCGCCACGTTGATCAGGCCGCCGGCGTTGATGACGAAGTCCGGAGCGTAGAGGATGCCCAGATCCGCGAGGGCGTCCGCGTGCTCGGGCCGCTCCAGCTGATTGTTGGCCGCGCCGGCCACCACCCGGCACTTCAGCTCGGGGAGCGTGTCGTCCCGTATGACCGCTCCCATGGCACAGGGGGCGAAGATGTCGCACTCCATGGCGTGCGCCTTCTCCGGCTCCGCGGTGTCGACGCCGTGCCGGGCGACCACTCTGGCCACGGCGTCCACGTCCACATCAGCCACGGTAACCACGGCCCCCGCCTCGACCAGGTGCTTGACGAGGGTGGAGCCGACCTTGCCGGCGCCCTGCACGACGACGCGGGCCCCCTCGAGCGAGGACGTCCGGAGCGCATCCTCGGCACAGGCCTTGAGGCCCTGGAAGACGCCGTAGGCGGTGACCGGAGACGGGTCGCCGGAGCCGCCCAGGCGCTTGGACACGCCGGTGACCCACCGCGTCTCCCGGCGGAGGACGTCCATGTCCGGACGGGAGGTCCCCACGTCCTCCGCGGTGATGTACCGGCCGCCCAGGGACTCGATGAACCGGCCGTACGCCCGGAGCAGCTCCTCGGACTTGTCCCGTCGGGGGTCCCCGATGATCACCGCCTTCCCCCCTCCCAGGTCCAGTCCCCCGGCCGCGGCCTTGTACGTCATGGCCTTGGCCAGCCGGATGGCGTCGGTCAGGGCGTCCTCCTCGGACTCGAAGGGGAAGAAGCGGGTGCCTCCGAGGGCCGGGCCGAGGGCGGTGGAGTGGATGGCCACGATGGCCCGGAGCCCGGAGGGTGGGTCGTGGAAGAACACGACCTCCTCGTATTCGTTGCCGAGCATGGAGAAGACGGCCAACGTTCGCTCCTGGGGAGGTCCCGAGCCGCGCGAATATAACACGGGTCCAGGTCGGCTGGTCGGGAACCCCGGCCCCTCGCGTATCATGGCCGTCGTGCGCGGCTCGGCTTTCCTGCGGGTCTTCCAGCCCATCGACGTGTTCCCCGACGGGGAGCGCGCCCGCTGGGAACGGTACATCGTCCGGGGCGAGCACGACGTTCCCCTCGCTCCCGTCTACCGCCAGCGGCGGGCCGCCGGAGGACGCCTGGGCCTGCTCACCAGTGACGAGGACCGGGCCCAAGTGCGGCTCGTCGACGGACGGTGGTTCGTGTGTCCCTCGACCACCCGGCTCCGGGTGCTGGCCGGACTCCTGTCGCTGCGGGAGACCGTGCCCGGCGAGGTCGCCGAGGCCCTGGTCCCCGAGGCCGAAGCCCGACGCGCGGCCAGGGAGCTCGCCAGGATCCGCCGGCGGGACCCCAGGGCGGTCCCCACGATGCTCGAGAGCGCCTGGCACGTCCCGGTCCGGTGGTTCGTCCTGTTCGAGGACGCGGAGCGTCGGATCGTGGAGCGGCCCGACGGGGAGTTCGGGGCCCTTTACTGGACCCGGCTCCCGGAGGCCCGCCGCCGGGCCAGGCGGGCGGCCCGGGTCCTCGACCGGGGCGGTCTCGACGGTGTGGCCGGAGTGGTCCGGGACATCGACGACTGGCTGTCCTGCTTCCCGGCCGGCTCCGCCGTGGAGCTCGACTACGGGGACGCCGCGGCCTCCGCGGGCTGGAACGACCTGGACGAGGACCACTCCGCCGGGGAGATCCAGTCGGCGCTGGACGCCCTGGAGACCGGCGACCTCGAGCGGGCCGGCGACCTGTACCAGACCGTGGCCGGGCGGTGGGCCGAGGCGAAGATTCGCGAATCGCTCAACTGACACGTAACTAGTTCGAACGGGCCATTCGGAAATGGCCCGTTTTGTCTATGGCCCGATCGGCCCACTCCTCGGACAATTGCCCTAAGGCAAGCCCCTGGGAAGGGAAGCGAGGTGGAGGATGGGACCCAACGGCAACGGTGACAGGGAGCACGAGCGTCTCCTCACGCCCGCGGAGGTCGCGGCGCTGTTCAGGGTGGACCCGAAGACCGTTACAAGGTGGGCCAAGGCCGGGAAGCTGTCCTCGATCAGGACGCTGGGCGGCCATCGGCGTTACTGGGAGTCCGAGGTTCGGCGCCTACTCGAGCAGTCCGCGGTCGGCTAAGGCCGAGTGGCGAGGGACGGATTCGAACCGCCGACACCGCGGTTTTCAGCCGCGTGCTCTGCCAACTGAGCTACCTCGCCCGACGGGCGCCCGGTCGGCGCCTCACCCATGCGGGCCTGACGGGATTTGAACCCGCGACCTCCACCTTGACAGGGTGGCGAGCACGGCCAGACTGCTCCACAGGCCCACTATTCGGTTCCGTGCCCCCAACGGGATTCGAACCCGTGTCGCCGCCTTGAAAGGGCGGTATCCTGGGCCGCTAGACGATGGGGGCGACGTTCGCCCACCCCCAGCGGGGGGCACGGAGCCAAGTATAACGTCCTCGCCCGGCGGGAACCTCCGCAGCCGCCCTTCCGTCGAATCGTCATGAGCGCGATACGCATCGCCGCGGTCCTCGGTCTCCTGGTGTCCGGGGCGTGCGCCCGCTCGTCCGGCGCCCCCGGCGCGGCCGAGGAGGACCGCGAGGTGGCCATCTACGCCGCCGTGATCCGCCACATGGCTTCGGAGCAGGGGCAGTCCTCGGGCTTCCGGGTCATCTACCTCATGGACCGGGCCCTGGAGAACGCGGACGATCCCGACGACCCCGGGGTCGGCGAGCCTTTCCCCCAGGAGGACCGCGATGCCCTGGCGGAGGCGGTGGCCGACGTCGCTCCGCTTGAGTTCGTGTCGAGCCGCAGCGAGGTGATCGGCCCCTTGGAGGACGGGGGACGGGTGGAGAACCAGGGGATCCTGCTCACGCTCGGCCCCATCGCCGGCGAAGACGACCGCGCCCTGGTGCCCGCCTCCAGCTACCTGGCCAACCTGGCCGGGACCTGGCAGACCTGGGTCGTGGAACGGATCGGCGACGGCTGGCGGGTCACCGGGACCGAAGGCCCGGTCGCTATCTCCTGACCCTGGTCAGCGCTCCAGCATCCCCACGTACGACAGGTCGTCCAGGACGGGAGCCCGCACCTCCGGATCGGCACGATCGCTGCCGGGCCTCACGGTATGGACAGCGCCCGGCACGGCCACGTAGATCTCCCGGGGGCCGGCTCCCAGGGCGACAACCGGGGCCTCGAACGTCCACCCGTCGATGGGGCGGAGGGTCTCGGCGTCGAGCGACACCACGCCTGAGCCGGAAGCCACCACGAGCGCGCCGTCCGGGCCGATGACGGCTCGGGTCTCGCCCTCCTGATCCGGGGCGAGCCCGGACCCGTCGGCTCTCGTCATCTCCAGCGAGGTGGTGTCCATCTCGGCCACCACCCGGCGGGCCGTGTCGACCACGTACAGCAGGCCGCCATCGGCCGAGATCGCCATGGCCTGGTCGGCCGGATCGCCGCCCCACAGCTCCTCCGGGAGGGGCACGCAGTGGGCCCATCCCTCGTCGAGGCTGAGGGTGTGGACGAAGCCGACGTGTTCGTCCGACGTCCCGTCGGCGGCGACGTGACCGGGGGGCCGGGTCGTGTACAGCGTGTACAGCATCGAGCCGTCGGCCGAGGCGACCTGCTCGAGCCGGGTGCCGCTCATCGTCTCCGCCACCCCTTTCACGCCGGTCTTCACCCGGGAGACGGAGCCCTCGCTCAGGTCCAGGGCGGCCACTCGGTACCCCGTCGGTGCGGTGGGAGGCACGTAGCTGATCAGGAACAGGGTGTCACGGTCGGCCGAGAACGCCTCGGGCTCGAAGTTCCCTTCCAGGTGGAACCGACGAGGCTCCTCGAGCCCGGAGGGGTCGGCCACCGTGATCGTGGTGGAGGATCGCGCCTCCGGGATCCAGGGGCTCGCTTCCGAGGGGAGCGGGGGCATCAGCGCGACCAGGGAACCGTCCGGAGATGCCACCCGTACGCCGAGCTCGCCGGCGACCGGCAACGAGGACAGCGCCTCGCCGGTGGTCGAGTCTCGGGCCTCGAGGATCGTCCGTCCGCCGCCCGAGGTCGCGGTGAGCACTGTGGACCAGTCGACCGACGACGGGACCCCCGATCCCTGGAACAGGACCGAGCCGCTGCCGGAGTCCACGCTCACGACGCCGTGGCTCGACCCGAGGAGAAGGACTCGGTCGGAGCGGGCGGTCGGGCCGACGGGCCCCAGCGCCGCACAGCCGGTGAGCCCCGCCATCATCAGGGGGAAGAGCCGTCTCGCCAGCATGGGTGCCACGCTCCTTCCTCGCGCCGGCCCCGGCGCTCGTATCAGGACTACACCTCGCGAGCTCAGCCGGTTCCAGGCTTGACACCCCTCTGGACGCCAGTAGCGGCCGGTCGGTTCGCAGCGATCCTCTAGATCATGTGTGTCGCATGTGGCATGCTGGATGCATGTCGAAGATGATCCAGGTCCGAAACGTGCCCGACCGGCTTCATCGGGAGCTCGTCAGGCGCGCCAGAGCGCGGGGACAGACCCTGACCGACTATCTGCAGGACGTTTTCGAGCGAGAGGTGGCGAGACCACCGGCAACGGAAGTCTTCGAGCGAGTGGCGAAGCGAGCCACCGTGAACCTGGGCGGCCCGGCCGCCGACCTGATCAGTGAGGAGCGGGGTGCTCTGGAGGCCTCCTGAGGATCATCGTTGCCGACGCCTCGGCACTCCTCGAGTACCTTCTGAGAACGAAGCCGGCCCAGACACTTGAGCGCATCATGCGCGCCCCCGACTCGGATCTCCATGTGCCGGCTCTCTGTGACGTCGAGGTCGCCGTCGGGCTACGGCGCGGCATACGCCGGAGGGCCATATCGGAGCAGCGTGTGGTTCAGGCGATCGAGGACTACCTCGACCTCCCGGTGACGCGGCACGGGCATCAGGGCCTCCTCCCGCGCATCTTGGGCCTGAGGGAGAACTTCTCCGCGTACGACGCGACGTACATCGCCCTGACGGAGCAGCTCGGTGGCGAGGTTCTGACCGCGGACGAGAGGCTGACCCGCCCGGCGCGGATGCACACGAGCATTGCGATCGCGGTCCCGCCGATAGGCCCCAGGTAGAGGCCTTCCCTCTCGGCTAGGCGTTCCCTTCAAGCCTCGCCGGCACGAGGGTCACGGTGTATGTCTCCCCTGCATGGGATCTTGAAGCTCACGCTCCCAGTCCTCGAGACGTTCGTCTGCGATCATGCCCGCGTCCACCAGGACCTCGATGATCGGGTCGATCGCACCGTAGCCCTCGAAGGCCGGCTTCGTGTTCCCGAACACGACCGTGATCCCGAACGGGTCCCGTAGCGGAAAGGCATCGGGCGCTCGCGCCATGAACTCCTGCGCAACCTTGGCCAGTGGTCCCGCGTTCGGCGAGTCGAGGTCTGCACAGCGGCCGGGGTGGGTCCGGTCGGGTGGGACGCCGCCTATCGACAGTGTCACGACCATCAGGCGGGAATCGTAACGCAGCGTTTCTCCTAGTGGGGAGTGAGGGATTCGAACCCCCGACACATGGGTTAAAGGCCACCAGGTTCACCCGGGTTCTACCTGCGGAAACGCACCCCATTTGAGTTCTGCGACACGTCTGCGACGCTCTCTCAGGGTTTGATGTTGTGGTTCACGCGAAACATGTTGTTCGGGTCGTACTTCCGCTTCACTTCGACCAAGCGCTCGTAGTTGCCCTTGTAGTTGCTCTTGATCCGGTCCTGGTCGTCCCCGGACATGAAGTTGATGTAGCCGCCCTCTTCCGAGAGCGGCGCGGTGGCCTCGTAGTAGTCCCGCACCCACTTGATGTTGTCCTCGTTCTGGGCGGGGTCCGGCCACATGCCGGCGATCACCGTGGCGAAGTTCGCCTCGCGGTAGGCGAAGGCCGTGGCATCGGGTGACACGCGGTGGCAGGCACCGTTGACAGGATAGATGTGGGTCGTCGACTGAACGACGGGAACCCGTGCCCCGTGGTCGACGTGGGCATCGATCGCCTCGTCGGTAAGCTCGGTTACGAAGTTGGCCTTCCAGTAGTGCTGCAGCCCAGCCGGGTACAGCGCATCGAACGCGCTGTTGAGGTCGGGGTACGGCATGGGTCCGACGTGTTCCGCGACGACCGGCGCCACTTCGTGGAGCGGGGCAAGCGCCCGTTCCCCCTGGTCGATCGGCCCGGCCCAGCAGGCCACGAAGATGGCGAACTTGTCTCCGTGTCGATCTTCAGGGATGAAGGGAAGCGGCGGCGCGATCTGAAAGGCAGGAAACCCGCCCATCTCTTCCGGTGCGTCCTTGATGTAGTCGCGGTAGAACTCCAAGAGGTTTCGGGCCTGGTCGAGCTCGAAAAACATCGGGCCGCCATAGATCTCCCGGATGGGGTGGAGGCGGTATTCGAACGAGGTCACCACACCGAAGTTGCCGCCGCCGCCGCGGATGGCCCAGAAGAGGTCCTCGTTCTCCTTCTCACTCGCCGTGATCGACCGGCCATCCGCTGTCACCACCTGGGCCGAGATCAGGTTGTCGCAGGAGAGGCCGACGCCGCGGGCGAGGTACCCGATGCCCCCGCCGAGGGTGAGACCGCCGATGCCGGTGGTGGAGACGATGCCCCCGGTGGTGGCCAGGCCGTGGGCGTGGGTCGCGACGTTGAAGATGCCCCAGGTGGCTCCGCCCTGGGCCCGAGCCGTCCGGTGCTCGGTATCCACGATGATGTCCTGCATGCCCGATAGGTCGGCCACCACCGCGTCGTCCGCAGTGCCGAACCCGGGGACGCTGTGTCCGCCCCCGCGCACGGCCACGACGAGCTCGTTGTCGCGGGCAAAATCCACGGCGGCAGCGACGTCGCCAGCCTGCGTGCACCGCACGACCACGCGAGGACGGCGGTCGATCATTGCGTTGTAGGTCCTGCGGGCCTCTTCGTACCCTTCGTCCTCGGATGTGATCACCGCCCCGCTGACCCGGCCCCGCAGATCCTCGATCGTTCGCCCAGGCATGGCCGCCCTCCCTCCGGTCGCCAGAACTTTAGTATTGCAAATGCACCTGCGCCGCGAAGCACTATCGAGTATCCGGACGGCGACTCCAGCGTCGATGTCGATGAGGTCGACGAGGCCCTGGAACGGGCCGACGCGATCGTCGCCTACGCCGAAAAAGTGTGTCGAGAACCTCGGCGTCTTCTAGCGTGACGCGAGGGTGACGCGCAACCGATTCCGTGACGCGCCTTTAGCGTTGTGACTCGCCGCTTAACGTCGCGTAACGCACGGCAGCGCGGAGGCGCCGTCCACCTAACTCTCCTCGGCGCGGCTATTTCCGCTGGTGGGGCGTACAGGATTCGAACCTGTGACACATGGGTTAAAAGCCCCCATATCCACCGACTTCTACCTGCGGAAACGCACCCTTATTGAGTTCTGCGACACGTCTGCGACGCTCCTGCGCGGCCCGCCCCTGGGACGCCAGGATCGTGATGGGAACCGACGGAGTACCTGCTAGCCGTCTCTGGTACAGGGTCGTGGACTTATGGTCGCAAGCTGCTTTGAGGACCGAACGCCCGGTCTGGCCCGCTGCAAACTACGGCAGCTCAGGACGGCGGAATCGCCGAGGGCTCCTCCATGGCGTACGCTACGGCCTTGTCGAGGTCCATCGCTCGTCCCTCGGCTACGGCACGGTCCACGGCTTCGTCGCCGATGGCCTCCCGAGCGGCCGGTGTGGGGTCCTCCAGCTTCATGACGGCCGAGGGGGCCCCGCCGATCGACGCTCGCAGCTCCTCGCCCGCCGCCCACAGGCGGGCGGCTCGCTCGTGCTGGCCCTCGGCGCCCGCCAAAACGGCGTAGAAGAAGAGGCTGGTGACCATCATCGGGAGGTTCTCGTCCTCGACCAGCAGCTCGAGGCCCTCCCGGAGGAACGGCCGAGCCGCGTCGTGGTTGCCGGCACCGAGGTGAGCGTGGCCGAGGGCGGTCAGATCATCGGCGAGCCTGAACCGGTGGCCCAGCCTCCGGGCGTCCTCGGTGACCTCCTCCAGGAGCGAGATCGCCTCGGCGTAGTTGCCCGTCACCACGTCGACGTAGGCCAGGTCCCCCATGATCGGAACGATCCACGCCGGGTCGTCCAGCTCCCGCGCGATGGACAGGGCCTCCTGGAAGAGCGGGCGAGCGCCCTCCGGATCCTCGGACACCAGAGGGACGAAGCCGAGGTTGTACGTGGCCTCCATGGTCAGCCGAGGATCCCCGAGCTCCCGGGCGATGGCCACCCCCTCCTCGTAGTGGCGGGCGGTGGTATCCGTGTCGTCGAGCCAGTAGGCGAGGCCGCCGGCCGCGGAGTGCGCCCGGGCCCGGGCGGGGCTCCGCCGGTCCGGCGCCACGGCCAGCAGGTCCTCGGCCCACCGCAGGCCTTCCCGCAGGTGGCCCCGCTGCTGCCAGAACCGCCACACGGCGGCGACGATCCGCAGCCCGGTCTCCGCATCCTCGTCCTCCACGCTCCATCGCAGTGCGGCCCGGAGGTTGTCGTGCTCCCGCTCGCACCGGTCCAGCCACCGGACCTGGTGTTCGGTGGTGAGATGGGGCGCGGCCTCCTCCGCCAGGGCCAGGAAGAACGCGGCATGGCGCCCCGCTGTGTCGGCGGCGTCGAAGTCCTCGCGCAGGCGATCCTCTGCGTACTCGCGGATCGTCCGCAGCATCACAAACCGGGTCTCCCCCTCGGGCGCCTCTGTTCGGCGGAGGAGGCTCTTGTCGACGAGCGAGGCCAGGCCGTCGAGGACGTCGAGTCCGAGCTCTCCGCCGGGATTGCCCACCGCCTCCACTGCCTCCAGCGTGGCTCCTCCGGCGAAGAGGGAGAGCCGGGCCAGCAGCTTCCGCTCCGCTCGCTCCAGGAGGTCGTAGCTCCAGTCGATGGTCCCCCGCAGGGTGCGCTGGCGCTCTGGCAGGTTGCGAACCGTCGCCGCTTGCAGGGGAAGGCGCTGCTCCAACCGGGAGAGGACGGCCTGGGGCGAGAGGAGCTTCACTCGGCTGGCGGCCAGCTCGATGGCTAGGGGCAGGCCGTCCAGGCGAACGCAGATCTCAGCCACCGCGGGGGCGTTCTCGTTGGACACGGCGAAGTCCGGCTCCACCGCCGCGGCGCGCTCGATGAACAGGGCCACGGCCTCGTAGTGCGACAGGGACGTGAGGTCCGGAAGGTGCGAGGGATCCGGGAGGATCAGCGGGGGCACTACGACCTCCCGTTCCCCGTAGAGGTGCAGGACCACCCGGCTGGTGACGAGCACTTTCAGCTTCCGCGCGGCCTCGATGAGCTCGGCGACGGCCGCCGCAGCGTCCGCGACCTGCTCGAAGTTGTCCAGGAGCAGGAGAAGCTCCCGGTCGCGGAGATAGTCCTTTAGAGACTCCAGGATGGGCCGGCCAGGATCCTCGGCCACCCCCAGTGTCACGCCGATCTCTGAGGTAACCAATGCCGGGTCGGTGATCGCCGACAGATCCACGAAGAACGCCCCGTCGGGGAAGTCGGCCAGGACCTCCGCAGCGACCTGGAGGGCCAGGCGCGTCTTCCCCGTGCCGCCCGAGCCGGTGAGAGTCAGCAAGCGAGATTCCGGAAGGAGGCGCTCGACCGTGGCGATCTGCTCGTCCCTGCCCACGAACGAGGTGAGCTGGGCGGGAAGGTTGTTGGGCCGTGCGTCGAGGGTCGTGAGCGTGGGGAACTCCGCCGGCAGCCCCTCGATGACGAGCTGGTACATGTGCTCGGGCCGGGTAAGGTCCTTGAGGCGGTGCTCGCCGAGGTCTCGGAGGGAAACGCCTTCGGGGAGGCCCGGCTCGGCGAGCGCCCTGGCGGATTCGGAGAGCAGGACCTGCCCTCCGTGGGCGGCGGCGGCGATCCGGGCGGTGCGGTTGACGTCCATGCCCAGGTAATCGTCGCCCCCGAGGACTCCCTCCCCAGCGTGCATACCCATCCGGACCCGGATGGGCTCACCGTGGGGGAAGATGTGAGCGGCGAAGGCGCGCTGCGCGGCGGCCGCGGCCCGGACCGCCCCCCTGGCGGTGGGGAACACCACGAAGAAGGCGTCGCCCTCGGTTCGGATCTCGACGCCGTCTCCATCGTTGATGGCGGCGCGCATCAGCCGGAAGTGATCCTCTTGCACGGCCCGATACGCGACTCCGAGCTCCTCGAGCAGGCGAGTGGATCCCTCGATGTCGGTGAACAGGAACGTGACCGTTCCGGTCGGCAAGGCACGCATGGACAACCCCAGGCTCAATCCTACCCGCCGGTCAAGGGCCGCCCGCTTGTGGATCATCTTCGGGTCAAGGTCTTCGTCGGACAGCCGACCTGTGAGGAGTTCGTCGCTCGACGGACCAACCTCGTGTGTGCTGCCAGTTGTTTAAAGCAAGGTGGGACGCGACCGTGGGGGACGGGTTCGTGACGTCTGACGGCACGATCAACGTGATCACGATCGGTCTTTGGGAGGCCTGAGGGCGTCGCAAGCGCGCCAGCTGCTCGATCGGCCTTGGACTACGGCGACCTTTCTTGACTTCTCTTATATCGCTATCTGACGGTGACTTCGGCGTCGATGTCGATGAGGTCGACGAGGCCCTGGAACGGGCCGACGCGACCGTCGCCTACGCCGAAAAAGTGTGTCGAGAACCTCTGCGTCTTTTAGCGTGACGCGAGGGTGACGCGCAACCGATTCCGTGACGCGCCTCTGGCGTTGTGAATCGCCGCTTAACGTCGCGTAACGCACGGCAGCGCGGAGGCGCCGTCCACCCAACTCTCCTGGGCGCGGCTATTTCCGCTGGTGGGGCGTACAGGATTCGAACCTGTGACACATGGGTTAAAAGCCCACTGCTCTGACCAGGCTGAGCTAACGCCCCCTCGCGATTGTCCCACGCGGGTCGGGCGGTCCGCGAGATATCCTCGGGCCGTCGTGGCACCGGGCGCGCGAGGGAAGCGGTCCTCTTGGATCGGCCCGGCGGCGCTGGGCGTCCTGGCCGCGGCGCTGGTGGGGGGGACGATCGTGGGGGCCGTGGACGGCCGCCGGACCTACGAGATCTCGAACGTCCGGCTGACCACGGTGGAGGCCTTCCAGGGCAGTGAGCCCGCGTGGGGCGTCCTGTTCGATGCCGAGTGGTCCGCGTTCGGCGATCCGCCGACCCAGGTCCAGCCGTGCACGGTCCGTCTGATCGCCGCGGACGGCACCGTCCTGCGGGAGCGCGGCTTCGGCCTCCACGTCGGCCGGGGCGACGGTGACGTCTCGCCGCCGTTCGACTTCCCGGTCAGCGCCCTGCCCGGGGACCCGGACCGGGCCGAGGTGGTGTGCTCCCGGCGGGGCTGAGCGGCCGGCCGCGGTAGGCGTTGGTGATCGGCATCCGCCGGTCACGCCCGAAGGCCTTCGGGGTGATCTTCACGCCCGGAGGCGCCTGGCGGCGCTTGTACTCGGCCCGGTCGATCAGCTCCACCACGCGGCGGACGAGCTCCGGATCGGCGCCCTCCTCCACGATCTCCTCGGGCGAGCGGTCCTCCTCCACGTACGCCTCCACGATCGGGTCGAGGACGTCGTATGGGGGGAGCGAGTCGGTGTCGAGCTGGTCCGGACGGAGCTCGGCCGAGGGCGGCTTCTCCAGGACGCGGTCGGGGATCGGCGCCGGATCGGTCTGTTTGTTCCGCCACCGAGCCAGCTCGTACACGAGGGTCTTGGGGACGTCCTTGAGGGGGGCGAACCCGCCCGCCATGTCTCCGTACAGCGTCGAGTACCCCACGGCCAGCTCGCTCTTGTTGCCCGTCGCCAGAACCATGGCCCCGAACTTGTTGGACAACGCCATGAGGTAGTTGCCGCGGATCCGGGCCTGGAGGTTCTCCTCGGTGACGTCCCGTTCCGTGCCGGCCAGCACCACGTCCAGAGCCTCCCGGTAGGCATCGAACACAGCGTCGATGGGGACCAGGTCGATCCGGACGCCCAGGCGCCGGGCCACCTCGCGGGCGTCCTCCGCGCTCTCCTCGGAGGAGAACGGCGACGGCATGGCCAGCGCCCGGACCGCCTCCGGGCCCAGGGCGTCGGCGGCCAGGGTCGCCGTCAGGGAGGAGTCGATGCCGCCGGACACTCCCACCACGACTTCTTCGAAGCCGTTCTTCCGCACGTAGTCGCCGAGGCCGAGGACCACGGCCCGGTACACCTCCTCCGCGCCGGTGGGCCACGGCTCCCTGGTGGGGTGGGGGAGCGGCGGCTTCCCGGCGTCCGTCCCGGGGAGGTCCACGACCAGGAGGTCCTCCTCGAACGCCGGGGCGTGCCAGGCCCGCTCGCCCTCGGGGGAGACCACGATGGAGCCGCCGTCGAACACGAGCTCGTCCTGGCCGCCCACGAGGTTGACGTACACGATCCACGCACCCGTCTGCCGGGCCCGGGCCGCGCACACCTCCAGCCGCTGGTGGGTCTTCTGCCGGTGGTACGGCGAGCCGTTGATGTTCGAGATGACCTTGACCCGTCCGGCGTACCCGTCGAAGGGAGCGTCCGGCCACCAGGCGTCCTCACACACCGAGATGCCGAGCGTGGAATCGGCCACCCGCACCTCGCATCCTGCCTCGCCCGGAACGAAGTAACGCTTCTCGTCGAACACGCCGTAGTTCGGGAGCTGGTGCTTGTGGTACCGGGCCTCCACCTCGCCGTCGCGGAGCAGGGCGGCCGCGTTGTGCAGACCCTTGGAGGTTCGGTCGACGAACCCGACCAGGACCGGACACCCGCGGGCGGTTCGTTCGGCCAGCTCGACGACCGCCTCCAGGTTCGCGTCGACGAACGAGGTACGCAGGACCAGGTCCTCGGGCGGGTACCCGGTGATGGCGAGCTCGGGGAAGCACGCCAGGTCGGCGCCATGCCCGGTGGCCTCCCGGGCCCACGTGGCGAGCTTCTCGACGTTGCCGTCGAGGTCTCCGACGCCGAGGTTCAGCTGGCCGAGGGCGATCCGCACGGGGACAGCGTAGCGCGGCTACAGGCCTGCGAGCCTGCGGAGCCCGTCCACGTTCGCCAGGACGTACCGGCGTCCGTCCCGCTTCACCAGCCGTCGCCGCTGGAGCTCGGACAGGATGCGGGTGACGTTCTCGCGGCTGCCGCCCGCGAGCGCGGCCAGGTCCGCGTGGGTGACCACGGACGGGATCACCGACCCATCCTCGGGCAGCTCCTCGAAGCTCGGTGTGCACAGCCCGATCAGCCGTTTGGCCACCCGTCCCTTCAGGTCCAGGAACAGCAGGTCCTCCACGAGGGCCTCGTGTTCAGCGATCTGCCTGGCCAGCGCCCGCAGGAGGACCCGGGTGCCCTCCGGGTGGTCCGCCAGGAACCGGACGAAGGCCTCTCCCGGGATCACGCAGACCGCGGTGTCCTCCAGCGCCACGGCCGTGGCGGTGCGCTGCATCTCGCCGAGGACCCCGAGCTCGCCGAAGAACTGCGGCGGCTCCAGGGTGGTGTGAAGCTGTCGGTGCCCCGTCACCGAGGTGGAGCTGATCTCGACCCGCCCCCGCCACAGGAAGTACACGGTGGGCGCCTCATCGTGCTGATGGAAGAGGTACGTGCCGCGTCGGTACTCGCGGACGGTGCCATGCTCGGCCAGGGCCTGTACGGATCCGGCGGGCGTGTCGGCGAGCATGGGGGTCTGGCGCATGGCCCGCTCCAGGGCCGCGCGGCTCCCTCCGGCGAGCCTGGTTCCCCCCCCGGCGACCATGGCCGAAGCGTAGCGGAGGCGTCAGGGCGGAACCACCTCCGGGAACGCGGAACGGGCCCGTCGGGGACGGACCCGTTTCGACGTTGGAAGGTCGGACGCGCCTAGCGCTTCCTGGCGCTCTTCCTCGCGGACTTGCGAAGACCCTTGCGTGCGGCGCGCCGCTTCGTCACGCGCGTGGCCGCGGTCTTGCTCGAGGAGGAAGATCCGGATCCCCGCTTCTTGGGAGAGATCTTCTTCTCCGCCATCCCATTCACCCCCTTCGTCACCCGGCCCTGGCGGGCATGGGCATCGGGCCGAAGTGTGCGCCCGCCCGCCCGGCCGGGTCTGTGCCGGGGGTCACCGGACCTCGGGTGACGTCGGTCACGTCGGATCCGGTGACGCCCGTCACACCATCAGGCCTCCTGGCGATCGCCCGGGGACGGCTCGGCGGGGGAGAGGCGGACGGCAACCTCCCGCTCCTCCTCCCCGCGGACGACCGTGACCGTCACCGTGTCGCTCGCTCCGGCCTCGTCGAGGGCGGTGTGGAGGTCGTCGGCGCTCGACACCGCCCGGCCGCCGGCCCCCACGATCAGGTCGCCCCGGCCCAGGCCGGCCCGATCGGCGGGACTGCCCTCCTCGACCCCTCGGACCAGGAGTCCCTCCCGCTCGGGAAGGCCCACGGCCCGCCGCATCCGGGCCGCCACCCACGGCGGCGCCACGGCCACCCCCAGTCGGGGTGCGGACGGGGATTCGCCCCGGCCGAGGGCCTCCACCCGATTCCGCAGGTCCGCGTCCGCCGGGATGGCCAGGTAGAAGCCGTCGCCGGCCCGGTTCGTGTTCAGGCCCGCCAGCCGTCCCTCGGCGTCGACCACGGGGCCGCCGGACGACCCGCGGGCCAGCGGCGCGGTGTGCTCCAGGCTCCCGGCGATCCGCCGTCCCCGGGGTCCCCGGAAGGACCGCTCGGTCCCGGACACCATCCCGAAGGTCACCCGGAGGCCGCGCCCGCCCGGGTTCGCCAGGGCGAACACCGCGGAGCCGATCCCGGGGGCGTCCCCTTCGGCCCACGCCGGTGCCGGGGCCCCCGCGGTCTCGACCGTGACCACGGCGAGATCGCCGTCGACGTCCACGCCGGCCACGGACCCCTCGGCCACCCGGCCGTCGGCGAACGACACCCCGACGCGGTCGCCCCGCACGTTGTGGGCGTTCGTCAGGACCCGCCCATCGCCGATCACCACTCCGGACCCGCGGCCCCACCGGTCCCCGATCCCCACCACGGAAGGGCCGACCCGGTCCGCCACGGCCCGAACGGCCTCCTCCAGCTCCTGCAGCGCTGCCATCGCTTCCTCCCTTCGCCCATACGACATGCTATCTTGTGGATAGCAAGTTACTACTCGAATCTGGTTTCGACAAGGGAGGACGATGAGGACGGCGCTGGCGGCGGCCCTGGACCAGGTGGGGGACCGGTGGAGCCTCCTGCTGGTCGAGGCGCTCCTGGGCGGTCCCCGGCGGTGGAGCGACCTGTCCGAGGAGGTCACCGGCATCGCCCCGAACGTGCTGTCCGACCGGCTCCGCCGGCTGGAGCACCAGGGGGTGGTGTCCGCCGAGCCCTACAGCGACCGGCCGCTTCGACTCGCCTACGGCCTGACCGCCGCCGGCCGGGAGCTCGCCGGGGCCGTCCGGCTCCTCACCGACTGGGGTTCCCGCCGCGAGGACGGCGCCGTGGCCCCCCGGCACCCGGCCTGCGGCACGCCGATGGAGGCCCGGTGGCACTGCCCCACCTGCGATCTCACGGTTGAAGGGGACCTCCCCGACGACCGCAACGAGATCGTGACCGTCTGAGGGTCAGTCGAGCTCGGGGACCTCGAGGGGCTCGGGCCGGGGGGTGCACGCCCCGCAGTACAGGGCGTCCTCCACCGCCAGGACCTTGGTCACGTCGCCGTCCCGGTACAGCTCGAGGATGAAGGGGTGCGTCTGGACGTGGTCCTCGCAGATCCCCCTGCCGCAGAAGCGGCAGGTCCCCACGGCGGTTCGGCGGCAGTGCCAGCAGTCCATCTCAGTGCCTCTGTGAGCGCTCCACGAGCACGTGCGGGTTCAGCCTACCCCGGCGAAAGGCATCCCCGACCAGGCGGTCGAAGCCCTCCCGCTCCAGACGGAAGGCCCGAACCGCGGTCCGGGCCCGGACCGTGGCGGTCCGGGGCACGTCGAGCAGCAGGGCCACCTCGCCGAAGTACGATCCCGGGCCCAGCACCGCCACGGTTCGCCCGTCCTCGATGACCTCGACCTGTCCGGAGTGAACGGCGTAGAAGGCGTCCCCGGGCTCACCCTGGCGGATGATCGACCGGCCCGGCGGCACGTTGACCCACGTGCCGAGCTGGAGGAGCTCGGCGATCTGGGCCCCGGAGAGGTCGGCGAAGGGGTCGAGCGCCCGGAGCTCCGCGGCGGCCTGGAGCGTGGGGGCGAATCGCGGGGCTCGGGCGGCGTCCGCCAGCAGCTCGTCGAAGGTCCCCTTTCCCACCTCGAACAGCTGGGCCTCCTCGAGGGCCCGGACGGTGGCCGCCCTCGGCGCGCCCTGCAGGAGCCCGAGCTCGCCGAACGAGTCGCCCCGCCCCAGCGTCCGCAGGACCCGCTCCGCGCCGGTGTCGGGGTCCTCCTCCACGACCTGGAGCGTTCCCCGACGGACCACGTAGAAAGCGTCGGGACGGTCACCCTGGCGAACCACCGGCTGTCCTCGAGCCGCTGCTCGCAGCCGCAGCCGACCCGCCAGGTCGCTCAGCAGGTCGACCGGCAGGTCCTCGAACATCGGGAGGGCGTCGACCATCCGGGCCGCCTCGACGCGCCAGGCCCGCTCGAGCCGGAACCGGACCCCCTCCAACAGGGCCCGGGCCCGGCGCCACAGCGCCCGGAGCAGCGCCAGGGCCCCGCGCACCAGGGGCCCGGCCACCAGGAGGCCCAGCAGGACGAGCATCAGCCGGGCTATCGGCCCCCCCTCCCACATCCTGGCGATGAGGCTGCCGAAGATCTCCCGCCAGAAGAAGTAGCCCGTGTAGAAGGAGAAGGCCGCGAAGGCCACGCCGATGATCCCGTACAGGGCCAGCCCGACCTCCACCTTCGAGAAGCGCTCCCGGATCCGGAGCTTGTGCGCCAGGTCGTGGCGGATGAACGCCAGTGACCGTGGCCGGAGATCGGGGACCTGGATCGCGTCGGACAGGATCCAGTACCCGTCCAGCTCGAGCAGCGGGACGAGGTTCATGAACAGCACGAAGTAGTTGAGGACGGCGAACTTGTACAGGACCGAGGAGATCGCGGCGTCGGGGAACAGGAGTACGGCGAACGAGGCAACGCCGGCGGCCATCAGTTCCGCGAGGGGCCCCGCCGCCGCCTGCACGATCCGCTGGCCCCGATCGAGCATCAGCGCGTCCGAGGCCTCCACGTAGAACGCGGGGGACCCGAAGTAGATCATGAAGCCGGCGGATTTCACCTTCCGCCCGTAGTGCACGATCACCAGCGCATGGCCGAGCTCGTGCAGGAACGTGAGGACGTAGTCCAGCGTGAAGAGGATCACGAACTCCAGGGCCAGCGACTGCCCGGACAGCGTGAACCGGCCGCCGCTCACGACCGCCACGAAGGCCACCACGCCGGCGAGGCCCACCACGATGCCGAGCGTCACCGCGGCCGGGTTGAAGAACCAGCGCAGGCCGTGCTCGTACAGCCATCGGACCAGCCGGTCGGCGCCGCTCCAGTCGATCGACAGGGTCCGGACGAACTCGCCCGCTTTCCTCGCCAGGACGGAGGGGTTCATCGCTCGGCGGACGGCCCCGTACGCGTCGACGTACCCACCGGCCAGGAACCCTCCCTCCTGGAGCTCCCGGACCAGCTCGACCACCCCGTCGAGGTCGAGCTCGCCGGAGCCCCGGAACCGCTCCACCACGATCTCCTTCACGGTCCGGCTGCCGTCCATGAGCCGGACCAGCTCGACCTCCTCGGGCTCGAGCCGGTAGTGGATCAGGTCGCGAGGGTTCCGGATCATCGCGTAGTCGTTCCCCCACCGGAGCCGGAACTCCTTGAGCTCGACGTCCGGGGCCAGGCGGGGGCGGAACCAGGCCGGATCGAGCCGTTTCGCGAGCCGCCGCCACAGTCCGCCGGGGCGACCTCGGCGTGGCTCGCCCGCCGTCCCGGAGGCCAGGCGTTCCCACACGCCTCCGGGCGCGCTCATCCTCGGCGTCGCCCCCGAACCTCACGCTCCTCGGTGATCCGACGGGCCACGGCCTCGTAGATCGAGGGGCGGCGCCGGTGGGTGGCCACCCGGGCGCCCAAGTAGCCTCCCGCCAGGAGTGCCGCGGCCACGGCCAGGATCACGGTCGCCGGTGACGTTCCGCCGTCCTCGCCGGGAACCACAGCCCGCACGCTGGCCTCCGCCGAGCCTCCCTCGTGGTCCTCCCCCAGGAAGCGGACCCGAGCCTCCTCCGGGACATCCCGGACCACCCGCGCCGGGAACGACAGCTCCAGGCGGTTTCCGCCAGTGGAGACGGTGATCCCGAACGCCTCCACCCGGAGGAACCGGCCGGTCAGGGCGTTGCCGGTGCCCGCCACTGCCCGGGCGCCACCGAGGGAGACCACGCCGTCCCCGACGCCGTAGGCGACCTCGTCCAGCGTGACGCGGTGGAGCTCCAGCGTCACCAGCACCCGGTCCAGGGCGCGCCACCCGTCCGGGTGGGTGACGGTCGCCCGGAACCGCGCCTGACCGCCCGGGACCAGCTCCCCGGCGACCGAGCCACGGATGGCCGGCCCGGTCTCGGTCTGGGCCGCGGCCGCCGGGATGAGCACGAGGACCGTCATGGCCAGGAGGGTGACGGCGGTGCCCGAGAGCCCGAGCGCGGTCATGTCTCGGGCATCCTTCCCGAGCCGCACAGCGCGGGCAAGGGGACGGGTGTGACGTCCGTCACCACCCGGGCATGCCGGACGTCACCCACGCGGGTGCCGTCGATCACCGACGGCGGGGCGCCATCCCCCTAGCCTGATCACGGCGAGAGGAGGCGGGATGTACGACAGGGCGATGGCACAGACGCGGATCGATGATCTGGTCCGCGCGGCCGAGCGCGAGCGACTGGCCCGTCAGACGCGGGCCGTCCGAGTTGGGGAGCGTGGCAGCGTGCTTCGGCGGATCGGCACCACCGTGCTTCACGCGGTGTCCTGGCCGGTCAGGCACTGAACATGGCGACGCCGGTTTCCGGATCAGGAGCTGATGGTCCGGCCGGTCTTCCTACAGGATGGGTAGGTAGCGCTCGAGCTCGTACGGGGTGACGTAGGCCTTGTAAGCGTCCCACTCCTCGCGCTTGTTCCGCACCAGGTACTCGAGCACGTGGGCGCCCAGGGTGTCGTGCAGAAGCTCCGATCCCTCGGCCGCCCGGATGGCCTCCGACAGGTCCTCTGGGAGCGACTCGATCCCGGCCTCCCGGCGTTCGTCATCGGCCATCTCGTAGATGTTGTTCGAGGCTTCAGGAGGGAGGTCCTCCTGGTCCTCGATGCCCCTGAGCCCGGCCGCGAGCATGACGGCGAACGCCAGGTAGGGGTTGCAGGCCGGGTCGGGTGAGCGGAGCTCGATCCTGGCCGCGCCCTCCTTCCCCGGCTTGTACATCGGCACCCGCACCAGGGCGGAGCGGTTCCTCCGAGCCCAGCAGACGTACACGGGGGCCTCGTACCCGGGCACCAGCCGTTTGTAGGAGTTCACCCACTGGTTCAGCACCAGCGTGATCTCCCGGGCGTGCCTCAGGATCCCGGCGATGTATCCGCGCCCGATCTTCGACAGGTGGTACTCGTCGGTCGCGTCGAAGAACGCGTTCCGGTCGCCCTCGAACAGTGACTGGTGGGTGTGCATCCCGTTCCCGTTCACGCCGAGTACCGGCTTCGGCATGAACGTGGCGTAGATCCCCTCCTCCTGGGCGACCTCCTTGACCGTGAGCCGGTAGGTCATCACGTTGTCGGCCATGCTGAGCGCGTCGGTGTACCGCAGGTCGATCTCGTGCTGGCTGGGGGCCACCTCGTGATGGACGTACTCGACGGGGATGCCCATGGCCTCGAGGTAGCCCACCGTCCGGCGCCGCCAGCCGGTGGCCACGTCGAGCGGGGTCAGGTCGAAGTAGCCACCTCGGTCGAGGAACTCGGTCCCCGCCGCGTCCCGGAAGTAGAAGTACTCGAGCTCCGGCCCCACGTAGAACGTGTAGCCTCGCTCCGCGGCGCGCTCGAGCTGCCGCCGGAGGACGTGGCGCGGGTCGCCCTCGAACCGGGAACCGTCCGGGTTGTGGATGTCGCAGAACATCCGGGCCACGTGCTCCTCGGACCGCCACGGGATGATCTGGAACGTGCTCGGGTCGGGGCGAGCCACCATGTCGGACTCCTGGATCCGGGCGAAGCCCTCGATCGAGGACCCGTCGAACCCCATCCCCTCCGCGAACGCGGTCTCCAGCTCCTGTGGCGTGATGGCGAACGACTTCAGGAACCCCAGCACGTCGGTGAACCACAGGCGGATGAACCGGATGCCGCGCTCCTC
This sequence comes from Actinomycetota bacterium, assembly GCA_050692915.1. Classification (GTDB taxonomy): domain Bacteria; phylum Actinomycetota; class UBA4738; order UBA4738; family CALAEC01; genus CALAEC01. Next base: position 24,910 of record JBOGVU010000013.1, on the reverse strand, counting down.
CACGGTGCGGAGGACGAACTCGGCCTCGTTGGTGAGCGCCATCGCCGGGCCAGCCTAGCCGAGCCCTCCGGGCCGACGGTTACACCGGCGTTAAATCTCTGTATCCGCCGGGGGTACGATTCGTTCGTGGATCCCGCGGCCGAGCGTGCCCTGGTTGAGGCCGAGGACCTCGGCGTTCGCTTCGTGCGGCTGTGGTTCACGGACGTCCTCGGCTTTCTGAAGTCGTTCGCCGTGCCGGTCGAGGAGCTGGAGAAAGGCTTCCGCGAGGGGATCGGCTTCGACGGCTCGGCGGTGGAGGGGTTCGCCCGCGTCGAGGAGGCCGACATGCTGGCCCGGCCGGACCCGTCCACGTTCAGGGTCCTCCCGTGGCCGGCCGACGAGCCGGTGGCCCGGATGCTCTGCGACATCACCCACCCCGACGGCGCGCCGTTCGAGGGCGACCCCCGACACGTCCTCCGCCGGGTGCTGCGCCGGGCCGAGGAGCTCGGCTACCGGGTCACCGCCGCCCCGGAGATCGAGTACTTCGTGTCTGGATCGGAGGAGCGCCTGGAGCCCCTCGATCACGGCGGGTACTTCGACCTCACCACGGCCGAGGTGGCCGGCGAGCTGCGGTCCCGCACGGTGACCTCCCTGGAGCGGCTCGGCGTGGGCGTCCAGATGGTTCATCATGAGGACGCCCCCAGCCAGCACGAGGTCGATCTTGTGCCCGGGGACGCCCTCGACGTGGCCGACGCCGTCATGAGCGTGCGGCTGGTGATCAAGGAGGTGGCCCGGGAGCTCGGCCTCCACGCGTCCTTCATGCCGAAGCCCGCCGCGGGCATCCAGGGCTCCGGCATGCACACCCACGTGGCCCTGTTCGAGGGAGACCGCAACGCGCTGTTCGACCCGACCGCGGAGGCCGGCCTGTCGAAGGTGGCCCGCTCGTTCGTGGGCGGCCTGCTGGCCCACGCCCGAGGCATGACCGCCGTGACGAACCAGTGGGTGAACTCGTACAAGCGGCTGGTGCCCGGGTACGAGGCCCCGGTGTACGTGTGCTGGGCTCGGCGGAACCGATCGGCGCTGGTGCGCGTCCCCGCGGACCGGCCCGACGACGAGCGGGCGGCCAGGATCGAGTACCGGGCGCCGGACCCCGCCTGCAACCCGTACCTGGCCCTGGCCGTGATCGTGGCGGCCGGGCTCGACGGCGTCCGAGGCGAGCTCGATCCGCCGGCCGAGGTCACCGCCGACCTCAACTCGATGTCCGGGGCCGAGCGGCGGGCCTCCGGGATCGCCGCGCTCCCGGACAGCCTGGAGGAGGCCGTCCGGGCCATGGAGGGATCCGAGCTCGTGGCGGAGACGCTCGGGGAGCACGTCTTCGAGTGGTTCATCCGGAACAAGCGCGAGGAGTGGGAGGCGTACCGGACCTACGTCACCCCGTGGGAGCTCGAGCGAGACTTCCCGCTCCTGTGACGTCGCCCGCGGTCCTCGGCCGAGCGCTGGCGGCCGCCCCCGACCCGGAGCTGGCCCGGGTGGCGCTGGCTCGGGTGGGGGAGCGGCCGGAGGCCCGCGAGATCCTCGACGATCCCGCAGTGATCGAGCCGGCGGCGAGGCTGCTCGGCTTCTCCACGGCCGCCGCGGACTTCCTGGTCGCCCATCCCGGCGAGGCCGCGCTGTTCAGGGACCTCGGCCCCAGGCCGCGGGAGCGCCTCGTGGCTGAGGCCCGGGAGGCCGTGGCCGGCCTGGGAGCCGAGGCCGGGCTGCGGCGGTTCCGAAGGCGGGCGCTCCTCCGGGTGGCCGCCCGGGACCTCCTCGGCACCGGGGTGGAGGAGGTCGTGGAGGAGGTCACCGCCGTCGCCGAAGCCTGTCTGGAGCTCGCCACCGACGAGGCGGGCGGCGGGCTCGCCGTGATCGGCCTGGGCAAGCTCGGGGGCGCGGAGCTGAACTACGCCAGCGACGTCGACGTCGTTTTCGTGCACGAGGGCGGGGGGGCGGATGCCCAGGAGGCGGCCGGCCGCCGGGCCGCTCGCGTGGTGGCTCTGCTCTCCGAGCCGACCGAGGAGGGCGTGGCCCTCCGCGTCGACACCGCTCTCCGGCCGGAGGGCCGGTCCGGCCCGCTGTCGCGCTCGCTCGAGTCGACCTTGGAGTACTACCGCCGTCACGCCGCCACGTGGGAGAAGCAGGCCTGGCTGAAGGCCCGCCCGGTGGCGGGTGACGCGGCTCTGGGCGCCGAGCTCCTGGCCGAGCTCGAACCTGCCATCTACCCGGACCACCTGGAGCCGTCGGCCATCGAGGACGTCCGGGCGATGAAGGTCCGCATCGAGGAGTACGTCCGGGCCCGGGGCAAGGAGGCGGTCGAGGTGAAGCGGGGTCGGGGCGGGATCCGGGACGTCGAGTTCGCCGTCCAGCTCCTCCAGCTCGTGCACGGTCGGCGCGATCCGGCGCTGCGTGAGCCGAACACCCTGCGGGCCCTGGCCACGCTGGCGGAGCAGGGATACGTGGCGGGGGCCGACGCCACCGACCTCGCCGACGCGTACCGGTTCCTGCGCGCTCTGGAGCACCGGCTGCAGCTGGTGCGCGACACCCAGACCCACGAGCTCCCCGCCGACGAGGTCGCGCAGCGACGTCTGGCCCGGTCGCTGGGGCTCGACGGCCCCGAGGCCCTCCGGTCCGCGTACGAGCGGGAGACCGGCGTGGTCCGCGGGGTGCACGAGCGGCTCTTCTACCGGCCCCTGTTGGAGACGTTCGCCGGGCCCCGGGCGCCTCGCCCGGGGGTTGAGCGCGGGGCGACCGAGGAGCTCCTGGCGGGGCTGGGGTTCGTGGACCCGCCGGACGCGTACGGACGGTTCGCCCGGCTCGTCGAGCCCGGGACCCAGCTGGGGCGGGTCTTGGCCCACGTGTTCCCCGTGGTGGCCCCGTCCCTGGCGCTGGCGCCCGACCCGGACGCGGCCCTCCTACGGTTCGAGCGGGTCCTGGAGGGGCTGGAGGACGAAGGAGCCGTTGCCGACGTCCTGGCGTCCGATCCGGGGGCCGCGGGCCGATTGGCCCGGGTCGTGGGGGCCTCGTCGTGGGCCTCGGACGCGCTGGCCGCCGACCCGGCGGCCGTGGCCGCTTTGGCCGTCCCTTCGTCGGCCCCCGAGCCACCGCTCCGGGCCCTGGTCCGGGTGGCTCAGGCCTACGCCGCCGGGGAGTTGGGGGTCCCCGAGTCGGGACGGGCCCTGGCCGGCGTGGCCGACGGGGCCATCGCCGACGCGCTGACGGCGGCGGCCCCCTCCATCCCGTTCGCGGTCGTGGGATTGGGCAAGCTCGGCTCGGAGGAGCTGAACTTCGCCTCCGACCTCGACGTGGTGTTCGTCTACCAGGGCGAGGGCGCGGGCCCGTTCGAGGAGGCCCGGCGTGCATCCGAGGCGGTGCTGGGCGGTATCCGTGACCGCGGGTTCGAGGCCGACGCCGACCTTCGCCCGGAGGGCCGGAGCGGCCCGCTGGCCCGTTCGATGGCGGCGTGGCTGGAGTACTGGGAGCGGTGGGGCCGCACGTGGGAGTTCCAGGCCCTCCTCAAGGCCCGGCTCGTGGCCGGCGACCAGGCCCTGGGCGCGCGGTTCACCATGGCCGCCGAGGACTTCGCCTACCCCGAGTACCTCCCGGTAGAGCGGGAGGCCGAGATCCGGCGCATGCGGGTCCGGATGGAGGAGGAGCGGATCCGGCAGGCCGACGCCCGGCGGTTCCATTTCAAGCTGGGATACGGGGGCCTGGCCGACGTCCAGTTCGCGGTGGAGCTCTCCCAGCTGCGGCTGGGCCGGGAACATCCCGAGGTCCGTCACCGTCACACGCTCGTGGCGCTGGAGGCGCTGTCACGCGAGCGGCTGATCGAGGACGGCGCGGCGCTGGCGCTGGGCGAGGCCTACGTGTTCCTCAACGAGGTGAAGAACGCCATGGAGATCGACCGGCGGGTCCATGCGGAGGCCCTCCCGACGACCCCTGAGGCCCAGGTGGCGCTGGCCCGCCGGCTCGGCTACGAGATGTTCCCCAGGGCGTCGTTCCTCGAGGACTACCGAAGGATCACCCGCCGGGCCCGCCGGGCCATGGAGCGGGTGTTCTACGGGGAGGAGTCGTGAAGCGGAAGGGCCGGGCGGCGGTGCCGCCCGGCCCTCCTTCGTTTCCGCTCAGCTACCTACCTTCGTGCTCCCAGTTCCACCGCCGGATCCGGCCCTGCTCATATCCGGTGACCGGTCGAGCGGGCTCCTGGTAGTCCTCCGGCTGGCCGTACTCCCGCCCCCAGTCGCCGTGCTGCCCGTAGTAGGACCACAGCTCCTTTTCCAGGTGCTGGCTGATGGCGTCGGGGGCAACGTCAGGCGAGTCCTTCACCTGGTCCTTGGTGAACGGCACGGTCACGCCATCCTGCTCGAAGGTCGCCCCGCGGAGGGGGACCATCGAGTACCGGTGTGACAGGATGCCGGCCCCAACGGCCAGCCATTCCGGCTGGTTGGATTCCACGTTGTAATACACGTGGTCCACGGTCCCGATCTTCTCCCGGTCGCTGGAGTACACCGGCGCCCCGCGGAGGTCCTGGATGCTTTGCATCGTCATGGCGCTCCGCATGGTCGTCACTCCTTCCTCTTGATAGACGTCCCTGCGGTTCCACCCTCACCCTTACCCATGGCCCCCCTGGAGGGTATGCACCCTACCGCCCGGTAGGGCGAAAAAGATGAGGGGGCCGGCCGCGTGTGCGACCGACCCCCTGGGACGCCCTAGATGTCGTAGTGGAGCGCGAACTCGTACGGGTGCGGCCGCAGGCGGAGCTGATCGACCTCGTTCTTCCGCTTGTACTCGAGCCAGGTGTCGATGACGTCCTGGGTGAACACCCCGCCCTCCAGGAGGAAGCCCTGGTCGGCCTCGAGCGCGTCGAGGACCTCCTCCAGGGAGCCCGGGACCTGCTTCACCTGGATGGCCTCCTCGGGTGGGAGGTCGTACAGGTCCTTGTCGATCGGGTCGGGCGGCTCGATCTTGTTCTTGACCCCGTCGAGTCCGGCCATGAGCATGGCCGAGAACGCCAGGTACGGGTTGCACGACGGGTCCGGCGAGCGGAACTCGATCCGCTTCGCTGCCGGCGTCTTGTAGTACACGGGTATCCGGGCGCACGCCGAGCGGTTCCGCTGCGAGTACACAAGGTTGATCGGGGCCTCATAGCCGGGGACCAGCCGCCGGTACGAGTTCGTGGTCGGCGCGCAGAACGCCAGGAGAGCTGGCGCGTGGGTCAGGAGCCCGCCGATGTACCACCGGCACATGTCGGAGATCTGCGCGTAGCCGACCTCGTCCCAGAACAGGTTCTCGCCATCCCGCCACAGCGACTGGTGGGTGTGCATCCCCGAGCCGTTGTCCTGGAAGATCGGCTTCGGCATGAACGTCACGGTCTTCCCGGCCGTCCGGGCCGTGTTCTTGACCACGTACTTGTACTTCAGCACATTGTCCGCGGTCTTCAGCAACGTATCGAAACGGATGTCGATCTCGGCCTGGCCCGCGGTTCCGACCTCGTGGTGATGGACCTCGACCTTGATCCCGACATCCTCGAGCTTCAGCGTCATCTCGCTCCGGAGGTCCTGGTAATGGTCCATCGGCGGGAGGGGGAAGTACCCCTCCTTGTACCGCGGCTTGTACCCGAGGTTGTGGCCTCCCTCCTCAGCCCCCGAGTTCCACACGCCTTCGATGGCGTCGATGTGGTAGTAGCCCTCGTGCTGGTTCTGGTCGAACCGGATCGAGTCGAAGATGTAGAACTCGCACTCCGGTCCCCAGAACGACGTGTCGGCGATGCCCGTCTGCTTCAGGTAGAGCTCGGCCTTCCTGGCGATCCCCCGCGGGTCGCGGGTGTACATCTCTCCGGTCACCGGGTCCTTGACGAAGCAGTGCAGCGCCAGCGTGGGGACCTCGGTAAACGGGTCCATGTACGCCGTGCCGGCATCGGGGACCAGCAGCATGTCCGACTCCTGGATCTCCTGGAACCCCCGGATCGAGGAGCCGTCGAATCCGTAGCCATCCTCGAATCCCTCCTCGGTGAGCTCGGAGATCGGAACTGAGAAATGCTGCATCAGGCCTGGCAGGTCGCAGAACCGGAAGTCCACGATCCGCGCCTCGCCCTTCTTGGCCAGGTCGAGCACGTCCTTGGGCGTCGCCACTCGTCCTCCTTCCCCTCAGGGTCGAACGGAAGGCTACCGAGGAGGCGTTGCCCGGTGGTTTCGGCCCGGTTAAATCCGTGTAACGGCGGCCGAGGGATTCATCCGGCGGTCTCGACGGCCCGGTAGCCCACCCCGCGCACCGTCTCCACCAGGTACTCGTGCTCCGGCCCGAGCTTCGCCCGTAGCCGTCGAACGTGGACGTCCACCGTCCGGGTGCCGCCGTAGAAGTCGTAGCCCCACACCTCCTGGAGCAGCTTGGCCCGGGAGAACACCCGGCCGGGATGCTGGGCCAGGAACCGGATGAGCTCGAACTCCTTGAACGTGAGGTCGAGCACCCTGGCCCCCGCCGTCACCTGGTAGCTCTCGACGTTGATGGCCACGGCCCCGAGCCGGATCACGGCGTCGCCCGCAGCCCCCCGGCGGGCGGTGAGCATGTCGAGACGAAGTCTGAGCTCGGCCTCGGACACCTCGGCGAACACGAACTCGTCGGCGACCGAGGCCCAGTCGAACCGGCCCAGATCGTCCCGGGCGAGCACGGCCAGTACCGGCACCGAGGAGCTCGCCGAGGCCAGCACCCCCAGGAGCTCGTGCGCCCTGGCCGGGTCCTCGGCGGCGTCGGCAACGACGAGGTCGGGCCCCAGATCGGGGAGGCGGGTCAGTGAGTCGGGCGACGGCGGCTCGGCCTTCAGGTCGGCGCCGAGCCCCGAGGAGGCGGGGAGGACCTGGTCGGGGGAGCGGCCGGTGAGGAACACGATGCGTCGCACGCTCGGCGACGAGCGTAGCAGGGTACGCTCGGGACCGTGGCTTCGCCCACGGTCCCGCCCCGCCACGCTGCTTCCTGGCCCCGGCCGTGACCTCACGGAACGTCCCCCCGCGGCGTTCTACAGGTGTGGGAACGCCGCCGTTCCAGCGGTTCCTGGAGGAGCACGGTCCTCCCGTTTACCGGTTCCTGGTGGCCTCGGTCGGGCCGCACGAGGCCGAGGACTGCTTCCAGGAGACGTTCATGGCTGCCCTGCGAGCGTACCCGAGGCTGCGACCGGGATCGAACCTGCGCGCCTGGGTGATGACGATCGCCCACCGGAAGGCCCTGGACGCACATCGGTCCCGCCGTCGGCGGCCCGAGCCGGTGTGGTCGGTCCCGGAGGGGCCCGGACGGCCCGAGGACGACGGCGACCCCGGCGTGTGGCGTCGGGTCCGGGCCCTCCCGCCCAGACAGCGGGAGGCAGTGGTTCTGCGATTCGTGGGCGACCTTCCCTACCAGGACGTGGGCCGGGCCATGGGGACGACCGACGTGGCGGCCAGGCAGAACGTTCGACTGGCGCTGCGCCGGCTGCGGGAGGAGATGACATGAGCGAGATCGAGCGGGAGCTTCGCCGCTCCCCGGCCTCGGAGAAGGATGTGGGGGCGGCCGTGGCCGGCTTCCTCCTTCGGGCCGACCGGGAGGGCCGGGTCGAGGTGGCCTACGAGGAGGCGGACTCACCCCTCGGCCGGTTGCTGGTGGCGGTGACCGCTCGTGGGCTGGTCCGGTTGGCGTACCCGGACGAGGCGGACGTCCTGCAGGAGCTGGCGGACGGTGTCTCGCCGCGGATCCTCCGGCTGCCGGGGAGGACGGACGAGATCCGCCGCGAGCTTGAGGAGTACTTCGAGGGTCGTCGCCGTCGGTTCGAGGTCCCGGTGGACTGGGCCCTCACCGAAGGATTCACCCGGAGGGTCCTGCGAGCCACGGCCAGGATCCCGTTCGGGGATCTCAGCACCTACCGGGAGGTGGCGTCCCGGGCCGGGAGCGAACGCGCCTACCGGGCGGCCGGCAACGCCCTCGGCTCCAACCCGATCCCGATCGTGGTGCCGTGCCACCGGGTCGTGCACACCGGTGGAGGCCTGGGCGGGTACACCGGCGGCCTGGAGCGGAAGGAGTTCCTGCTCACCCTGGAGGGGGCTCTCGATGCCGCCACCCCCGCGAGGCGGGCTCGGGGGCGTGGAGGCCGCACTCGACCTTGAGCGGGCCACCGGCTATCCTCTGCCCGCATTGGCCGGAACGATCCCACCGCACGGCGGCGAGCTCGTCGACCTCGTGCTGACCGGCGAGGCGGCCGACCGCGCGGCCGCCGAGGCCGGGCAGCTCCCCAAGGTGGCGCTCGGCCCCCGCGACGTGGCGGACTACGAGATGCTGGCCACCGGCGCCCTCTCCCCCCTCCAGGGGTTCATGGCCGAGAAGGACTACCGGGGCGTGCTGGACGAGATGAGGCTGGCGGATGGGCTCGTGTGGAGCATCCCGATCACGCTCTCCGTGGACGACGACGGGCTGAAGCGGATCGGCGGGGCCGATGCCGTGGCCCTCACCATCGACCGGGAGCCCGCCGCGATCCTCCAGGTCGAGCAGGTGTTCCGCCGGGACCGTGAGGCCGAGGCCCTGGCGGTGTTCCAGACCGCCGATCGGTCCCACCCCGGCGTCGCGGCGCTGGACCGGGCCGGCGACTGGGTGCTGGGCGGCCGGATCCGGGCGTTCCGCCTGCCGGTGCCCGACGCGTTCGCCCAGCACCGCCGGACGCCGGCCGAGACCCGGGCCGCCTTCGGCGAGCGCGGATGGGGGAAGGTGGTCGGGTTCCAGACCAGGAACCCCGTGCACCGGGCCCACGAGTACATCCAGAAGTGCGCCCTGGAGATCGTCGACGGGCTGCTGCTCCACCCGCTGATGGGGGAGACGAAGGAGGACGACGTACCCGCCGACGTCCGGATGCGCTGCTACGAGATCCTGCTACAGGGGTACTACCCGAAGGACCGCGTGGTGTTATCGGTGTTCCCGGCGGCCATGCGCTACGCCGGCCCGAAGGAGGCCATCTTCCACGCGCTGGTCCGCAAGAACTACGGGTGCACCCACTTCATCGTGGGACGCGATCACGCGGGCGTGGGCGATTTCTACGGAACGTTCGACGCGCAGCGCATCTTCGAGAGGTTCGATCCCGACGACCTGGGCATCGTCCCGCTCATGTACGAGCACGCGTTCTGGTGCCACCGGTGCGAGGGCATGGCCACCCCGAAGATCTGCCCTCACGAAGACGAGGACCGGCTGATCCTGTCGGGGACGAAGGTGCGGGAGATGCTCCGGAACGGCGAGCGGCCCCCGCCTGAGTTCAGCCGCCCCGAGGTGGCGGACATCCTCATCGAGGCGATGTCCGGCTAGAGGCCCTGGCGCTCGGCCCTGGGGCCGGGGCCCAGTCTCAGCTGGCGGTGCGTCTCTCCCATGCAGCGGTTCATGACGACCTTCAGGCCGCCCTCGGAGGCGATCCGCTCCGCCTCCTCCGAGGAGATGCCCTCCTGTAGCCACAGCACCTTGGCCCCGACCTTCACGGCGTCCCGGGCCACGGCCGGCGTCTCATCGGACGGGCGGAACACGTCGACGACGTCGATCGGCTCCGGGACGTCCTCGAGCCGTTCGTACGCCTTCTCCCCGAGGATCTCGCCGCCCCTCGGGTTCACCGGGACGATCCGGAACCCCTGGCGCTGGAGGTAGCGGGGGATCGAGTGGGCGGCCTTCGTCTCGTCCCCGGACGCGCCGACCACGGCGATCGTCTTGGTCTCCTCGTAGATCGTCCGGAGCTCGTCCATGTTTTCGATGGCCATTCGCGGTCCTCCTATCCCAGGTAGCCCTCCAGCAAACCCGCCAGCTGGGCCCGGTGTTCCGCGGTCTCGAAGTCGTGCAGGAGGTTGCCCTCCAGCCGGTGCTCGTCGACCGTACCGCCTCGCCGACAGTACACGGCCGGTCGTATCTCGTTGCGGTCGTCCGTCTCCACCGTGATGGCCACGGCATCCGGGCCCGGGGCGTCGACGAAGTGCGCCAGGGGCTGGATCCCCTCGTCGATGATGCCGCGGGCCCGGTCGAACGTGATGGCCCGGGCCAGGTACGCCTGCTGGTGCCACAGCTCCGGTCCTCGGGTCATCTCGGCGAGCAGGAACGGCACGACGGCGTCTCTGCCCAGCGTCCGGACCTCGGGCCTGATGTCGAATCGCGTCCGGGCCAGATGCTCGGCGAGCACCCGGGCGTTGTACCGGAACCCGTGGACCGAGGCCGACCCGCTGGCGCGTCCGTATTTCTTCAGCCCGATGGATCCCTGGGTGATGGAGCCGGCGAAGAAGATGCCGGGAACCGTGGCGCTCTCCCAGTGCGGGGTCTGGGCCGGCAGCCGGTTCTGGTAGAAGGTGGCCACGCCGAGGTCCGGAAGGTCCCGGAGCGGTGTCCCGAAACCGGTGGCGGCGATCACCCGGTCGACGTGGAACACTAGGTCGCCGGGGACCGTGGTTCCCGTGCAGGCCACCTGATAGCCGTCGGCGACCCGCTCGACGCGCTCGATGGCCGCGTCGATCACGAACGTGCCGCCCCCGAGCGTGTGGTCCTCGTACGGCTGCATGTACCGAGCCCGGGCGGCGGCCACCGAGGCCACCACGATCGACAGCTTCGCCGGCCGCGGCGATCCCAGCACGATCTGCCGGGCCCACGGCAGGAGACCGTCGGCGATCTCGAAGCCCGAGTTCCGCTTGCCGATCACGAACACCCGCCGGTTGGCGTACGCCTCGGGGCGCTCGGTCTCGACGTAGTGTGGGACGTGCTCCAGGCCGGGGATGTCGGGCTTCCACGGCTCGGTCATCCCCACGGCCACGACCAGGGCCCGGCACCGGTACTCGCCGTCCGAGGTCGTCACCACGAACCCGTCGTCCTCGGCCCTGGTGCTCTCCCACCGACACCCCGACCGCACCCGGACCCCACCTCGCTCGGCGAAGGCCTCCAGCCCCTGCTGGATCTCGGCCCGGGAGGGGAAGTACGAGGTGCCGTCCATGAACTCGGGCACGAGCCCGCGGTGCTCCGGCTCCACCCCCAGGAGGCTGTTCCAGTCGTACCACTCGTACTCGCGGCGCTTCCGATCGAATGGCGCGTACGGCTTCGACCAGGTGATCAGCCGCTGGAAGAACGGGAACCGGCGGAACATGCCGGCCGGCCGTTCGTCCTCGGACAGCAGGGCGTGGCTCACCCCGAGGCGGGACAGCGAGTACGAGACCTGGAGGCCCCCGGGGCCGCTTCCCAGTATGACCACCGGATACTCGCCCGGGGGGAAGGGGCGGTCCGCTAGCTCTGCCACTGGATCGTGGCGCGCAGCCGGCGGGCCTCCGCCTGGAGCATCCGGAACAGCACCTTCGGGTGGGAAGTAAGGAACGGCTCGACCTCGGCGCCGGGAAGGACCAGGCACCGCATCGAGCGTGTGGCCACCACGTCGGCGGTGGGCGACTCGCCCAGGAGGACGGAGACCTCGCCGAAGAAATCCCCACGTCCCAGCGTGGCCAGGTCCCGCCCGTCGACACGCACCGCGGCCTCCCCGTCCAGGATCACGTAGAAGTTCGAGCCGGCGAAGCCCTGCCGGAGGATCCGCTGGCCCTCCTGGAACATCTCCTCCTCGAACGTGTGGGCCACCGACTCGAGCTGGGGCTTCCCCAGATCGGCGAACAGGGCCAGCCCGGCCAAGATGTCGACGACGTCGCCCGCCACGGCCCGAACGTTACATGTGCCCCCGAGCCGGTGTCGATGCCCGGCCCGGACCGAACAGCGCCGCCCTGAGCGTAGCCCGCTCACCCCCGCTTCGCCGTGTCCGGTTTGCGCCGTTCGGTTTCGTGGTTGAACGCCACCAGACCACCTGTTAGGGTCTCCGCGAACTTGTGCCCGGCCCCGGCCAGCACCCCGAGCCGCGACTCGGAGGAGGCGGTTGACCGTACGTAGGGGGAAGCTCCATGTCGCCCTGGCCCTCACGGCGATCCTCGCCGGGGGGCTCCTCGCGGACCCCACCCTCGCTCAGAGCACGGAGGAGCAGCTCGAGGAGGCGAAGCGCCGGGTCGCCCAGCTCGAGGCCGAAGCGCAGCGGGCCACCGAGCGGTACGAGGAGGCCCACGCCGTACTGGAGCGCACCCGGGACGAGATCGCCGTCACCAGGGCAGACCTAGAGAAGGCCCAGGACAAGATCCTCGGTCTGGAGGAAGAGCTGGCGTTCCGGGCCCAGGAGGCCTACAAGCTCGGCCCCACGAACACCTGGCAGCTCCTGCTGGAGGCCGAGTCGTTCACGGAGTTCTCGGACCGGCTGGTGTACCTGGAGCGGCTGGCCCAGGACGACGCCGACCTGGCCACCCGGGTGGCCGTGCTGGCCGAGGAGCTGCGCCGGCACCGGGAGCGGATGGCTCGGCTGGAGGAGGAGCAGCAGGCGGCTTTCGAGCGGGCCCAGGAGCAGTCCGCGATCATCCAGGACCGCCTCGAGCAGGCTCAGGCCATCAAGGCCAGGTTCCAGGAGCAGTTCGATGCCGAGCAGGCTGCGGCGGCGGCAGCAGCAGCGGCGGCCGCAGCGGCGGCCGCCGGAGGCCAGGGCTCCATCGGAACGGTGGCCGGCCAGGCGCTGCAGGCGTGTCCCGCTCCGGGAACCGCGTTCGCCGACACCTTCGGGGCTCCTCGCTCCGGCGGCCGGAGCCACGCCGGCGTGGACATGATGGGGACGTATGGGCAGCCCGTATACGCAGCGATGTCGGGCACCGTGAGCCACTCCTCGAGCTCGCTGGGCGGCAACCAGGCTTACGTCCACTCCAGCGGCGGGACCTACACGTTCTATGCCCACCTCCAGGGCTTCAGCGACGCCTCCGGCACGGTGGCCGCGGGAACGCTGATCGGCTACATCGGCGACACGGGCAACGCCACCGGGACCCCACACCTGCACTTCGAGTACCACCCCAACGGCGTCCTGGTGAACCCCACGCCGTACGTGTCCGCGGTCTGCTAGTCGCCGGCATGGGCCCTCGCTCCGAGCCCCTTATTCGGACGAACCGCTAAGGTCGGCCGCCTTCTTAGCCGATATCATTAACGGAGAGCCGCCACGGTGGTTCCCGTTTCGTGGTGCTCGCCCGATCGCCGAGCAAGGAGGGTCGGTGGCGAGGAAGCTCAAGGTGCTGGCGGTGGACGACGACCCCAGGATCCTGGATCTCGTCGCCACGATCCTGCGTCTGGCGCAGGTCGAAGTCGCCACGGCCGTCGACGGGGAGGCGGGGCTGGCGCTGGCCCAGGTGACCAGGCCCGACGTCGTGCTGCTGGACATCATGATGCCCCGGATGGACGGATACGAGGTGTGTCGGGCGCTCAAGGCGTACGACGATGCTCCCAAGATCGTCATGATCACCGCCAAGACGTCCTCGGATGACGAGCTGGCTGCCCTGGCGGCGGGGGCGGACGGCTACATCCGAAAGCCGTTCCGGCCGGAAGACATCCTCAGGGCGGTCGGCCTCGAGGTCGCCTCGGATGTCGAAACGGCCCCCGGCGAGCCGGCGTAGCCGTCACGACCCAGGGGCGCGGCCGGTCCTCGGGCGGTAGGCTTCTGCGGATGGATCCCCTGGTGATCACGGTGGCCCCCGTCGGCGGGGAGCTCAGCCGGGAGCAGCAGCCCAACCTGCCGCTGGCGCCGGAAGAGATCGCCGACGAGGTGGCCCGGTGCCGCGAGGCCGGCGCGTCCGTGGTCCACCTCCATGTCCGTGACGAGGACGGCCTTCCTACGCAGGATCGAGAGCGGTTCGCGCTGGTCATCGATGCGATCAGGCGGGCGGCGCCCGACGTCGTGGTCCAGACTTCGACCGGGGGGTCGGTGGGCATGACCGAGGAGGAGCGCTCGCAGCCGCTCGACCTGAAGCCCGAGATGTCCACGCTCACCACCGGGACCGTGAACTTCGGCGAGGCGGTCTTCGAGAACCCCCTGCCGCTGGTGGAGCGGCTGTTCCTGCGGATGCGGGAGCTGGGTATCCAGCCGGAGTTCGAGGTCTTCGACACGGGCATGGTGGAGACCGCCCGGCGGCTCGTGGCCGAGCACGACCCGGAGCCCCGCCACCACCACTTCGACCTGGTGCTCGGTGTGCCGGGGGGGATGGCCGGGACCCCGCAGGCCGTCCTCCACATGGTGTCGATCCTGCCGGCCGGGGCCACGTGGTCCGCTACGGGGATCGGACGGTCCCATCTGCCGGTGACCCTGACCGCGCTGGCGCTGGGAGGGCACGTGCGTACCGGGTTCGAGGACACGATCCATTACGCCAAGGGCAGGCTGGCCGGCTCGAACGCGGAGCTGGTGGCCAGGGTGGCCCGGATCGCCCGGGAGACGGGTCGGGAGATCGCCACGCCCGATCAGGCTCGGGCGATCACGGGTATCACGGGGAGGGACGGATGAGCGACGCGCCGGTGGGAGGGAAAAGGCGGATCGACCAGGTCCTGGCGGAGGGGTTCACCGACGGCCTCGGCGAGCTCGACGACGGCGAGGTGCGCCGGCGTCGGGCCCTGGCTCGGGCTGAGCTCGAGTACCTCTCGTTCCTCCGTCGCCTCCTCCAGGGGCGCCGGGACATCCTTCGGGACGAGCTGGACCGCCGCCGGAGCGGAGGCGAGTCCCAGCCGGTGGTGGAGCGGGTGGTCTCGGTGCTGTCGGAGGGCCCTCGCGGCCCTTCCCGCGGCGATGCCCCGGTCGTTCCGCTTCCCGAGGAGGAGCTGGCCCTGGCCCGCCGACGCGTCGAACGGCTCCTCTCAGACGCCAACCTCTCCGACCTCGGCTCGCTCTCCGACCACGACCTCGAGGGCGCGGTGCGGCGGATCGACGAGGAAGAGCGAGGCGTCTCGAGCATCCGCTCCCAGGTCATCCAGACGTTGGACCTCCTCCAGTCCGAGATGAAGCGCCGGCTGCGGGAGACGCACGGCAGCCTGGCCCCGGACGGGTCGGACCCCGAAGCCGACTGAACGGACATCTCCCGCCCCGTTAAGGGGGACCGACCCACGGCCGATACCCGTACCGAGGCTGGTTCGGGCGCCCGAGTCCGGTCCGCCGAACGCGAGATCGGAGCGGGAGTGAGCAAGCGAAAGATCCTGGTCGTCGAGGATCACCCGACCGTGCGGGAGGTCCTCCGCACGCTCCTGGGGATGGAGGACTACGAGGTGGCCGTGGCGCCCAACGGAGAGGCCGGCCTGGCCCTGGCGGAGGTCCTTCGGCCCGACGTGGTCATCCTCGACGTCATGATGCCCGGGCTGAATGGATACGAGGTGTGCCGGGCCATCAAGGCCCGAGCCGAGCGCACCAGGGTCGTCATGGTCACCGCTCGGTCGTCGGAGGAGGACGAGCGGGCCGGCCGCGAGGCCGGCGCCGACGCCTACCTGCGGAAGCCGTTCTCGCCGCTCGACATCCTCGAGGCGGTCGGTGTGAGCGCGAGGACCCCGGAATGACTGCCGATTCCCGCCCCGAGCAGGACGTCGTCCACGGCCAGCTGGTGGCGTTCGCCCGCGACCTGAAGTCGCTGTACCGTCAGGAGCGCGAGCGAGCTCGGGAGCTCGAGCAGGCCCTGGAACGACTGTCGGACTCCTACCTCTCGACGATGGAAAGCCTGGCCGTGATGGTCGAGGCCAAAGACGAGAGCACCCGCCGGCATCTCGACCGGAGCCGCGACCTGGCCCTGGAGCTCACCCGGCGGGTGGCGCCGGAGCTGGCGGAGCGCCCCGAGATCGGCTGGGGGTACCGCCTTCACGACATCGGGAAGGTGGCCATCGCCGAGCGTATCCTCACGAAGCGAGGCGACCTCACGCCGTCGGAGTGGCTCGAGATGCGTACCCATCCCGAGGTGGGGGCCCAGATCGTGGCCCCCCTGCGGTTCCTGGGTGAGGCGGTGCTGGTGATCCGGCACCACCACGAGCGATATGACGGGTCCGGCTACCCGCACAGTCTCCGCGGCGAGGCCATCCCGGCGGCGGCGCGCATCTTCTCCGTGGTCGACGCGTTCGACGCGATCACCAACGACCGGCCCTACCGGAAGGCCCGTTCCACGGAGGATGCCATCGAGGAGATCGTTCGCCGGGCAGGCAGCCAGTTCGACCCCGGGGTCGTGGAGGTCTTCGTCCGGATGATGGAGAACCCCCCGTCGGATCTCCCACGGACGCGACCGTTCGAGCCCGAGGTCGCGTCCACACCGGCCAGCGGCCGCGAGCGCTGAGCTCCGCCCGATAGGCTAGCGGCCATGCCGGCCGTTCCCCTGGTTCGCGTGGTGCGCTCGGGCTTCGAGGAAGCCGTGCACCTCGGTTCCGTGGCGGTCGCCGACGCCGATGGCCGACTCCTCGCGGAGGCCGGCGAGCCCCACGCCGTCACCTTCGCCCGCTCCTCGATGAAGCCCCTCCAGGCCGCTGTCAGCCTCACGCTGGCCGGCGAGGCACCCGACGACGAAGAGGTGGCCGTGATGTGCGCCTCCCACAACGGCGAGCCTCGACATCTCGACCGGGTGCGATCCCTCCTCGGGCGAGCCGGTCTCGGCGTGGAGGCCCTTCGCACGCCCCCCTCCTGGCCGCTGGACCACGCCTCGGCGGCTGGCGTCGAGGGCCCTCGTCCCGAGTACCACAACTGCTCCGGCAAGCACGCCGGGATGCTGCTCGCCTGCGTCCGCCGTGGATTCGACCTGGAGACGTATCGCGAGCCTGGGCACCCCCTCCAGGTCGCCGTGCTTGACGCTGTTCGGGCCGCGGCGGAGGAGCCTCGGGCCGTCGGGATCGACGGCTGCGGGGTGCCGGTCCACGCGGTCCCGCTCTCATCCCTGGCCGCCATGTACGCCCGCCTGGTGACGCCGGGCGCCGTTCCGGGGGCCGACAGGGCCGTCTCCGCCATGCGAGGCGCGCCCTACCTGGTGGCAGGCCGCGATCGCATGTGCACCGCCCTCATGGAGGCCGTGCCCGAGGTGGTGGTGAAGGTGGGGGCCGAGGGGCTGGTATGCGCGGGGGTGGCGGGTCGGGGGATCGGTGTCGCCGTCAAGGTCCGGGACGGGGCGGCCCGGGCGGCGGAGCCGGCCCTGGTCCGAGCCCTGACGCTCCTGGGGGTGGTGCGGGACCCGGAGGCGCCTGGGGTCACCCGGTTCGCTCATCCCCCGGTCCTCGGTGGGGAGCGGCCGGTCGGGGAGCTCGTGGCCGACTTCGAACTGGTCTCCCTGAAGCCCTGAAGATCGCTTGCTCCAGGCATACGTCTGCTTGCAACTGTTATGCATTCTCTTGCTATCCTGTCTGCCATGAAGGTACGGGACGTCGGGGCGTTCATCCGGGAGCGGCGTCGCTCCGTGGGGCTGTCCGTGCGGAAGCTCGCGGCGATGGCCGGGGTGTCGAATCCCTACCTGTCGCAGATCGAGCGAGGGCTGCGCAGGCCCAGCGCGGACATCCTGAACGGGATCGCCAAGGCCCTCCGCATCTCCGCCGAGACGCTGTACGTGCAGGCAGGCATCCTCGACGAGAGGAAGCCGAAGGACGACGACCCGGTGAGCGCGATCCTGGCGGACCCGGCCATCACCGAAAGGCAGAAGCAGGTGCTGGTGCAGATCTACTCGAGCTTTCGGGAGGAGACCGACCGGCGAAGAGAGGCACGTCGCCGGAAGACCGAGGCCCCGCCGACCCCGGTGGCCGCCTCGGTCCGAGGGCAAGCACAGGAGGTGACAGCACGATGGAACGGCTGAAGAAGGCTCCATACGCGATCCTCGGCACCGGCGATCTGGCCGCCGAGCGGGCCAAGGCCCTGCTCGACAAGGCCCGGTCGATCGGAGCACCAGAGATCGTCGGTGTGTACGAGGGACTGGCCGATCGAGGCCAGGCACTGACGAAGAGGCTCCAGCGCTCCAGGCCGGCCAAGCGAGCCGTGGAGGGCACCAAGCAGGCCTCACGGCAGCTGAAGGGGGCCGCAACGAGCCTCCGCAAGGCCCTGGGGATGGAGGAGCAGTCGCGCTCCACCCGGAGGGCCAGCTAGGGACCCGGGTCCCATGGGAAGAACCCGCCCTCGTGGCGGGTTCTTCTTCATCTTGGATGGATACCGACCCCGTACGATGTCGATGATGAGTGACCCGGTCCGCATCGCCGCGATCAGCCTCCACACCTCGCCGCTCGACCAGCCCGGGACCGGCGATTCCGGGGGGATGAACGTCTACGTCCGGTCGGTGGCCGAGCGCCTGGCCGATCGAGGAGTCGCCGTCGACGTGTTCACGCGCTGCGCGGGCCGCGGTGTCCCGGAGGTGGAGCGGGTGGGCCCGCACACCCGGATCGTCCAGGTCAACGCGGGGCCGTGCGCGCCGGTAGCCAAGGACGACCTCGTGGGGCTGCTCCCTCGGTTCGAGGACGGGATCCTGTCCTGGGCCGAGTCCGAGGGGCCCTACGACCTCGTCCACGCCCACTACTGGCTGTCGGGCCGGGTGGGGCTGGAGGTCTCGGCGCGATGGGGCGTCCCCCTGGTGGCCTCGTTCCACACACTTGGGGAGGTCAAGAACCGGGCTCTGGCGGCGACGGACGAGCCCGCAGCTCGCCTTCAGGCTGAACGCGACACGATCGCCGGAGCGGATCGGATCCTGGCTCCAACCCCCGCCGAGTTCGAGAACCTCGTCCGGCTGTACGAGGCGGCGCCCGGCCGGGTACGGGTCGTCCACCCCGGGGTGGATACGGCGTCGTTCTCCCCTCGGCCGAAGGAGGAGGCCCGCCGGCGGCTCGGCCTCTCCGGCCGGAACGTCATGCTGTTCCTGGGCCGTCTGCAGCCGCTCAAGGGTCCCGACGTGGCCATCCGGGCCGCCGCGGAGGCGATGCGGCGAGGCCTCGCCCCGGACGCTGTCCTGGTGGTCCTGGGCGGGCCCAGCGGCCCGGGGGGACGGTCGTACGTGGACGGCCTGCGTGAACTGGCCGCCCGGGAGGGCATGGCGGTCGTGTTCCTCGACCCTCGGCCCCACGAGGAGCTCCCGTGGGTGTACTCGGCCGCCGATGTCCTGCTGATGCCCTCGCGGTCGGAGTCATTCGGCCTGGCCGCCCTGGAGGCCCAGGCCTGCTCGGTGCCGGTCGTGGCGGCCTCGGTGGGAGGGCTCCGGCACGTGGTGAAGGACGGGGTGACCGGCTTCCTGGTGGAGGGGCACGAGCCCTCTCATTACGCAGAACGGCTGCTCGAGATCCTCAGGGATCCGGCCCTGGCGGGGGAGCTCGGCCGGGCGGGGCGCCGGCGGGCCGGGGCGTTCGGCTGGGGCGTGGCCACCGACGGGGTGCTGGATGTGTATACGGAGCTGCTTCCCGACCTCACGCCGGCCTCAGTGGCCTGAGGCGCCGGGAATGTGTGACAAGAAAAAAACGGCTTCTGACCTGCGGTGACGCGTTGCCACCTGGCGTTTTGGCGAGTTGACCGCTGACCCGCCCGCGTTTAGTCTTCGCTTCGCTCCGAGCAGCCGGAGCGGCGAGCCCGGAAGGCCCGACGGGGCCCCCTGGGAAAGCCGTAAGGTCGACTGGGCGTACCTGGTCGTGCGGTCGGGAAGGCCAACTGGCTGTGCGGGCGGGGTAGCTCGGAAGGCCCCAAAGCCCAACGAAAGGGGCTACCGACGGAGTCGGTCCGGAGCACCCGCAAGGGTTGCTCGGAGCACTTGGCCCGAGGGGCTGACGGTGGTCGCGGCGCCGTGTGAGGCTTCGGTCTCATAAAGGAGTCCAGCGACGAGCCGAAGGTCCCTCGGGCCTCTTCCTTTTCCAGATCCCGAGGATAGCGATGGGGGCCGGCGAACCGGCCCCCCGGGCCATCCCGGTCAATACCACCACGCCTCTCGGCCCCTATACTTCTGACGACCGGCCGTCTGGGGAGGTTCTCGTGCCCGGTCGAGCATTGATCGTCACCGACGCACAAGAGGGATTCACTCGCCGGGGCAACCTGGCCAGCCCCGAATGCACCGGCGCCATCCCCAGGATCCTCCGGATCGCCGAGGAGGAGCTGGCCGCCGGGACCCCCGTCATCTTCACGAAGGACAGCCACGTGGAGAACGACGCCGAGTTCCGCATGTTCCCGCCGCACTGCATCGTGGGCACCGAGGAGCACGACCTGGTCGAGGAGCTCAGGAGCCTGGAGCCCAGAGCGACCGCGGTCATCAACAAGCGGCGATACTCGGCCTTCTTCGACACAGAGCTGGACCGGGTCCTGAAGGATCTCCGGCCGGACGAGGTCCACATCTGCGGCTTCTGCACCGACATCTGTGTCCTGCACACGGTGTCGGACCTGCGGAGTCGCGACTACGACGTGGTGGTCCGATCCGAAGGGTGCGAGACGTTCGACGGGCCCGGCCACGACCACGAGGAGGTCAACCGGTGGGCCCTGGCGCACATCGAGCGGATCCTCGGGGCCAGGGTGGCCTGAAGCCGTGACCGGGGCGCCGCTCCGGGCTCCCTTGATATGGGCCACCGACCTCGAGCCGGTCCGCGGGCTCGTGACCCGGAGCCGGCTGGGCCGGCGGGTGGCCCTCAGGTTCGTGGCGGGGGAGACGCTCGAGGAAGGGATCGCCGCGGCCCGGTCGCTCGGCGGGGTTGGGATCGCCGCGATGCTCGACCACCTCGGCGAGAACGTCTCGTCCGAGGAGCAGGCCTCGGCGGCGGCGGATGGGTACGTGCTCGCGCTGAAGCGGATCCGCGAGGCCGAGGGGCTCGACTGCAACATCGCCATCAAGCTGACCCAGCTCGGCCTGGATCTCTCGCTCGACCTGAGTCTGGAGAACACCGAGCGCGTGATGGCGGCCGCCGAGCCCGCCGGCGTCTTGGTGATGATCGATATGGAGTCCAGCGAGTACGTGGACCGCACCCTGGAGGTCCTCAGGCGGCTGCGGGTCCGCCACCACGGCGTGGGCGTGGCCATCCAGTCGGTCCTGTACCGGTCCGCCGAGGACGTGTTCGCCGTCCCCGAGGAGACCCCGGTGCGCCTGGTGAAGGGGGCGTACCTGGAACCGCGGTCCATCGCGCACCGATCCCGGTCGGACGTCGACCGGGCCTTCGCTCGCCTGTTCGCCACCCTGCTCTCCCGGGGCCATCCGGTCCACGTGGCCACCCACGACCCGCGCCTCTTGGCCGGGGCGTGTCGCCTGGTGGAGAGTCGCGGCCTTCCGTGGAGCCGCATCGAGGTCCAGATGCTGTACGGGATCCGACGGGACCTCCAGCACACCTACGCGGACCGAGGGTACCCTGTGCGGGCGTACGTTCCGTACGGCGCCCAGTGGTACCCGTACCTCACCAGGCGCCTGGCGGAGCGTCCCGCGAACCTGTGGTTTTTCGTGACCAACCTGCTGAGGAGGACGGGATGACGGAGGAACGGCGGGTGGCCTTCCTCGGGGCCGGGAAGATGGGCGAGGCCCTCGTGTCGGGGCTGATCCGCTCGGGCGGCCGGGCCCCCGAGGACATCGTGGTCACGGCCAGAAGGGAGGAGCGGGCCCGTGAGCTCGCCGAGCGGCTCGGTGTGGAGGCCACCCTCTCGAACCCCGAGGCCGCGGCACGAGCCCGGACGCTGGTGCTGACCGTCAAGCCCCAGGACATGGACGCGCTGATGGATCAGGTCGGGCAGGCCGTCACGCCCGAGCACCTGCTGATCACGTTCGCGGCCGGGATCCGCTGCTCGTTCATCGAGAGTCGCGTCGCCGCCGGCGTGCCAGTGGTCCGGGTGATGTCGAACGTGCCGGTGATCGTCGACGAGGCCATGTCGGTGATCAGCGCGGGGGCCCACGCCGAGGACAAGCATCTCGCCGTGGCGGAGGAGCTCCTGTCCTCGGTCGGACGAGTGATCCGGCTCTCCGAGGTGCACCAGGACGCAGTCACCGCGACCTCCGGCTCCGGGCCGGCGTACTTCGCGCTGCTGTCGGAGGCGATGATCGATGGGTGCATCCTTCTGGGGCTCTCTCGGGACGTGGCCACCGAGCTGATCGTCCAGACGATGCTAGGCTCGGCCAAGATGCTCCGGGACACCGGGATGCATCCGGTGGAGGTCCGGGAGATGGTCACGTCTCCCGGCGGGACCACGATCGCGGCGATCCGCCATCTCGAGCAGGCGGGCGTCCGGGCCGCCTTCCTGAACGCGATCGACGCGGCCCGCCAGCGCAGCGCTGAGCTGGCCAAGGGCAGCGAGGCGGAGGAGCTGTAGGGATGGGAAGAGGGGATCGCCGCCGGGTACGCTGGGCCCACGACCGGGAACGAAGGCGGAAGGCTCGCGAGCGAAGGCAGGCCAAGGAGCGGGCCGCCGCCCGCAAGGCCCGAGGGAAGGGGTAGCGGCGCCGAGGGCGAACCTCGGTACGCCTGGTTCCCGCTTGCCCGAACGGTTTGCGGCCGGCGGCCCTTGGACATAGCCTCACAGGAGGAGCAGGAAGGAGGACCGGGAATGATCGATCCGACGGAGAAGACGCTCACCGACGAGGACATCGAGACCGTGGCGGTCGGGACCGGGCCCAAGGCGGAGACCGATCCCGACACGAAGGACGCCGACGACGTCGACGACACGGACGCCGACGACGCGGACGAGTCGGACGCTGACGACGACGCCACCGACGAGGGCGGCGACACCGACACCACCGACTCGGCCTGATCGGCGAGGCATGACCGCGAGCGCCCTGGAGCGCTGCGTCGGCGACCCTCGGCGCTTCGTCGAGGAGCACTGGGGCCGGGCCCCCCTCCTGCACCGGGGGGACCGTGGCGCGTTCGCCGGCCTCCTCGATCTCGGCGACGTCGACCACCTCGTCACCGAGACCCTCCTGCGGATGCCCGGCTTCCGGCTGGTCCGGGACGGGAAGCCGCTGGATCCCACGACGTACACGGGGACGATCCGGATCGGCGGCCGGCCGCTGGAGCGGACGGTCCGCCCGGACCTGGTGCTCTCGGCTTTCGACGCGGGCGCCACGATCGTGCTCCAGGCTCTGCACCGGCAGTCGGGCCCGGTGGCCAGGCTGTGCCGTGACCTCGAGCTCGCCCTGACGCACCCGGTGCAGGCCAACGCGTACGTGACGCCGCCCACGGCCCGGGGTTTCGCCGTCCATCACGACACCCACGACGTGTTCGTGGTCCAGACGCACGGCCGGAAGGCCTGGCGGGTGTATCGGCCGTTGGTCGAGATGGCCGGCCCCGAGCAGCCATGGACGGAGGCGCTCGGCGATCCCGGCCCGCCGGCGCTCGAGGCAGAGCTTCACCCCGGCGACGTCCTGTACATCCCGCGCGGCTTCCCCCACGACGCGGAGGCCCGGCGGGAGGTGTCGATCCACGTGACCGTGGGGATCACCGCCACGACCTGGGTGGACCTTTGGCGGCGGGCCATGCGCCGAGCGTCGGAGCACCGGCCCTTCCGAGAGGCCCTCCCGCCGGGGTGGGCTTCGGACACCTCGGCGGCCGAGGAGGAGCTCGAGGTCCGGAGGAAGGAGCTCCTCGACTGGATGGAGGCTGCCATCGACGAGGAGGCCGTGCGGGCGATGGCCCGGTCCTTCTGGTCCTCGCGGCGTCCGCTGCTCGGCGGGCACCTGGCGCACCTCGGCCGGATCGAGGATATCGAGGGCGATACCCGGGTCCGGCGTCGCCCAGGCTCGGTGTTCGTGGTCGAGGCGCGGGATGGGCGGGCCACCGTCCTCCTGGGGATGCGCGAGCTCCGGATGCCGGGCTTCTGCGAGCGCGCTCTGCGCTTCGTGGCCGGACGGCTCGAGCCGTTCGAACCCGTTGTCCTGCCGGGCCTCGATCCACGCTCGGCCGTGGTCCTGGTCCGACGCCTGGTCCGGGAGGGCGCCCTCGAGGTCGCGGGTGCCGACGGCTGACCGACCCATCTGCTCGTCGGTCTCGGAGGCGAGCGGCGAGCCACTTCGGGCCACCGCATCTCGCTACCGGTTCTGGCTGCTGGTCGAGCAGCCGGGACCGTGGTGGCACGACGCCCTCGCGGAGAGCGGGCTCCCCTCCGAGATCGGCCTGGCGCTGCGCGAGGCGGGCCGCCGGCTCGGCATCCGCGTCCTGCTGATCAAGCGTCGGGACCGGTCGCTGGTACCGCGGCGATGCTATCTGGCGTACACGGGCTCGCGAGAGCGCCGGGTCCGGTACCTGGATGTCGACGAGCCCGCCGACGTACTGGAGCTCGACCTTCCCGACCTCGTTCGGCGTCGCTTCGAGGGAGTCGGGACGGCTGTGGACGAGCCCCTGTATCTCGTGTGCACGCACGGGAAGCACGATCCATGCTGCGCCCGCCGCGGCGCGCCGCTGTTCCGGGCCATCGAGCACGTGGGATCGGCGTGGGAGTGCACCCACGTGGGTGGGGACCGGTTCGCGGGCAACCTGGTGTGCTTCCCACACGGCATGTACTTCGGGCGCGTGCCCGCCGCCGAGGCGCCCCGGGTCGTGGCCGCGTACGCCGACGGCAGGGTGGCGCTCCAGCACTACCGGGGCCGTTCGGCCTTCTCCCCGCCCGTGCAGGCGGCAGAGCAGGAGGTCCGTTTGCGGCTGGGGATCGAGGGCGTGGACGACCTTGAGCTCCGGGGCCACCGGCGTCTCGCCGGCCGGCGTCATCGCGTCGAGTTCGCCGGGGCGGACGGCGCCCGCCACATGGTGGAGGTGCGGGTCCTCGACATGGCGCCACGGCTGCTGACGTGCAAGGCGGACCGCTTGCACGCCCCGCGCGACTTCGAGGCCTCCCTGGTCGGCTGAGCGGTACGGTAGGGCGAGCGAAGAAAGGGAGGCGAACCTCGTGAGGACGGCGCGGTTGGGGTCGAGCGGGCCGGAGATCTCGGTGATCGGGTTCGGGGCCTGGGAGGCCGGCGGCGACGCCTGGGGTCCCAACCCTTCCGAGGATCGGGTGCTCGAGGCGGTCCGGGCCGGCCTCGATGCCGGTATCGGCTGGATAGACACCGCCGAGGTGTACGGAGACGGCACCTCGGAGACGCTCGTGGGGAAGGCCGCGGCTGGGCGGGCCGAC
>JBOGVU010000012.1:0-48785 GCA_050692915.1 Actinomycetota bacterium | reverse complement strand
TTCGCCGGGAGCTCCGCAGGGGTGGGCAGGTGTTCTGGGTCCGGGCCGACGTACGGTCGATCGATCGGTTCGCGGCGCGGCTCCAGGAGAAGGTGCCGGAGGCCCGGGTGGGAGTGGCCCACGGGCAGATGGACGAGTCCCGGCTGGAGAAGGCGATGTTGGCGTTCTGGAACGGGGAGTCGGACGTCCTGGTGTGCACCACGATCATCGAGTCCGGCCTCGACGTCCCTTCGGCGAACACGCTGGTCGTGGACCGGGCCGACCGTATGGGGCTCTCACAGCTGTACCAGCTCCGGGGCCGGGTGGGCCGCTCGGCGGAGCGGGCCTTCGCGTACCTTTTCTTCCCGGCCCAGGCGCACCTGTCCGACGAGGCCCACGAGCGGCTGGCCGCGATCAGCCGGCTTACGGCCCTGGGCTCGGGGTTCCAGGTGGCCATGCGGGACCTGGAGATCCGGGGGGCGGGGAACCTCCTCGGCGCGGAGCAGTCGGGCCACATCGCCGCGGTCGGGTTCGACACCTACGCCCGGCTGCTGGCCGAGTCCGTGGCCGAGATGAAGGGCCGGCCGCTCCCGGAGGAGCGCGAGATCCGCATCGAGCTCCCCGTCAAGGCCTTCCTGCCGGTCGACTACCTCGGGCAGGAGTCGCTGCGGCTGGAGCTGTACCGGCGGATCGCCTCGGCGGCCGCCGCCGAGGAGCTCGACGAGGTCACCGCCGAGGCCGCGGACCGGTTCGGGCTGCTGCCACCGGAGGCCCGGACCCTGGTGGAGGTGGCCCGCCTGCGGATCGCCTGCCAGACCCGGGGGGTGGATGAGGTGAGCACCTTCCGGGGCCAGGTCCGGCTCCGGCCGGTCGCCGTGCCCGACGACGCCACGCTCCCCGAGGGCGCCACCTACCACCGGGCCACCGGGACGCTGAACCTCACCCCTGCTCCCCGGGACCTGGGGCCCGGCCTCCCTGCGTGGGTCCGGTCGCAGCTCGAGGACGTCGTCTAGAATCCCCGCCGTGCGACGCGCTCCCCACTCACTCGCGGTCATCCTGCTGCTGAGCTCGTGCGGCAACCTGTTCACCACGGCCGCGGCCGTAGTGAACGACCGGACGATCGAGGAGGATCGGTTCGTCCGCGAGCTCGACTTCCTGTTGGCCGACCCCCGATTCGCCCAGCAGGTCCCGGCGGGGGAGGCGGGAGAGGTCCAGCGGAGGGATCTGGCCCGCCAGTACCTCACCTTCCAGATCCACCAGACGTTCGTCGAGGTGTACGCGGAGGACAACGACCTCGAGGTGGACCAGGGCGAGATCGATCAGCTCCTCCAGCAGCAGGTCACCCAGCTGGGCGGCCGGGCCTCCTTCGACCGGCTCCTCCGCCAGTCCGGGACCGACGAGGAGGATGTCCGCCGGCTCCTGGGGCAGCAGGTGCTCCGTCAGCGCGTGGCCGAGGCCGTGGTGGCCGAGCGGCTCGGCGATGACGAGCTCCGGTCGCAGTACGACGAGCGGCTGCTGGAGTTCTCCGAGGTCCACGTGGCGCACATCCTGGTGTCCTCGGAGCGGGAGGCGGAGCAGATCCGCGGCCGGGCGACGCCGTCGAACTTCGCCTCCCTGGCCCGACGGTTCTCCGAAGACACCACGTCGGGGCAGAACGGGGGGGACCTCGGGCCTCAGCGGGCCGCGGATCTCGTGGGGCCCTTCGCCCAGGCCGCCCTCCGGATCCCGGTGGGGGAGATCGGAGGCCCGGTGGAGACCGAGTTCGGGTTCCACGTGATCCACGTGCTCGACCGGCAGACCCGGTCGTTCGAGGAGGTTCGGGAGTCGCTCCTCGAGGAGGCCCGGGGGCAGGTCTTCACCGATTGGCTGCTGGAGCGGGTGGAGGCCGCCGACATCCGGGTGAACCCCCGGTACGGGGCGTTCGACAAGGACACCGGCGCGGTGATCCCCCGGCGGCGCTCCTCGCCGGCCCCGGCGCCCTCCGTCCAGCTTCAGCCCTGACCGGCCGCTTCAAGTCTCCCCGAGGTTCTCCCGATGGTTGTCTCGATGGACACGAACGACGACATCGCGCCGCGCGAGCGGAGCACACGCGCGGTTCACGACCGGCTCGAGGAAGCCATGGAGCGGGCCGAGCGGCATGGCGGCCGCCTGGCGGTCCTCCACGTGCACCTCGACCTCGAGGCGGGAGCCGATCCCGAGTCGCTTCGGGGCCAGGTGGCCCTTCGCCTGGCCACCGCGCTGAGGGCCACGGACTCCGTACTCCCAGGTGGCTCCGACTGGCTGCTCCTTCTGCTGCCGGGCGTGGACAGTGTGGGAGACGCCGCCATCGTGGCCCGGAAGGTGCTCGGCGTGCTCGCCGAGCCGTTCGCCGTGGACGACCGATCGCACCGCCTGGACGGGCGGATCGGGATGGCCATCTATCCCGATCACGGCTTCAACTCGGCCGCGCTCCTGCGGAACGCCGAGGAGGCCATGAGCAGGGCCGGGACCGAGGGCGGGCCCGACGTGCGTTGGCACGCGCCTCGCACCACGGTGACCGGCCAGGATCACCTCGCCAGCTGACTCAACGGCCCTCGGCTAGCATCGTCCCGTGGGGACCGCCGGCACACCCGATCCGCTCGACCACGTTCCCACCGGGCCCGTTCCGGCGCGCCGGGGCGGCGACCGCCTGCTCGATCTGGTGCGGGTTGTGGCCCGCCTCCGGGCTCCCGACGGGTGTCCCTGGGACCGGGCCCAGACCCACCGCAGCCTCCGGCGCCATCTCCTGGACGAGACCTACGAGCTCCTCGACGCGATCGAGGACGGCGATCCGTCGCGCCTGAGGGACGAGCTCGGGGACCTCCTGCTCCAGGCCGTGTTCCACGCGCAGATGGCCTCGGACGAGGGGGCCTTCGACATCGACGACGTGGCGGAGCTCACGGTGGAGAAGCTGATCCGTCGCCACCCCCACGTCTTCGCGGAGGTCGAGGCGGACACACCCGAGGAGGTCTACGCGAACTGGGAGCGCATCAAGGCCGCGGAGGGGGAAGAGCGGCCGATCGACGCGGAGATGCCGGGCTCGCTCCCCTCGCTGATCGCGGCGCAGAAGGTCCAGCGGCGGGCTTCGGGACGGGGCTTCGACTGGGCCCACCTGGCCGGCTCTGTGGAGAAGGTGCGCGAGGAGCTGGCGGAGCTGGAGGAGGCCGCCGCAGAGCACGAGGGCGTCGATCGAGAGGGGGCGGCCAAGGACGCCCTGGAGGAGGAGGTCGGTGACGTCCTGTTCGCCGTCACCGCCTTGGCCCGCCGCCTCGGTGTGGACGCGGAGACCGCACTGCGGTCGACGATCCGGAAGTTCGTCGGTCGCTTCGAGGCCATGGAGGACGTGGCCCGGGCCGAGGGGATCCGGCTCGACGAACTGCCGGAGGCAGAGCTCCTCCGCCGCTTCCGCGCCGCTCGCTGAGCTCGCCGCTCTCCCACTACGAACGCTGACGACCGCGTATCGCCCGGTCGAAATCCACGGGGCAGCGTGACTCGGGCCTAGAATCGTCTGCGCCATGCCTGCCATCGAGGCGATCCTGGCCCGCGAGATCCTCGACTCGCGGGGGAACCCAACGATCGAGGCCGACGTCCTGCTCGAGGACGGCGCCGCGGGCCGGGCGGCCGTCCCCTCGGGCGCCTCGACCGGCCAGCACGAGGCCGTGGAGCTCCGGGACCAGGATCCGAAGCGGTTCGGGGGCAAGGGAGTCCTGCAGGCGGTGCGGAACGTCCAAGAGGAGATCGCCCCTGCCCTGGTCGGCCAGGTCGACGCCCTCGAACAGCGGGAGGTGGACCGGGTCCTGCTCGACCTCGACGGCACCCTCGACAAGGGCAGGCTCGGCGCGAACGCGATGCTGGCCGTCTCCCTCGCGGTGGCCCACGCCGCCTCAGATTCCGTGGGCCTCCCGCTGTACCGCTACCTCGGCGGGTCCGGCGCACACCTGCTCCCTGTACCCCTGCTCAACGTGGTCAACGGCGGCGCCCACGCCGACAACGCGCTGGAGGTCCAGGAGTTCATGCTGGCCCCGGTGGGGGCGGCCTCGTTCTCCGAGGCGATCCGGTGGGGGACGGAGTGCTTCCAGGCGCTGCGGTCGAACCTGGCGAGCGCCGGGCTGAGCACCACCGTCGGGGACGAGGGTGGTTTCGCCCCGGACCTCGGCGGGGCGGCCGAGGCGTGCCAGGCGTTGGTCGAGGCGATCGAGGCGGCGGGCCTGGAGCCCGGCGGCGAGGTGGCTATAGCGATCGACGTGGCCGCCAGCGAGCTGTTCGAAGGAGGCCGGTACCGCCTGGAGGGCGCGGAGCGGGACGCCGGCTCGATGGTGGCGTTCCTGGAGGGACTCACCTCATCGTTCCCGATCGTCTCGATCGAGGATCCCCTGGCCGAGGACGACTGGGACGGGTGGGTCATCGCCACCGAGGCCCTCGGCCGGACGTGCCAGATCGTCGGCGACGACCTGTTCGTGACGAACCCCGAGCGCCTCGCTCGCGGGATCGCCGACGGCGCGGCGAACGCCATCCTGGTCAAGCCGAACCAGATCGGAACGCTCACCGAGACCCTGGAGGTGGTCACCCGGGCGGCCCAGGCCGGCCTCGGCCGGGTCATCTCCCACCGTTCGGGGGAGACCGAGGATGCCACCATCGCCGACCTCGCGGTGGCCACCGGCGCGGGCCAGCTCAAGTCCGGGGCGCCCTCCCGGGGGGAGCGGACCGCGAAGTACAACCGCCTGCTGCGGATCGGGGAGGAGGTCGGCGACACGGCCCGGTACGCGGGGCGGGAGCCCTACCGGAGGTTCGCTCGATGAGCAGCCGCACGGTCTCGGCCTCCCGTCTGCGGCTCACCGGCCGCGCCGTGGTCCTGGGAGTCATCCTCATACTGACCGGGGTGGCCTCGGCCGGGGTCGTTCGCCAGTACCTCGGCCAGCGGGCCGAGATCGACCGGCTGGAGCAGGAGGTCCGGTCGATCGAGACCGACCGGGAGCGGCTGGAGGAGGAGCTAACCCGCCTTCACGACCCCGAGCACCTGGAGCGGCTGGCCCGGGAGTGCCTGGGGATGGTCAAGCCCGGCGAGATCCGGTTCGTGGTCCCCGACGACTCGGGCACCCCGCCGGCCCGCTGCTGACCCCGCCCGCCTATTGACGCTCCCGGGGCCTGATGGGATAGTTGCGTCCCATTGAGTGGGTCCGAGAGACCCTGAGCGAAAGGAGCGTTGACATCGCAGACCTGGAGATCGGGGCGGTCGTCGAGGGGACCGTCCAGCGAATCACCCCCTACGGGGCGTTCATCCAGATAGACGACGGTCCCGTGGGCCTGATCCACGTCTCACAGATCGACCGGAACTACGTTCGGGAGGTCCGGGACCACCTCCGAGAGAACGACCGGGTGCAGGCCAAGGTGGTCTCCATCAAGGACGACGGCAAGATCGACCTCTCGATCAAGGCGCTCCAGGAGCCCGAGCGCCGGCCCCTTCGCCGCGGCAGCGACCCGGCCTTCGAGCAGAAGCTTCGCCGCTTCATGCGCCAGAGCGAGGAGCGGCAGGTGGACTACCGGCGCGCCATCGACCACAAGCGTCGCTAGCCCCTCGGCCCGGTGGAGCTGCGGGGATCCGACCTCGCGCTGGTCACCGAGCAGCTCGGCCGCCCCCCACTGACCGACCTCTCAGTTGTGGCCCGATGCGCTTCCGGCCACCCCCTGCTGATCCGCAACCACCCGGTGGACCGTACCGGGAAGCCGTTCCCAACGCTGTACTGGCTGACCTGCCCCGATGCCGTGAAGGCCGTAGCCAGGGTCGAGGCCGATGGCTGGATCAAGCGCCTCGCCGACCGGGCCCGGGAGGAGCTTTCGTTCGGCTCGGCCCTCGAGGTTGCCCACCGGGAGTACGCGGCCGAGCGGGGGCGGTGGGTGCCGGACGCCGCGGGGTGGGGGGGCGTCGGGGGGGCCCGGACCGGGGTGAAGTGCCTGCACGCGCACTACGCGAACCATCTGGCCGGGGGGGCCGACCCCGTGGGCTCGTGGGTGGCCGAGCGGGTGGAGCCGGTGCACCGGGACGAGGACCGCTCCGGTCGGGTGGCCGCGGTCGACATGGGGACGAACTCGATCCGGCTCCTGGTGGCCGCCCCGGCCGACGGCGACGTGGTCGAGATCGCCCGCGACATGGTGATCACCAGGCTCGGGCAGGGGGTGGACCGGACCGGACGGCTGGCCCCCCAGGCCCTGCGCCGGACCATGGACGTTCAGGAGCGCTACGTGCGGCGGGCCCGGGCCCTGGGGGCGGATCGGATCCGGGTGGGGGCCACCAGCGCCGTGCGGGACTCAGCCGATCGGCGGCTCCTGGAGGCCGAGGTCGCCCGTATCGGGGGCGGCCCACCGGAGATCCTCTCGGGGGACCGGGAGGCCGAGCTGTCTTTCCTCGGAGCCACCCGGGGCCTCGACGCGCCGTCGCCCTTCCTGGTGTTCGACATCGGGGGCGGGAGCACGGAGCTCGCTCTGGGGAGCGAGGCGGTCGAAAAGGCGGTGTCGGTGGACGTGGGCAGCGTCCGGATCACCGAGCGGGTCGGGCCGGCCGACCCCCCGGGGCCCGACGATCTCGAGGCCATGCGCCGTCTCGCCGACGCCGCCCTGGCCGAGGCGTCCGAGGCGATCCCTCCCGGCCGGGCCGGCACGGTCGTCGGGGTGGCGGGGACCACCACGACCGTCCAGGCGATCGCCCTGGGGCTGGACGGGTACGATCCTGAGGCGATCCACGGGACGATCATGTCCCGGCAGGCTGTGGCCGAGGTCCTCGAACGGCTGGCGGCGATGAACACCGCCGAGCGGCGGGCCCTGCCGGTGATGGCCCCCGGCCGGGAGGACGTGATCGTGGCCGGCACAGTGATCCTGGCCGGGATCCTGGAGCGGTGGGGGGGCGGCTCGTGCTTGGTGTCCGAGCGGGACATCCTCGAAGGCTTGGCCATCGAGATGGTCGAGTCCTCCGAGTCCCGGTAACCTTACGCGCCGCATGGCCGGGAAGACCCGACGCCGACAGCTCCACAAGCTCGCCGAACGGCGCGCGGCCGAGCGTCGCCGCAGGCGCCGCCAACGGGTGATCGCCGGCGTGGTGGCCGGGGCGGTGGGGCTGGGCGGGATCGGCGTGGCCGCGGTGGCCTTCCTCGGCGGCGGCCAGGAATCTCCCGACCGGCCGCGGGCGGGGCCGGAGGCGACCCCATCACCCGATAGGCGCCTGGCCTGCGGCGCCCAGGCGCCCCGGACCGCCGGAGAGGAGAAGCCGATGTTCGACAGGCCGCCCAGGATGCAGATCGACCCGGAGATGAGATACACCGCGGTGATGGATACGTCCTGCGGGACGATCGAGCTCGAGCTGTTCGCCGACCGGACCCCGGTGACCGTGAACAACTTCGTGTTCCTGGCCGGGGAAGGATTCTACGACGGGCTGACCTTCCACCGGATCATCCCCGACTTCGTGCTCCAGGGCGGCGACCCGGCCGGCGACGGCTCGGGCGGTCCCGGCTACCAGTTCGAGGACGAGATCGTGGACGACCTGAAGTTCAACGAGCCGTTCCTGCTGGCCATGGCAAACTCGGGCGAGGATACGAACGGGAGCCAGTTCTTCATCACCACCGGGGAGCCCCGCCATCTAAATGGTCTCCACACGATCTTCGGCCGGGTGACGAAGGGGAAGGAAGCCGTGCGGGCCATCGAGGCAGTGGGCACCTCCGCCGGCCCCCCGTCGGAGACCGTGCACATCGAACGGGTCCGGATCGAGGAAGGGTAGCCTCTCTCTCGACACCTGTTCGTGTCAGCGCTCGCTCCTAACATGCCGACATGGCACAGCGGCGTCTGACATACACCGACGATGATTTGCGGCGAGCGGTTGCTCGGTCTAGGAACGTCCACCAGACGCTTCTCGCACTCGGTTTGGTCCCTCGTGGTGGGAACTACGAAACGGTGAGGGAGCGCATTCAGGAACTTGGTCTCGACACCTCACATTTCCAGGTGCGACTAACGATGGCATCTTTCCCAGAGAGGGACGTCATCGAAGCCGCGAGGGTCTCCCGATCCGTCACCCGGGTCCTCGCGAGACTGGGAATCCCATGGAGCGGAAGCCGGCACCGGACGATGAAGCTCCTCCTGGAGCGGCTGGGTGTGGAGACGTCTCACTTCGTGGGCCAGGGATGGAGAAAGGGAACCAGTTCGCCGGTTGTGGCGGCCCGACCCCTTGAGGATGTGCTCGTGGTGGGACGAAGGGTTCAGTCCAACCACCTCAAGGAACGCCTGATCCGAGAGGGGTTCAAGAGAAGGAGGTGTGAGCTTTGCGAACGCGAGGACTGGAACGGACGCCCAATACCCCTTGAATTGGATCACGTGAACGGAAGGCGGGACGACAATCGCCTGGAGAACCTTCGGATCGTGTGCCCAAACTGCCACGCACAAACCGGCACATACAGAGGGAGGAACATCGGCGTTGGGGCCCTCGTCCCGTAGAATTCGCTTCGCCCGGGTGGCGGAATCTGGCGAGACGCGGAGGGCCTAAACCCCTCTGCCCTTCGGGGCATGTGGGTTCGAATCCCACCCCGGGCACTGGCTACTCGGTCTGAAACTAGCGGAGCTCCAGGAACCCTGCGGCCTCGCAGGCGTCCACCATCTTCCGGATGTCGTCGTAGGATTCCGCGTCCACGGGCACGAACCGCTCAACGAGGGCAAGGTTGAGCCGCTCGCGGACCGCCGAGTCCTCGGCCATGGCCACCAGCACCTCGCCGATGGCCTCCCGGAGATCCTCGGGAACGCGCCTGGATACGGCCACCGGCTGAATGGTGGAGGGACCCAACGCCTCCACCACCCGAACCTGTTCCGCGACGTCGGGATGGTCACGGAGCTCGATCGAGAGCACCTGAGAATCGATGGCCGAGCCGTCCACCTCCCCCCGGGCCACCATCCGGATGGCCTCCCGGTGGAACCCGGCCTCCACAACCTCCCCGAAGAACCCGTTGGTCTCTCCCAGGGTGACCAGGTGGTACCGGGTGATCCCGTACCCCGACCAGGACAGCGGCTCGTTGTACGCCCACGACCGACCCCGCAAGTCGAGGAAGGTCCGAAACGGGCTGTCGAGGTGAACGATGACGTCGGAGAAGTAGATGGATCGCCCCTCGTACCGTTGCCCTTGGAGCACCGGCGCGGCCACCGGGACGGCCAGGTCCAGCCCCCGGCGCTCGAACGTCACGTACGGCAGGCTGCACACGAAGCACACCTCGTTCTGGTCCCTCTCGCAGCTCTCGTACGAGGTCTCCACCACGAGCTCGGTGGGGAGGTCGAGACGCCGACCGACCTCCTCGGTCACCAGCTCGTAGAGGGCGAGGGTCGTGGCGTTCGACACCAGGTAGCTCCCGAATCGCAGGCGGTCGGGGCTAGCTCCCCCTTCTCGTTGTGCCACGCGGCCCAGGACGGATCGACCATCCGCCGCCGCGACGGAGGGCGTCCACGTGAACACCGGTTCCCGGGTCTCGACAGCCCCCGCCGATCCCCATCCATGCCCGGTATCCGTTGGCCCGTCGGACCTCGCCATGGCGTCCTCCATGACCATAGTCCTTCCCCATCTGCCGGGCCGTGAGGCCATCGCTCCATCACGCCGATGCTCGGCGAAGCTCCAGGGACTCCGTGATCCGGATCGCCGAGAGGATCGGTCGGATCGGTATGGGAAACCGCTGGTGTTCCCGGTCGCGAACGATGAGCGGATCGACGACCCGGATCGTCCGGCCCCGCGTCTCGAGGTGGCATCCCCCGGCAGCGAGGACGTTCTTCACCCAGTCACGGTCCCGGCCGTAGGTCAGGGCGATCAGGTACCGGTCGTTGGATCGGAACGCGTTCACTGGGGTCCGGTAGGTTCGACCGGACCGGCGCCCCCGATGAACGACCACGGCGAACCAGGGCAACCGTCGCGCCAAGGGTCGAGTCGCGCGGTTGGTGGCGACGCGGTTGAACCGTCCGAGCCAGCCGGGAAGGGGCATGTCACCGGCGCTCCATACCCTCACGCTACACGGCGTGGGTCGCGTCGTCGGCAGGCTCGTAGCATGGAGCGGTGACCAGGGTCCTGGCCGTCGCCGACGAGGTGAACGAGGCACTGTTCGTGCCCGACAACCTCACGCGGGCGGCACCCGACCTCGTGGTTTCCTGCGGCGATCTCCCGTTCGACTACCTCGAGTACCTGGTGACGGTCCTGAACGTGCCGCTCCTGTACGTCCCGGGCAACCACGACCCCGACCTCATCGACCGGCCCGAGATCGATCAGGGCCTGGGCCTCGCGCCGATCGACCTGGCCGCGGTGCTTCCACACCACGATCCTCCGGGTCCGGCAGGGTGCACCAACGTGGACGGGCGCGTGGAGCGGACCCGGGGGCTCCGGGTGGGCGGGCTGGGAGGCTCGGTCCGGTACCGGGAGGGCCCGAACCAGTACACGCAGGGGCAGATGCGCCGCAGGGCTCGCCGGCTGGCCCGCCGGGCCCGGCGCCTGGGAGGCCTCGACGTCCTGGTCACTCACGCCCCGCCGCTCGGCTTGGGGGATGAGGATGATCCGGCCCACAGGGGGTTCGACGCGTTCCACCGGCTGGCCGGACGGCTCCGTCCCAAGCTCCTCGTGCACGGCCACATCCATCCGTACGGGCAAGAGCGTCCCGATCGGCGGCTGGAGGAGGTTCTGGTGGTGAACGCCGTCCCGTCCAGGATCGTCGAGGTGGCCGCGTGATGGACAGGATCACCGGGTCCACGTACGAGAGGGCTCGCCGTCGCCAGGCCTACCGGAGGCTCGCTCGATTGATCCGCCGCAGCCCACGGCCCGCCGATCTCCTCCCTCTCGACGAGGTGAGCCGCCGACTCAGGGCCTTCGAGCAGAGCTATCTGGGAATCATGCCGATCGAGGTCTCCAAGATCGTCGGGACCGTCGACCGTGCCGGGGAGTTCGACCGGGACTTCCTCCCTCGCCGTCGGCGCGTGGAGGACCGCTGGCGCCGCGTGGAGGAAGCGTTTCCCGAGGGAGACTTTCCCCCGATCCAGGTGTACCGGCTCGGCGAGGCGTACTTCGTGATCGACGGTCACCATCGGGTGGCCATCGCCCGGCAGCGGCGGATGTCGCACATCGATGCGGAGGTCACGGAGCTGCGATCCCGGTGGAGGCTACCCGCCGATGCCGATCTCGGCCGGATCATCCATGCGGAGCAGGAGCGGATCTTCATGGAGGAGTCGGGCCTGGAGCGGGCCCGTCCGGAGGCTCGGATCGAGTTCACCAGAGCACAGGGCTACATCCAGCTCCTGGAGAACGTGAAGGTTCACGGCTATCACCTGATGCAGGAGCGCGGGGAGGTCCTTCCCCCGGAGGAGGTGGCCGCGGACTGGTACGACCGGGTCTACCGACCGACGGTCGAGGCGATCCGGAGGGAGAACCTCCTGGAGCTGTACCCGACGGCTACCGAGGGGGACCTCTTCCTGTGGGTGTACCAGCGGCTCCTGGAGCTGTTCCCGGAACGGGGGGGCATGGGCTACGAGGACGTCATCCGGGCCGGGAAGGACGAGCCGCCCCCGGCGGGCCGGACCCGGAGGGTGGCCAAGCGGCTGAAGGGGCAGGGCGCCGGGCCCCCGTCCACCTGACCGGCCCGGATCACGGGCTCCTCAGCCGAGGGGTGCCAGGTCGATGGCCTCGACCGCGCCGGAGAAGGACAGCCCCGGCTCCACGCCGCCGGCGATGACGTAGACCGTCGTGCCCACGGCGACGACGCCGACGCCGTGGCGGGCCGTGGGCATCGGGGGGGCCGCCAGCCACCGCTCGGCGTCGACATCGAACGCCTCGACCTCGTCGAACGTTCCTCCTTCCTCCTCGCCGCCGGCGCCCACCACGTACCCGTTCGAGGTCGCCGCGGCGGCTATCCCCCCGCGGGGCGTGGGGAGGTCGGGGAGCGGCGTCCACGAGCCCGTGGCCGGATCGAGCACCTCAACGTCGGGGAACCCCGCCAGGCTCCCGGCCCGGCCGCCCACAGCGAAGACACGATCCCCGTCGGCGGCCACCCCCATGTGCTCCCTGGGCCGCCCGAGACCTTCCGTCACCGACCACCGCCCAGCGGCCGGGTCGAGGACCAGGGTCCGCTCGGCCACCCCCTCGGTCCCCACGCCGCCGACCACGTAGATCAGGTCGCCGGCCACCGCAGCGCCGCCGGCGGTGCGGGGCTCGGGCATGGGCGGGAGCGGCTGCCAGGCCCCGTCGCGGAGGACGAACGCGGCGTCGCTGATCTCGCCGTCACCGAGCGTCCCTCCGAACACGTACACCTCGCCCTCGAACGACGCGGCCATGGCGTGGTTCACGCCAACCGGGAGGTCTGGGCCGGCGGTCCACTCGTCCGCGGCGACGTCGTAGACCTCGACCGTGGGAACCGTTCCGCCGGGAGCGAAACCGCCGGCCACGACGATGCTGCCGTCGGCCACGGCCGCGGCGACCTCCGTCCGAGGGGTCGGCATCGGGGCGAGCTCCCGCCACTGCAGCCCGGTGGCTCGGGGCGCCGGGGTGACCGTCTCGGCCATGCAGCCGGCCAGGACGAGGGCGACGGCGAAGGGAGCCCACCGGGGCATCGAGGGGGAGTGTACCGGCGCCCCGTTTCCCGCCGCCGGGGATGGGTACCAGCACAACGATGAGCAAAGCGACCGTGACCGAGGCCGCCCTCTGGGAGGGGCAGGTCGAGGTCGACGACGCCACCTTCTTCGCCGTCCTGGAGGAGACCGTGGCCGCGTTCGACCGGAGCGGCCTCCCCCACCTGTTCATGGGTGGGCTGGCCTCGGCCGCGCTGGGCCGTCCCCGCTGGACCCACGACATCGACGTGTTCCTCCGGCCGGAGGACGCCCGCCCGGCGCTGGAGGTCCTATCGGCGGCGGGGTTCCGGACCCAGGAGACGAACCCCAGGTGGCTGTACAAGGCCCTCAAGGACCGGGTGCTGATCGACGTGATCTTCGTGTCCTCCGGCGGCGTCATTCTCGACGAGGAGATGATCGGCCGGGCCCGCCGAGCCGACGTCGAGGGATGCCGCGTCCCGGTGATCCCCGCGGAGGACCTCGTGGTGATCAAGGCACTGGTCCACAAGGAGCACAGCCCCAGGCACTGGTTCGACGCGCTGGCGCTGCTCCGCCGCGACGACCTCGACTGGGCCTACCTGGTGCATCGGGCCCGGGATCACGGTCCGCTCCGGGTCCTCAGCCTCCTCTACTACGCCCGGTCGAACGACCAGGTCGTGCCTGACCACGCCATCGAGGCCGTGCTCGAGGCGGCTCGGGAGGAGGTGGCGGTGTGAGCGGCGGGCAGCCCGAGTACGTGGTGGCCCGGATCCAGGATGCTCTGGCCATCGACCCGCGCACCGGGGAGCTCGAGCTCGACGTGCGGATCGCCGGCGGCCGGGTGTTCCTGGCCGGGGCCGTGGCCACGTCCGAGCGCCGGGAGGCCGTGGAGCGGGTGGTCCGAGAGGTGGCCCCGGAGCTCGAGGTGCACAACGAGCTCTCGGTGACCGAGGACCTGGGCCCGGGGCCGTCGGAACCGGTGTCGTGACCAGGGTCGCCGCCGTCGGGGATCTCCACGCCGGGCCGGACTCGGTGGGCACGATCCGCCCACGGTTCGAGGGTCTCCCCCAGCGCGCCGACATCCTCCTCCTGGCCGGCGACCTGACCCGCCGGGGGACCGAGGAGGAGGGCCGCATCGTGGCCGAGGAGCTGCGGGACCTCGGCGTGCCGGTGGTGGCGGTCCTCGGCAACCACGACCACCACTCGGGAGAGGAGGCCCGGATCCGCGAGCACCTCGAGGGCGCCGGCGTCCGGGTCCTGGAGCGCGAGGGCGTGGTGCTCGAGATCGACGGCACCCGCCTCGGCGTCGCCGGGACCAAGGGCTTCGGGGGCGGGTTCGCCGGGGCCTCGGCATCCGCGTTCGGCGAGGACGAGATGAAGGCCTTCGTCGGCCACACCGAGACGCTGGCGGCCGGGCTGGAGGAGGCCCTGGCGGGGCTCCGGGCCGATGTCCGCATCGCGCTCCTCCACTACGCGCCGGTCGACGCGACGCTCGCCGGGGAGCGCCTGGAGATCTTCCCGTTCCTGGGCAGCTACCTCCTGGCCGAGGCCATCGATCGGGCCGGCGCCGACCTGGTGATCCACGGTCATGCCCATCGGGGGAAGGAGAAGGGCGTGACCGCCGGTGGGATCACCGTGCGCAACGTGGCCGAGACCGTGATCGGTCACGCGTACAAGGTCTACCGGGTCGGCGACGGGGTGCGGCCCGGGTCTCAGTCCGCGGGCAGGAGTCGGTCGTACTCCTCTCGCACGACCTCGTAGCACTCGCACGCGGCGTCCCGGAGCCCGGACGGGTCCTCGATCAGGATGGCTCCCCGACGGGTGCCGACGAGCCCGGCCCGCTGGAGGACCCCCAGGGTCTCGGAGACCGAGGCCCGGCGCACCCCGAGCATCTGGGCCAGGAACTCGTGGGTGAGTTCGAGCTCGTCCCGATCCACCCGATCCCGCGTGGCAAGCAGCCACCGGGCGCATCGCTGCTCCACTGGGTGAAGTCGGTTGCAGGCCACGCCCTGGGCGACATGCTTCAGCAGGGTGTGCGTGTACCCGAGCATGAGGTTCCGAAGCTGGACGCTCTCGCCCAGGCGGGCCTCGAAGTCGTTCGCGTCGATCAGCAGGGCCTCGCCGGCTATCTGGGCGACCGCCCGCTCGATCGGCCGGTCCCGGCCACCGAGGACGACCGATACCCCGACCATCCCCTCCTTGCCGATGGTGGCCAGCTCCACGCCATCGCCGTTGACGGTCGACGTCAGCAGCGAGATGACGCCACTGATCGGGAAGGCCACGACGTCGATCCGTTCGCCCGGCTCCCACAGCACTTCCCGCTGCTCGAGACGACGACGATGCGCTCCGGACGCGAGGGCATGGCGGTCCGGCCCAGGGAGCGCGTCAACGAGTCGGTTCCCGCTCGGGATGTTCATCGGCCTGGTTTCCTTGCTGGTCTGTATGTTCCCGAGACCCGGCCGGCCAAACGGTCCGTACGCCACCGTACCGACGGGAAGGGACTTCGGCGGTAGCGTTCGCCCGTGATATCCGGAACGGATGACGTGAACCTGTCGGCGTCCGTGGAGCCGGAGCCCACCCTGAAGGTGATTCCTCTTCCCGACGGGTCCGGGTACTCGCTCACGGGGACGATCGACCTCTCCACGGCGGCCACGGCTCGGGACCTGGTGGATGCCGCCTGGCGGCCCGGAGCCACCGTGGTCCTCGAGCTGTCCGGTCTGGAGTTCATGGACAGCACCGGCCTCGACCTCATCTGCCGGGGCCTGGTGACGCTCGGGGACCGGGGGTCCCTGGTCCTCCGGAACCCGCGGGGGATCGTGCGGCGGATCCTGGCCGTGTCGGGGATCGTGGACCGCCCGAACGTCCGGCTCGTCGAAGGGTGAAGCGAGTTAGCGGGGCACGGCGTCGAGTAGCTCGGCCAGGACCCGCTCCGGAACCTTCGTCCCGTCGGCCCGAGCGTAGAGCAGA
Source organism: Actinomycetota bacterium (assembly GCA_050692915.1). GTDB lineage: Bacteria > Actinomycetota > UBA4738 > UBA4738 > CALAEC01 > CALAEC01. Next base: position 33,245 of record JBOGVU010000012.1, on the reverse strand, counting down.
AGGCTGAGCATCCGCTGGACCCCGTGCCCCCGGGCCCGGCGCAGCAGATAGTCCCAGTCGAAGCCTGGACGGGCGGTCAGGGCCAGCGCGTCGAACCAGTCGCCGGGCCGGGTCTCGTCGTGGAGCACCGCCTTGATCACCGCGAGGTCCTCGGGGGGGATCAGGCGGACGGAGGAGCCGAGTACCTCCACCGACGGCGCGCGCTCCAGCATCTCCCTGTCGAGGTGCACCTCGCTCCCGGCCCGGTGGATCAGGTCGACGGTCACCCCGAGTCGCTTCGCCTTGCGGATCCACGAGGGATCGGTCTCCTCCACCACGTAGCCGGAGGAGGACAGGAGATCGGCCACGCGTGCCGCATCCGGCGGCCGGATCAGGAGGTCGATGTCCTCGTCCGCGCTGAGCGGGCGCGGACGGCCCAGGGCCACGGTGGCCAGGCTGCCGAACACCACGTGGGCGACCCCGGCCCCATCGAGGACCGAGGTCACGTCATGAAGGACCGTGGCGTGCGACTCGAGGTGGTCCGGGGTCGTTCGGGGCGAACCGAAAGGCAACGCGTCGATTCATTCCCCCGTTTCACGGACCCGAAACTCGGTCCCGTTTCGCCTTCGCCCAGGCCACGACCCCTTCCGCGGGGAGCAGGTTCAGGATGCGATCCGGAGGGATCCCGGCTCGGATGGCGGCGGCCTCCCCGATCTCCAGGTGGTCGAGCTCGTCGGGGTGATGGGCGTCGGACCCGATCGAGATCCACACTCCCGCCTCGCGGGCCAGCTCCGACAGCTCGACCTGGAGGTCCTGGCGGTCGGGGAACGCGTCGATCTCCAGCGCGGTCCCGGCCTCAGCCGCCGCCCCGAACACCGTCGGCCAGTCGGCGCGGAGCCCGGGGCGGGTGTCCCATCGGCGCCCCCGGGGATGCGCCAACACGTGCACGGACGGGTTCCGGACCGCGGCCAGGTACCGGTCGGTCTGGTCCTCGGTGAGCCGAAGCTTCGAGTGGAACGCGCCGAGCACCAGGTCGAGCCCCCGGAGGACGCCGGGGTCCATGTCCCCCTGGCCCTCGGGCGAGAGGTTCATCTCGATCGACCGGAGGATGCGGGGCCCGGCCCCCGCCGCGTTCAGGCGGTCGATCTCGACGCCCTGGCGGAGCAGGGTGGCCTCGTCCATCCCGCCGGCGATCGGGAGGCCGACGGAGTGATCGGTGATCGAGACGTACTCGCGCCCGAGCGTGGCCGAGCGGGCCACCATCTCCTCGATGGAGATGGTGCCGTCGCTCCACGTGCTGTGCATCTGGAGGTCCGCCCGCGCCCTGGGGGCCGAGGGGTGGTCGGCCAGGATGCGGCGGGCCTCGGCCCTGGTCATGAACCCCCGCCGGACCTCGGGCGGCGTCGGGACCGGGGGAGGCTCGTCGAGCCAGTTTCGGACCCGGTCGGCCACCCACGGCCCCACCGCCCGCAGCTCGGTCAGCGGGCGGCCGGCCCGGTCGAGGTCCTCGGCCTCCTCCGGCCACAGGAGCGCCGCCCGGGCGGCCCGGCGGAGGGCTCGTCGGCGGTGTCCCTCCTCGCCTGCGGCGGCTCCGGCGAGGAGTTCGGCCAGGGCCCCGTTCGTCGCGCCGGTGCTCATGGCACGCAGACCGTACCCGCGTTTCCCCCCATCGACGCGGGGAATCACCTTCCTCAGGAGGTGAGAGGCATGCCGAACAAGCGACCGAGCGTCAAGAACGAGAGGCAGTACGAGCGGCTCAAGGAGAAGGGGATGTCGAAGGGTCGGGCCGCCCGCATCGCGAACTCGCCTGGGGCGTCGAGCCGGGGCGGCAAGAAGTCGGGGAGCGGCCAGCGGCGCGCGACGCGATCGCAGGGCGGTACCTCGGCCCAGAAGCAGGCCGCGGGCCGGAAGGGCGGCCGGGCCGCCGCCCGGACTTCCTGAAGCTGGAGATCTGCCGAAGCTGCGCTGACCTCGGGGTCAGGCCGACCACAGAACGGCGGTGACCCGGGGGAGCCCGTCGAGGGCGAGGTCCCAGGTTCGCCCCTGATCGGCGGAGGCCCACACCTGTCCCTCGGCCGTCCCGAAGGCCACCCTGGGGCCCTCGGCGGCCAGGCAGTGCGAGTCGATGTTCGACGGGAACCACTCCGGGAGCCCCCCCGCGCACCGCTCGAACGGCCCCGACCCGTCGAGCGGCCGGCTATACACGGCGGCCTGCCGGGTCGAAGGCCCCGTGGAGGCCGTGATCAGGACCGTGTCGTCCGCGACGGCGACCGCCCGGCTGTACGGCGCGTGGAGCCCCTCGTCGTTCATCGCCCACGTCTCGCCGCCGTCGTCGCTCCGAGCCAGGCCGAAGGCCGCGGCCGCCAGGACCAGCCCGGCGCGATCCGGGTGGGCGATCACCTGGTGGACGTCGGTCTCGATGTCGATCGTGGGCCGCCACCCGCCCTCCGGCGTCGACCTCACGATCCCACCCACGTGCACGTTGGCGTAGACGGTGCCGGCCGCGTCCGCGGCCAGGGAGCGGATGTCGGGCGGACCGCCCCACGGCGTGAACCAGCGGTCTCGCCCGGCAACCTCGTCGAACGCTTCCACCGGCTCCACCACGTCTCGGCGCAGCCGGAACAGATGGGCTTCCGCGGTGCCGATCAGCAAGCCGTCCTCATGGGGGAGGAGGCAGCGGGGACGAGGATCGGCCAGCGTGCCGGCCTTCTCCCACCGCCCGTCGTCGGAGCGGAGGATGGCGCCCTCCCGGTCGAGAGCCCAGGCGACCTCCGCCCCTCCGGCCAGCGCCACCAGGGAGCGGTCCTGCAGGCCGGCGAGCCCGTCGAGATCGTGGAGCCCGCCGGTCGTGGCCACCAGGAGGCGGCTCAGCGGCTCTCCTGCCACGCGTACCGCTGATCGGCCCAGGGGTCGGCTTCGTTGTGGTAGCCACGCTCCTCCCAGTACCCGCGGACGTCCCGGTCGAGCACGCGGACCCCCACGGCCCACTTCACGCTCTTCCAGAAGTAGCGCTTCGGCACAACGAGCCGGAGGGGGCCACCATGCTCGGGGGGGAGCGGGGCGCCGTCGTGCGACCAGGCCAACAGCACGTCGTCGTCGGTGAGCGCGTCGAGGGGAAGGTTCGCGGTGTACGCCGAGGGCGCCTCGACCAAGGCGTGGGTCGCGCCGGCGCTGGGCCCCGCGCGCTCGAGGACCTCGCGGAACGCCACGCCCTCCCAGCTGTTGTCGAGTTTCGACCAGCCGGTGACGCAGTGGATGTCCGAGGTCACGGTGACCGAGGGAAGCGCTCGGAACTCGTCCCACTTCCACTCGGCGGTCCGGTCCACGGCGCCGGTGACCCGGAACCGCCACGCGGCCGGGTCGAAGGGCGGGATCCCCTCCGCGTGGAGGATCGGCCACCCCTTGGTGAGCCGCTGGCCCGGCGGGACCCGGGCGCTCGCCTCAGCCGTCGGCATCGTCCCCGGCCCGGTCGAGGTCGTCGAGGCGGCGTTGGACCTGCTCGGTCAGGGCGTCTCGGGCGGCGGGGTCGGTTAGGGCCGAGGCCGCCTCGGCAGCCCGTTCGAGCTGCCGGCGGGCCTGCGCCCGGGCCGCGGCCGGATCACGGTTCGGGGAGTACTTGACGAAATCGTCCGCGCGGCGGATCAGGTCCCACACCTCCTCGGAGTCCCGCCGGGCCTCCATGCCGGCCAGCATACGCCCGGGATACGCTCCTGGTGATGGCCGGGCGGCGGACGAACCTGGCGCTCCTGGTGCTCCTGGCGGCCGCGATCCTGACCGGCGCCCTGGCCTACGGGATCGGGTCGGGCTGGGGCCGGGTGGCCGTGATCGCCCACGGCGCGGCCGGCCTCGGCCTGGTCCTCCTGGCGCCGTGGAAGTCGGCCATCGCCCGCCGGGGCCTCCGTCGCCGCCGGCCGGGGTCGTGGGCGTCGGTGGCGCTCACCGTCCTCGCCGGGACCGCGGTGACCTTCGGTGTCCTTCATTCCACGGGCCTCCTGGTGGACGTGGGCCCGGTGACCGCGATGCAGGTGCACGTGGGCGCGGCGCTCCTGTCGATCCCCCTGGCCGTCTGGCACGTGCTGGCTCGTCGGGTCCGGCCCCGGCGGACCGACCTCTCCCGGCGGACCCTGCTCCGGGCTGGGGCGGTCCTGGGCGGGGCCGGCGTGGCCTACGCGGGCCTGGAGGGCCTGGTCCGCGTGGCCGGCCTCCCCGGGGCGGACCGGCGGTTCACCGGCTCCCACGAGCGGGGGTCGGGCCGGCCAGAGGAGATGCCGGTGACGCAGTGGCTGGACGACCCGGTGCCCTCGATCGGCGCAGCCTCGTGGCGGCTCCAGGTCGTGGCCGGCGACGGGTCGCGGACGTGGGCGTACGAGGAGCTGATCGGTTTCGACGACCGGCTCCGGGCCACCCTCGACTGCACCGGCGGTTGGTACGCGGACCAGGTCTGGGAGGGAGCGTGGCTGTGGCGGCTCCTCCCGGACGTCGGTGAGGCCAGGAGCGTGCGGGTGGTGTCGGTCACGGGCTATCCGCGCCGGTTCCCCGCCGCAGATCTGCCTCGGCTGCTCCTGGCCACCAGGGTCGGCGGGCGGCCGCTCGACCCGGGCCACGGCTTCCCGGCGCGCCTGGTGGCCCCGGGCCGGCGGGGCTTCTGGTGGGTGAAGTGGGTCGAGCGCGTGGAAGCGTCTCCGGTCCCGTGGTGGTGGCAGTGGCCGTTCCCCGTGACCTGATCCGAAGCCGCTAGACTCGGCGGCCGTGCCGGGAGCTCGTGACCGGGATCGACTCGTCACGCCGGCGTTCGTCCTGATCTCGCTGGCGACGCTGGCCTACTTCGTGGCGGTGGGGGTGGTGCTACCGGTGCTTCCCCTGTATGTCCGCGGACCGCTCGGCGGCGGCGACGTGTCGGTCGGCGTCACCGTGGGGGCCTTCAGCGTCACGGCACTCTTGGTGAGGCCGTGGGCGGGCCGGTTGGCCGACCGGCGGGGACGGCGGCTGCCGATGCTGATCGGGATCGGAACATTCGTCGTCTCTGTGGGGGGGTACGTGGTGGCCGGATCGGTCCCCGCGCTGGTCGGCATGCGCCTCCTCACCGGTGTCGGCGAGGCGCTGTTCTTCACCGGCGCCGCCAGCGCCATCGCCGACATGGCTCCCGACGAGCGTCGGGGCGAGGCGATCAGCTTCTTCTCGCTGGCGCTGTGGACCGGGATCGCCGTGGGCCCGGTCATCGGCGAGGTCGTGCTGGGCCAGGGCCGGTTCGACCTCGTGTGGCTGGCCTCTGCGGCGCTGGGCCTGCTGGCCGGCGCCCTGACCCTTCGCGTCCGGGTCCAGACGATCCGGACCGAGGGCATGCCGTCCCGGCTGATCCACAGAGGCGCGCTGCTCCCAGGGACCGCGATCCTGGCGAGCATCTGGGGGGCGGCGGGGTTCTTCGCCTTCGTCCCCCTGTACTCCAGGGAGCTGGGGCTCTCCGGATCCCGGGGGGTGTTCGTGCTGTTCTCGGGGATCGTGCTGGCCATCCGGTTCTTGGGGGCCCGGCTGCCGGACGCGCTGGGCCCGGTCCGGGCCGCCAGGGTCTCGCTGGTGGTGTCCGCCGCAGGACTGGCGCTGATGGGTGTGTGGGGGACCACGACCGGCCTGTTCGTGGCCACCGCCGTCTACGCGGTGGGGCAGGCCCTGGCGTTCCCGGCACTGATGGCCCTGGCCCTTCGGGACGCGGCGCCGGGCCAGCGAGGTGCCGCCATCGCCACGTTCACCGCGATGGTGGACGTCGGCTTCGGCATCGGCCCGGCCGCCCTGGGGTTCGTGGCCCACGGGTTCGGGTACGGCGGCGTGTTCCTGTTCGGAGCTGCTGTGGCGCTGCTGGGGCTGGTCCTCCTGTTCACCCGGTACCGTCCCGTGGGTGCCGGCTGATGCCGGCCGGACGGTACTCGGTCCTCGACGGGACGGGCCGGCCCGTGGGGACGGAGTCCTTCCGGTGCGCCCCGGGCCCGGCGGGATGGCGGTACTTCGCGGAGATCGAGACCTCGGTGCCCGAGCCCCACCCAGAGGTGGTGGACTTCGTGGTCGACGCCTCGTGGCGCCCGGTCCGGCTGCGCATCGAGACCGGCTCGCACGACCTGGCCCTCATCGTGGAGGACGACCACGCCACGGCGGTCCGGGACGGCGCCGCGGTGGAGGTGGCGTTCGGGCCGGAGGTGGAGCTCGACTACCTCTCGCCGTGCTTCAACGCGGTGACGGCGAACCGGCTCGGCAGATCGGCGGAGATCGAGGTCCTGTACCTCCGGCCGGTCACCTGCGAGCCGGTGGCGATGCGCCAGCGCTACGAGCTGAAGGGTGAGGAGGAGGTGGCCACGCCGGCCGGCCGGTTCCGGGCCGCCCGGTGGCAGTACACGGCCGTGGCCTCCGGGTGGTCCCGACCGTTCTGGGTGGCCGGCGACGTGGTGGTCGCTTACGAGGACGTGTTCGAGCTGGCCGAGTACGACCCGGGCCGGTCCGGGCCCTTCCCCCTCGACTGAGGGAAGAGCCCGGCGCCGATCAGGACGGCGCCGGGATCGAGGCCGTTCACCAGGATCAGCGAGCCGGCCAGCGGCACCAGGACGCCGAGATCGGCCACGGCCCCTGTGGCCTCGCCGGGCCCGATCCGGAACCGGCCCTCAGCCACCGATCATCGACATGCTGCGGTCCGGCCGGACGAAGTCGGGGTGGTCGATGCGGTGCCCGGCCCACTTCGCTCCCACCGCGGCCCGAACAAGTTCCGCGAGCTCCCCGTCCGACGCCCCGGCTCGGAGCGGGGCTCGCAGATCCGTCTCCTCCAGCGAGAACAGGCACGCCCGCAGCTGTCCGTCCGCGGTGATCCGGATCCGGTTGCACGTCTCGCAGAACGGCTCGGTCACGGAAGCGATGAACCCCACCCGCCCGGGGGCGCCGTCGGCGAACCGGAACACCGTGGCCGGCTGGGGCCCGTTCCCGTTGGCCGGCACCAGGGGGTGCACGCCGTGGATCCTGTCCCGGAGCATGGCCGAGGGAACCACCTTGTCCCGCTCCCACCGGCGCTCCGCGTCGAGCGGCATGTACTCGATGAACCGGACCTCGACGTCGGCCCGGCGGGCCAGCTCGGCGAACGCCACGGCCTCCTCGTCGTTCGTCCCCCCGATCACCACGCAGTTCACCTTGATCGGCCGGAGCCCGGCCGCGCCGGCGGCCCGGAGCCCAGCCAGGACCCGGTCAAGCGCGTCGCGGCGGGTCATCTCGGCGAATCGGTGCCGGAGGAGGGAGTCGCAGGAGATCGTGACCCGGCCGAGGCCCGCCTCGGCCAGCGGTGCGGCCAGCCGGTCGAGGAGGTATCCGTTCGTGGTCAGGGACAGCTCCAACGAGGGAGCGATTGTCCGGAGCCGCCGGACGATGTCGGGGAGGTCGGGGCGGGCTGTGGGCTCGCCGCCGGTCAGCTTCACCTCGCGGATCCCCGCCGCCACCAGCAGACGGACCAGCCGCTCGATCTCGACGGCCGTCAGCACCTCCTCACGGGCCAGCCAGGGGAGCCCCTCCGCCGGCATGCAGTACGTGCACCGGAAGTTGCACCGGTCGATCACCGAGACCCGGAGGTCGGTGGCCACCCGGCCGAACCCGTCGACCAGGCCGCGCTGCTCGACCTCGGTGGCGGTTCCGTCGCGGGATGAGGCTCGCACGAGGCCCATCGTTCCACATCCGGTCGGATCTCACGCGGGGAGGTTCGCCGCACCCCACCGACGAGACGTCCGGCCGGTAGCATCGGCCCATGGACCGGCCGCCGGTGGCGCTGCTGACGGTGAGCGACGGCGTGGCGGAGGGGTCCCGCGAGGACGCCTCCGGCCCGGCGGTGACGGACGCCCTCGACGTGGCGGGTTTCGAGGTGGTGCGGCGCGAGATCGTGCCGGACGAGCGCGATCGCATCGAGCGGGCTCTGCGCGACCTCGCGGCGTCGGCCTCGCTGGTGGTCACCACCGGGGGTACGGGGTTCGGGCCACGTGACGTGACGCCGGAGGCCACCCTGGCAGTCATCGAGCGCGAGGCGCCCGGGCTGGCCGAGGCGATGCGGGCCGCGGGTCGGGCCGGCACGCCGATGGCCGATCTCTCCCGGGGGGTGGCCGGGACGATCGGCCGTGCCCTGGTCCTGAACCTGCCCGGCGGCCCCCGCGGCGCCGTGGAGAGCCTCCAGGCCGTCCTCCCCATCCTGCCCCACGCGCTGGAGCTCCTGGCCGGTCACACCGTCCACCGGCCGCCCACCTCCGCCTCTCCCGATGCCCCATCGGAGCCGATCGTGGTGGCCACTGCCGTCCGTGTCCACGGCTCCCCTCCGGGCAGACCGGGCCAGCGGTTGGTCGTTGGGCGGTCGGGCCCGGTCGATGGGACGCTGGGGTGCGCGGAGTTCGACGGCGCCGCCGCTGCCGACGCTCCGGGGGTGCTTGACGGCGGCGAGCCGGTGGTGCGGACGTACGAGCACGAGCTCGGCTCGGTCGAGGTGTTCCTGGAGCCGAAGCCGTCCCACCGGCCCACCCTGGTCGTACTGGGGGCCACGCCGGTGGCGAGGTGGCTCCTCGGGTGGGGGGCCGACCTCGGGTACGACACCGTGCTGGTGGAGCCCCGGGCCGAGCGGGTCACCGAGGAGCACAAGGAGGCGGCCGGCCGGGTGGTCGAGTCGCCGGAAGGGCTCGGCGTGGCCGGGGAGCTCGACGTCGTGCACACCGATCACGACGCGCCACTTGTGGCCGAGCACGTGGCGGCCCTCGTGGCGGCGGGGGCCGGGTTCGCCGGTGTGATGGGCAGCCGCCGGCACGCCGGCCCGAACCTGGAGAGGCTCCGGGAGCTCGGCGTGGAGGAGGGGCGGGTGGAGACGCCGGTCGGCCTCGACATCGGTGCGCGGACGCCCCAGGAGATCGCGCTGTCCATCCTGGCCGGGCTGGTCGCCTCGAGGACGGGGCGGGAGGGCGGCTCGCTGGCCGGGGGGGGCCGGTGAACGTCCGGGTAAGGCTTTTCGGCGGGCTGGCCGATCGCGCCGGCGCGACCGAGGTGACGGTCTCCCTGGACGAGAAGGTCACGGCGGGCCAGGTCCTCGAGGCCGTGACCCGGCAGCACCAGTCGTTCGCCGGGATCGCCTCCGCGCTCCAAGTGGCCGTCAACCTCGAGGTGGTCCCGTCCGAGCGCCGGGTCCGCCCGGGCGACGAGGTGGCCCTCCTCCCGCCGGTGGCCGGGGGACAGGTCCGTATCGCCGTGGGGCTGCGGGACCGGCCGTCGGTGGACGAGGCCCTCCGGGTCGTCGGCTCCCCCGAGGCCGGGGGCACGGTCGCTTTCGTGGGCACGGTCCGGGCCGAGGGCGGACGGGTCGAGCGGCTGGAGTACTCGGCCTATGAGGCCATGGCCGAGCGCGTGCTGCGCGAGGTGGCCGAGGAGGCGGCGGCGAAGTGGCCGCTGGAGGGCGTGGCCGTCCTCCACGGCGTGGGCGGGCTCGGCGTGGGGGAGCGGACGGTGGTGGTGGCATGCTCGGCCCCCCACCGTGCCGAGGCGTTCGATGCATGCCGTCACGTGATCGACGAGGTGAAGAAGCGGTTGCCGGTGTGGAAGAAGGAGGTCGGCTCGGCCGGCGAGCGGTGGATCGGGCTGGACCCGTGAAGCCTGGGCACGACCACGACACCGGGGCGCCGCTGGTGCCGCTCGACGAGGCTCGCGCTCGGGCCCTGTCGCGGATCGAGCCACTCCCCCCGGCCGACCTGCCGCTGGTGGATGCACATGGGTGCGTCCTCGCCGCCGACGTGGCGGCGCCGATGGACCTCCCGCCGTTCACGTCGTCCGCGATGGACGGCTTCGCGGTTCGCGCGGCCGACGTGGCCGGCGCGGCCCCGGATCGGCCGGTGGCGCTCCGTCTGGCCGGCGCGGTCCGGATCGGCTCCGCGGCGGAGACCGGTGTGGGGGTGGGCGAAGCTGTGGCCGTCCCCACCGGAGGGGTGGTCCCCGGTGGCGCCGACGCGGTGGTCCCGGTCGAGCAGACCATCCCCCAGGCCGACCGGGTGCTGGTGCTGACGCCGGTGCCGGCCGGCCGGTACGTGCGCCGGGCCGGAGAGGACGTCTCGACCGGGGAGGTCCTGGTGCCCGGGGGCAAGCGCCTCCTGGCGGCGGATCTGGGGCTCCTGGCCTCGGCCGGCGTGGCATCGGTCCGCGGCCATCCCCGGGCCAGGGTTGGCATCCTGTCCACGGGCGACGAGCTCGTAGACCCCGGGTCCCACCTCGGCCCCGGCCGGATCCCCGACGCGAACGCCGTCACGCTCCACGGGTGCGTGCTGGAGGCGGGCGGGATCCCGGTGGCCCTGGGACGGGTCCCGGACGACCCGGCTGCGCTGGCGCGTGCCCTGGCCGACGCGGAGGGTGTCGACGTGCTGGTGTCCTCCGGGGGCGTGTCTGTCGGGGAGCGCGACCCGGTGAAGGCCGCGTTCGGGGCCGGGGACGACGTCGAGTTCCTCGAGGTGGCGATGCAGCCGGGGAAGCCCCAGGCGTTCGGTGTGGTGGGTGGCCGGCCGTACTTCGGCCTCCCGGGGAACCCCGTCTCGGTCTTCGTGTCGTTCGAGGTGTTCGTGCGGCCGGCGCTCATGACGATGATGGGGCGGCCCACAGGGCGTCCCGAGGTCACCGCAACGCTCGAGGCCGACGTCGCCGGGCCGCGCGAGAAGGTCCAGTTCGCCCGGGTCCGCCTAAGCCGATCGAACGGCGCGTGGCTGGCCGCCCCGACGGGCGGACGCCAGTCGAACCTGATGGCCACGATGTCCCGGGCAGACGGCCTGGCCGTTATCCCCGTGGGCGTGGAGACCGCCGCGGCCGGTGCACCTGTCCGGGTCATGCGTGTGCGGGGCGAGGGATGAACGACGAGCGGGCCGCTCGGATGGTCGAGGTGGGCGCCAAGGACGTGACCGACCGCGTTGCGGTGGCGGAGTGCATCTTCCTGGCCCAGGCGGGGACGATCGAGCGCCTCGTTGCCGGGACGCCCAAGGGTGACCCGCTGGAAGCCGCCCGGATCGCGGGGCTCATGGCCGTGAAGCGCACCCCCGACCTCCTCCCGTTCTGCCACCCGGTGGCGGTGACCGGCGCCGAGGTGGCGGTGGCCCCGGACATCGAGGCCGGCCGGGTCGTGGTGACGGCCACTGTGCGGGCCACGGACCGGACCGGGGTGGAGATGGAGGCCATGACTGCCGCGGCTGTGGCCGCGCTGTCGCTGTACGACGCGGCCAAGGCGTTCGAGCGGTCCGCCCGGATCGCCGACCTGCGGCTGGTCGAGAAGCGCGGCGGCGCGGGCGGGGACTACCGCGCGCCGTGAATGCTTCGTTTGCGCCGGCCCCGCCTGGGTAACCTAAGACGCCGGAGAGAGAAGGAGGGCGCACATGAAGACCCATCGACTCGCACTCATCGGTCTGCTGGCGCTGCCACTGGTCGCGCAGCGCGGCGGCCGCGTGGACGTCGACATCCAGTCGATCCTCGGCTACATCGTGGTCGGGGCCATCGTCGGCGTCGTGGCCCGTCTGCTGATCCCCGGGACCAGCGGCATGGGGATCCTGGTCACCATCGTGGTGGGGATCATCGGGGCCGTGATCGGCGGCTGGCTCGCCGGCGCGGTGTTCGAGGAGACCGCCGGCGTCGACTGGATCGCCTCGTTCCTGGTGGCGGCCCTGCTCGTCTGGCTCGTGTCGCGGGCCGGGGCCAGCCGCTGGCGCCGGACCTCCCTGTAGCTGTACCCAAGCGGGCGCGAACGGGTCCTTCGGGGCCCGTTCGCGGCGCTAGCATCGGCTCGATGGCGGGTGCGCCGCGGACCGACCCGGGCCTCTTCGGCCCGGACAGCCTGTCGTGGCGGGTCCACCGCGAGACCACGGTTCTGTTCGGCGGGGCCCGGGCGCTCCTGATGCACGCCGCACACCCGCTGGTCATCGCGGGGGCCACCGAGACCGGTTTCTACGAGCGGAACCCATGGAAGCGGCTGGAGCGGACGCTTGGGCTCACGTACGCCCTGACCTTCGCCACGAGCGAGGAGGCCCTGGCGGCCGCCGACCGCATCAACGAGGTCCACCGGCGCGTCCGTGGCGTGGACCGGGTCACGGGGAAGCCGTACGACGCCACGGACCCCGACCTCCTGCTGTGGGTCCACGCGTGCCTGGTGGACAGCGCCCTGCTGTTCGAACGGCTCACCGTGGGCCGGCTCACCGCGAAGGAGCGGGAGCGGTTCCACCGTGAGCAGATGGTCGGGGCCGAGCTCCTGGGCCTCTCCCGCGACCGGGTGCCATCGACGGTGGCCGGGCTGCGCGCGTACATCGACGACGTCGTGGCCGGCGGCAACCTGCGGGTGACCGAGGCCGCCCGCCGGGTGGCGGCCCTGATCCGAAGCCCGCCCCGCGAGGCGGAGTGGCGGCCGGTCCTCCGGGCCGTGGCCTGGTGGGCGTTCGGCACCCTGCCGCCCAGGCTACGGACGATGTACGGGGTGCGGTGGGGGCCGGGACGGGCCGCGGCCGTGCGGGCCTCGCTGGCGGCGTTACGGGCCGGTCGACCGGCCATCCCCCGACGGTTCCGGTGGATCCTGCCGGCCCGGCAGGCCGTCGATCGACTCGCCGCCTGAGCGCCCGTGGCGTACCCTTCCGCCATGGAGGAGGCGTTCGAGCGGCTGCGGCACCGCCTCTCGGTGGCCCGCCGCTCGGAGTCCGCCGACCTCGTGCTCGCCGGGGGCCGGGTGCTCTCGGTCTTCACCGGTGAGCTCCTCGACGCCGACGTGGCCATCGCCGACGGTTACGTGGCCGGCCTTGGCGAATACGAGGGCCGGGAGACCGTGGACTGCGACGGCCTGATCCTGCTCCCCGGCTTCATCGACGGCCACATGCACATCGAGTCGACGAAGCTGATGGTCGACCAGTTCGCCCGGGCCGCGCTTCCGTGGGGGACCACCACCGTGGTCCTCGACCCTCACGAGATCGCCAACGTGTTCGGGCTCCGGGGCGTCCGGGCACTGCTCCGGGCCTCGGAGGGCATCCCCCTCGACTACTTCGTGATGGCCTCGTCGTGCGTGCCGGCCAGCCCGTTCGAGACGAGCGCGGAGACCATCACGGCCGAGGACATCGCGGGGTTCCTGGCGGAGGAGCCGAGGGCGCTGGGGCTCGCCGAGATGATGAACTTCCCTTCGGTCGTGGCCGCCGAGGAGGACTCGCTCGCCAAGCTCGGGGTCGCCGAGCGGATGGGCCGTCACGTCGACGGGCACGCCCCCGGCCTGTCGGGACCGGAGCTGAACGCGTACCTGGCGGCGGGGGTCCGCAGCGACCACGAGTGCTCCACGCACGAGGAGGCTCTGGAGAAGCGGCGGCTGGGGATGTGGATCATGATCCGGGAGGGCTCGGCGGCCCGGAACCTCGAGGCGCTCCTGCCCATGGTCCTGGAGCATGGCCCGGCCGGCACGATGCTCGTGACGGACGACCGGGAGCCCGACCACCTGCTCGAGGAGGGCCATGTGAACGACTTGGTCCGCCGGGCCGTGGCCCTGGGGTGCCCGCCGACCGACGCGATCCTGATGGGCACGCTCCACCCCGCCCGGTACCACGGGCTCCGGGCCCACGGCGCGGTGGCCCCCGGATACCTGGCCGACGTCGTCGCGGTCGAGGACCTCACCGAGTTCCGGCCGGTATCGGTGTGGAAGCGGGGGCGGCTGGTCGCCGAGGGCGGGCGGCCGGTGGAGATGCCGCGGGTGGAGGCGCCCTCGTGGATGCGGAACAGCGTGCGGATCGGCCCGCTTGACGCGGCGGCGTTCCGGATCCCGGCAGGGGGCCCGGTTCGGGTGATCGGCGTGGACCCCGGCGAGATCGTCACCCGGGCCCTGGTGGCCGAGCCGGGGATCCGTGACGGGCAGGCCGTGGCCGAGCCGGAACGGGACCTGGCGAAGGTGGCCGTGATCGAGCGGCACCTGGGCAGCGGCCGCATCGGTCTGGGTTTCGTCCGGGGGTTCGGCCTGCGGCGAGGGGCGCTGGCGTCGACGCACGCGCACGACGCCCACAACCTCGTGGTGGTCGGGGTGGACGACGAGGACATGGCGGCGGCCGCCGGCCGGCTGGCCGAGATCGGGGGCGGCCAGGTCGCCGTGGCCGGGGGAACCGTGGCGGCCGAGCTCCCGTGCCCGATCGGGGGCCTCATGTCGGACCTCCCGGCGGAGGACGTGGCGGCCGCGGCCCGGCGTCTGGAGGAAGCAGCCCGCGACCTGGGCTCGTCCCTGCGGGCGCCGTTCATGACCATGTCGTTCCTAGCGCTCTCGGTGATCCCGGAGCTGAAGATCACGGACCTGGGCCTGGTGGACACCGTGCGGTTCGAGCTGGTCCCGCTCCAGGCCTGACCGCTCGTTTTGCGTCCCGGGGCCGACCTTCCTATGCTTTCGCCCGACTGAACGCCTGGGCGACCCTTCCCCCGCCCGCGAAAGGAGGAAGCGGTGGCCACGACGGAATCCCGAACCCGAGCGCCGGGCAGCGCCCTGGACCGGTTCTTCCACATCTCCGAACGAGGCTCCACCGTCCGGACCGAGATCATCGCCGGGGTGGCCACGTGGCTGACGATGGCCTACATCCTGTTCGTCAACCCGGCGATCCTCGGCTCGGTCCAGGACGGATCGGGGACGAGCCTCCCGTTCCCCCAGGTGCTCACGGTGACGGCCCTGGTGGCGGCGGTGATGACGATCCTCATGGGCATGGTGGCGAACTACCCGTTCGCCCTGGCCGCGGGCCTCGGCCTGAACGCCTTCGTGGCGTTCACGCTCGTGGCCACCTTGGGACTGACCTGGCCCGAGGCGATGGGCGTCATCGTCATCGAGGGCCTCATCATCACGGTCCTGGTCCTGACGGGGTTCCGGGAGGCGGTGCTCAACGCGATCCCCATGGATCTGAAGCGGGCCATCGGGATCGGCATCGGCCTGTTCATCGCGTTCATCGGCCTGGTGAACGCGGGCGTGGTGGTGCATCCGGAGGCGGGGACCATAGTGGCCCTCAACTCCGACCTCACCACGCTCCGCATGCTCACGTTCGTCATCGGGCTCGTCATCACCGCCGGCCTGGTGGCCCGGCGGGTTCGGGGAGCCCTGCTGATCGGGATCCTGTCCACCACCGTGATCGCCATCCTGATCAACGAGATATGGGGCGACGGGGCCATCTGGTCGGCGGTGGGCCCAGGGGTGGCCACCGTGCCGCAGGACGTCGTGTCGGGCCCCGACTTCGGGCTCGTCGGCCAGTTCTCGTTCGGCGTGTTCGACGCCATCCCGGTGGCCACCGCGCTCGCCGCCATCGTGGCCGTGATGCTGTCGGACTTCTTCGACACGATGGGCACGGTGATCGGGCTCGGCGGCGAGGCCCGCCTCCTCGACAGGGAGGGGAAGCTGCCGGGCATGAACCGCGTCCTGCTGGTGGACTCGGTGGCGGCCGCGGCCGGCGGGGCGGCCTCGGCGTCGTCGAACACCACGTTCATCGAGAGCGCTGCGGGGATCTCCGAGGGCGGCCGGACCGGCCTCACCGCCGTGGTGGTGGGAGTCCTGTTCCTGCTGTCCCTGTTCTTCTCGCCCCTGG
Organism: Actinomycetota bacterium; assembly: GCA_050692915.1. Taxonomy (GTDB): domain Bacteria; phylum Actinomycetota; class UBA4738; order UBA4738; family CALAEC01; genus CALAEC01. Next base: position 17,679 of record JBOGVU010000012.1, on the reverse strand, counting down.
CCGGGCTGATCCCCCCCGAGGCCACGGCACCGGTCCTGGTGATCGTGGGGTACTACATGATGGTCCTGGTCCGGGACATCGAGTGGGCGGACCCGGGGATCGGGATCCCCGCCCTGCTCACGATCGGGCTGATGCCGTTCACGTTCAGCATCACGAACGGAGTCGCCGCGGGGTTCCTCACGTACACGGTGATCGCCGTGCTCCGAGGGCGGGGGCGCGAGGTCCACTGGCTGCTGTACGTGGTCTCAGCGGTGTTCGTCTGGTACTTCGTGCGGGGGCTGCTGGCGTAGCGGCCTCAGCGGGGTCGTGAGCGGGCGGCCCGTCGTCGGTCGATCTCGAACCAGACCAGGGTCTCCCGGCCGCGTTCGATGCCCCACCGGTCGGCGAGCTTGCTGACCAGGAACAGGCCCCAGCCGGAGGGGTCCTCGACCCGGGGGTCGGGTGGCGGGCGGGCGAACCCGCCGCCGCGATCAGTCACCCTGGCCCGGACCAGGTCCTCGGACGCCTCCACGGTGAGCCCGATCCAGTCGTCGTCATCATGGTCCTGGAGGCCGGCGTGGAGCACGGCGTTGGTGACGAGCTCGGTCACCAGGAGCGCGGTCGATTCCAGGGTCTCCTCATCGACGGCCCCGCGCAGGGGACCGAGGGCCCCTCGCGCCGCCGCGGGCGCGACGCGCGAGGGGGAGAGCTGTAGCTTGATTTGCTCGCTCACGGGCACGAGCCTCCTCGCTCGTTCGGTCTTTCCCCGTTTGGCCGGGCGTTACCCGTCCGAGGCGCGGTCGGATCAGGAGCGCCGCTTGGTCATTCGTACCCGAGTGCCGGGAACGGAGGCCGTGCCCTCGCTGATCTCCACCCGATCGGTGAGGGCTGCTATGAGGGGGATCCCGAAGCCGCCGGGTCCCTCCACCTCAGTCACCCGCACCCGACCGCGGAAGGTTCCCCGGTCGCGGACAGCCACCTCGACCGCCCGGGGGCCGTCGCGCCACTCCACGTCGAACTCGTCGCTGCCGCTGTGCAGCACGGCGTTGGTGCACGCCTCCGACACGGCCAGGAGCAGGTCGTCGGTAACCGCCTCTGACAGCCCGGCGGCCGAGGCCTGTCGGCGGAGGAAGCCCCGGACCTCGGTGAGCGCCTCCGGGGTGGCGGGGAACGTGCGTTTGATGGTTCCGGGACCCTTCACGTCCTGACCTCGAGGTTCTCGAAACGGTCCAGTCCCATGACCTCGAGGAGCCGCCGGACGCTGCTCCCCGGGTGGGTCAGGATCAGGCGGCCCCGGCCGTCGAGGGTGTCGAGTGCCCTGATCAGCACCTGCACGCCCGAGCTGCCCAGGAACCGGACGCCGGTCATGTCGAGCGTGATGTCGCCCCCCTCCCGCACGTGCGGTTCCAGCGCCGCCGTCAGGTCTTTCACGGTGGCCAGGTCGACCTCGCCGGCGAGCCGAAGCCCCCGCGGATCGTCGGTGGTGGCGATCTCCAGCATCTGCCGCCCGCCCGGGATTGTACGCCGGAGACCCTTCCGGAGCCCTGGCCGGCGTCCTGCCTCCAGGCGCAGAGGAGTACGCTCTTGGCGAGACGGACACCCGCGTGGAACGCCCGGCCACCAGGTTCTGGCACGAGCTCGTGCTCGGGCCGGGCTTTCGGCGCGTCCTCCTCGGGCTTGTCGTGGCCGCGGCCGGTCCCGCCCTGGTGACGCCGATCGCGATCGCGGCCGACGGGCCGGTTGGGCTGTACGTCCTGGCGATCGCCCCCGCCGCCCTCATCGGCCGCCTGCTGCCGGGGGTCGTCTCGGCGACGCTGTCGTTCGTGCTCGGGAGCATCTACCTGGGGACGGAGCCGCGCACGTTCGCTCCCACCACCAATGACTGGATCGTCCTGGTGCTGTTCCTGGCGGTGGCGCTGATCGTGGCCTTCGAGGAGGCAGCCCGGGGAGGGGCCCGCGCGGGGCAGCGCCGTCTGGCCTTCCTGGCCGAGGCGAACCGCACCCTCACGACCTCGCTCGACGTGGACGAGACCCTCGACGCGCTGACCCGGCTGGCCGTGCCCACGCTCGGGGACTGGTGCGCGGTGGAGGCGCGGACCAGCGGGGACCCGGGGTCCCGGCTCCATGTCGCCCACGCGGACGCGCGACGGGTCGAACAGGTCGAGACGCTCCTACGACGGTACCCGCGCGACCCCGGGGATCCACACGGCCTGACCTCACAGGTGATGGCCACCGGCCGGCCGCTGCTCCTCCGGAAGGTCGGCGAGGGGCTGGTTCGCCGGGTCGCTCGGGACGAGCAGCACCTCCGGCTGATCAAGGACCTTCGGCTGCGCTCGGTGATCGTGGTCCCCCTGATCGGGCGGGGGCGGCCCATGGGAACGCTGACCCTGGCCACGGCCGAGTCGCGACGCCGGCTCGGCCCGGCAGACCTGGACTTCGCTGTGGAGCTGGCCAGGACCACCGCCCTGGCCATCGAGAACGCCAGCCTCCACCAGGAGCGGAGCGTGGTGGCCCGGACCCTCCAGAGCAGTCTTCTCCCCACCGACATCCCGGAGATCCCCGGAGTTGAGCTAGCCGTCCGCTACCGCCCGGCCGGGGGGCGCGAGCTCGTCGGGGGAGACTTCTATGACGTGTTCGAGTCGGGGGAGGGCACGTGGGGCGTGGCCCTCGGAGACGTGTGCGGCAAGGGGCCCGAGGCGGCTGCCCTCACCGGCCTGGTCCGGCACACGATCCGCACCGCCGCGGCCGGCGGGCGGAAGCCGAGCTCGGTGCTGGGCCTGGTGAACCGGCAGATCATCAGGAACAAGGTCGACCGCTTCTGCACCGCCACCCTCGGCAGGGTGCGCCACTCGAACGGCGCGGTGGTCGTGGACATCTCCTGCGGAGGCCATCCCCCGCCCCTCATCTACCGCCCGGGTCGGAACGTCGAGGCCGCCGAGTGTCTGGGAACGCTCCTCGGGGTGTTCCCGGAGCCATCGCTGGTGGAGGTCCCGGTGGAGCTGGGGCCCGGCGACGCGATCGTCTTCTACACCGACGGCGTCACAGAGCGGTTCGAGCGCGAGGGTTCGGGCGGAGATTCCCAGCTCGTGGCGCTGCTGTGGGACAGCAACGGCCTCGACGCGGACCAGATCGCGGACCGGATCTACCTCGATGCAGCCGAGGCCGCTGGGAACGGGCCGCGCGACGACATGGCCCTGGTCGTGCTGCGGGTGGCGCCGGGCTAGGCCGCCGGGACCGAGAACCGGACCACGGGCGCACCGTCCTCGTCCACGGTGGCCTCGCCGTCCTCGAACAGCACGGTGATGAGCTCGAGGCTGAGCGCCGCCGTGAGCCGATCCGTGGTCGAGCTCGAGGCCGCCCGGGCCTCGCCCTGCGGGATCTCGAAGAACAGACGATCCCCCCGGCGCTCGGCCTTGACCCGGAGGCCGTCGGGCAGCCCGGTGGAGCCCAGGGCCCGGGTGCACGCCTCGCTCACCGCCACCTTGATGTCGTCGAGCAGCTCCTCGGCCACCCCGGCCTGCCGGGCCAGCTCGTAGGCGAACGTCCGGGCCGGCGCCACGTACGCGGGATCGGGCCTGAGCTCGATCAGGAATCGTTCCCGGGTGTCGGTTCTCACGATCCGCCGGCCATCTCGTCCACGGTGTCGTGGATGGCGAAGACCTGATCGAGGCCGGTGATCGTCAGGATCCTCCGCACCGGCTCCGTCGGTGCCACCAGGGCCAGCGTGCCACCGGCCTCGCGACATCTCTTCAGGCCGCTGATCAGCACGCCGAGCCCCGTGGAATCCATGAACTCGACGCCCGCGAAGTCGACGGCGATGTTGCTGCGGCCGCCCGCCGTGAGGTCGGTCAGCAGGCCCTTGAGGCGGGGCGCCGTGTACAGGTCCACCTCGCCCTTGACGTCGACGATGGTCCAGTCGCCGGACTCTCGGGTCACCAGCAGCAGACTCTCGCCCATCTCGTCCTCTCTGTTCCTCTCGCCGGGACCGATAGTATAGGCGCTCGTCCGTGACTCCAGACGTCAAGATCGTCGTTCCCGCCAAGCCGGACTACGTTCGGCTGCTCAGGGCGGTCACCGTGGGAAGCGCGGCCAGGCTCGAGTTCACGTACGACCGGATCGAGGACCTCAGGCTGGCCGTCTCCGAGGCGTGCGCCACCCTCCTGGCCCTGCCGTGGGACGCCGAGATCCTGGTCCTCCGGCTGTTCGCCTCCGATTCGCGGATCACCGCGGTCGTGTGCAGCGACGCCGACCCCGGAGCAGACGCGTGGCCGCCGTTCGAGCCCGAACGGACCCTGGCGTGGCGGGTGCTTTCCGGCCTGACCGACACCGCCGCCTTCGAGGTCGGCGAGGAGGGCCCGGCGGTTCGCCTGGAGATGGAGGTCCGATGAACGCCGGGGACGCCGAGACGGAGACCACCCCCGGGGACACGGAGCCCTCCGATGAGCTGTTCGCCAGGCTCCCCGACCAGGGCGCCAGGGACGAGCTGGCCGCTCTGTACCAGCCCCTGGCCGAGTACCTGGCCCGGCGGTTCTACGGCCGAGGGGAGCCGCTCGAGGACCTGATCCAGGTGGCCAACATCGGGCTCATCAAGGCGATCGACCGGTTCGACACCGAGCGCGGGGTGAAGTTCTCGACGTACGCCACCGCCACGGTGGTGGGTGAGCTGAAGCGCCACTTCCGAGACAAGGGATGGGCGCTCCGGGTGCCCCGCCGGCTCCAGGAGGCCGGGATGAACGTGGGGAGGGCGGTGACGGACCTCTCGCAGGAGCTCGGGCGGGCCCCCACGGTGGGGGAGATCGCCGGCCGGACCGGCCTGTCCGAGGAGGAGGTCCTGGAGGCGATGGAGACCGCCCAGGCCTACACGGCCGCCTCGCTCGACGCGCCCACGGACGAGGAGGGCGCCACCGAGGGGGACCGGCTGGGGGAGGAAGAGGAGGCCTTCGAGCTCCTTGAGGGGTGGACGAGCGTGGCCCCGGCGATCCGGGAGCTGCCCCGGAGGGAGCGGACCATCCTGTACCTCCGGTTCTTCCGCGGCCTCACCCAGACCCAGATCGCCGAGGAGCTGGGGATCTCCCAGATGCACGTCTCCCGGCTGCTCTCGCGCACGTTGGAGGAGCTGCGCCGCTCCGTGGGAGGCACCGGCTGATCCCGGTTTGAGCTCCCTCCGAGAAGGGAACATCTTGGAGAAAGCAAGCGAAGGAGGGAGTTCGACGTGACCGAGCCACATCTGCATCGAGATGAGCATGCGCACGGCGCCCCGCCGCCCACCGAGCCGGGTTCCTCGTGGACCGGCTACGCGGTGATCAAGTACGGGTTCATCTTAATCATCACGATCGTGGTGCTGTACTTCGTGGCCAGGTACCTGATCCCGCTGTTCGACTAACCGCGCTGTTCGATTGCTCGGCCCGAGGCCCCGGCCGACCCGGCCGGGGCGCTTGCTCAGTGGCTGATCCGTGCGGCGAGCCCTTCGGCGAAGGCCAGCACGAACGACGCCGCGGCGAGCGCGGTGACGTCGGCCACGTCGCGCTCGGGGTCGACCTCCACGACGTCCATGGCCCTGACCTTGGGATGGCGGCCGCAGACCCTGGCCGCGGCCTGGACCTCCCAGGGCGTCAGGCCCCCCGGCCTGGAACCGGGACAGGCCGGGGCGAAGGCCCGGTCCAGCACGTCGACGTCGAGATCGACGTAGATCGCGTCAACCCGCCGGCCCAGCGCTTCGAGGGTGTCGGTGACGACCTCGGCCAAGCCCCGCCGCCGGGCCTCGTCCGCGGTCACGACCGCGATGCCGGCCTCGCGTGCCACCTCGGCGTGCGCCACGGGGTTCGCCAACGACTGGATCCCCACCTGGATCACGTTCCATCCCTGGAGCCCGTCCTCGAGCAGCGCCCTGATCGGGTTGCCGTTGGTGAGGCCGCCTTCGGTTTCCCGGAGGTCGTGGTGGGCGTCGATCGTGAGGAGCCCGGTCCGGTCGAGCGCCGTGTGCGCGGCGGCGGCGTGGACGCCCGGTCGGGTGATGCTGTTGTCCCCGCCCAGGACCACCACCGCTCGGTCGGGCTGGATCCGTCCGACGTCGTCCTCCATGGCCACGGCAACGTGGCGCCGGATCTGCTCGAACGCGTCGGCGGGGCTCATCGAGGCCACCTCGTTCATGTCCTCGTCCTCCGCGCGCGTCAGCCCGAGCTGTGCGATCCGCGCCGGCTCCTCGGGCCCGTGGGCCACGAATCGGTCGAGCGCGCCCCGTATCGCCGCCGGCGCCAGGTCGAACCGTCCCCCGGAGATCGACCCCAGGCGCATAGGCACCGCAACGTCGATGAGCGTGGGGCCGGTCACTCGAGCCACGGCAGGCGAACCCCCCGCTCCCCGGCCACGTCAATCGCCCGCTCGTAGCCGGCGTCGGCGTGGCGGATCACGCCGGTGCCGGGGTCGGTGGTCAGGACGCGCTCGAGCCGGCCGGCCGCCTCCTCGGTGCCGTCGGCCACCACGACCATCCCGGCGTGGATCGAGGAGCCGATCCCCACGCCGCCACCGTGATGCACGGAGACCCAGTGCGCGCCCGCCGCCGTGTTCAGCAGCGCGTTCAGGATCGGCCAGTCGGCGATGGCGTCGGAGCCGTCGCGCATGCCCTCGGTCTCGCGGTTCGGCGAGGCCACGCTCCCGGCGTCGAGGTGGTCCCGTCCGATCACGATCGGCGCGCCGACGCGGCCGGAGGCCACCAGCTCGTTGAACCGCAGGCCGGCCCGGTGCCGCTCACCGTAGCCGAGCCAGCAGATCCGGGCGGGAAGGCCCTGGTACGCCACCCGCTCCTCCGCCAGGCGGAGCCACCTGTGGAGGCGCTCGTCGTCCGGGAACAGCTCCATGATGGCCCGGTCGGTGGTCTCGATGTCTTCCGGGTCCCCCGACAGCGCCGCCCACCGGAACGGGCCCTTGCCCTCGCAGAACATCGGGCGGATGAACGCCGGGACGAACCCCGGATAGTCGAAGGCTCGCCCGGCCCCGCCCTCGCGGGCCTCGGCCCGGAGGTTGTTCCCGTAGTCGAACGTGATGGCCCCCGCGTCCATGAAGCCCACCATCGCCTCGACCTGGGCGGCCATGGACTCCCGGGCCCGCTTCACGTACACGTCTGGTTCCCCGGCCCGGAGAGCGGCAGCCTCCTCCAGGGACAGGCCGGCGGGGACGTACCCGTCCAGCGGGTCGTGGGCCGAGGTCTGGTCGGTGACCACGTCCGGGCCGAATCCCCGCCGGAGCAGCTCGGGGTGCGTCTCGGCCGCGTTGCCGAGGAGGCCCACAGAGACGGCCTGGCCTGACAGACGAGCGCCCTCCACCCACCGCACGGCCTCGTCGAGGTCCTCGGTGGTCCGGTCGAGGTACCGGGTCTTCACCCGCCGCTCGATCCGAGCGGGGTCCACCTCGACCACCAGGGCCACGCCCCCGTTCATCGTCACCGCCAGTGGCTGGGCCCCGCCCATCCCCCCCAGGCCGGCGGTGAGCGTGACCCGGCCTCGGAGCGAGCCGTCGAACCGTTGGCTGGCCAGCTCGGCCAGGGTCTCGTACGTGCCCTGGAGGATCCCCTGGGTGCCGATGTAGATCCACGATCCGGCCGTCATCTGCCCGTACATCGTCAGGCCCTTGCGCTCGAGGTCGCGGAACGTCTCCCAGTCCGCCCACCTCGGCACGAGCATCGCGTTCGAGATCAACACCCGCGGCGCCAGCTCGTGGGTCCGGAACACCCCCACGGGCTTCCCGGACTGGACCAGGAGGGTCTCGTCCCCCTCGAGATGCCGGAGGGCCCGGACGATGGCCTCGTACGCCTCCCAGCTCCGGGCTGCTCGCCCGGTCCCGCCGTACACGACCAGATCCTGGGGCCGCTCGGCCACCTCGGGGTCGAGGTTGTTCATGAGCATCCGCAGGGCGGCCTCCTGGGGCCAGCCCTTGCACGACAGCTCCGGCCCCCTGGGGGCGCGGATCTCCCTCATCGGAGCTGTCCCGCCGCGGCCTCGGCGGCCTCGATCAGGGCGCCGGACCGGAGGAGCTCGGCGGCGGCCGCGATGTCCACCGACACGTCCCGGTCCCGGTCGAGGAACGGGACCCGGGCCCGCACCGCTCGGAGAGCGGCGCCCGTGCCCCTGGCGGGTTCCGGCTCGCGGAGGTCGAGCGCCTGGGCCGCCACCAGGGCCTCGATGGCCACCACGGTTCCGGCGTGCTCCAGGAGCCGGCGGAGCTTCAGCCCGGAGAGCCATCCCATGCTGACGTGGTCCTCCTGGTTCCCCGAGGTCGGGATCGAATCGATGCCGGCCGGCTGGGCCAGGACCTTGCACTCGCTCACCAGGGCGGCCTGGGTGTACTGGGCCAGCATGTAGCCGGAGCTCAGGCCCGGGTCCGTCGACAGGAACGGCGGGAGCTCGCGCTGCTGGCCCGGCCCCAGGAGCCAGTACGTCCGCCGTTCGCTTATGCCGGCCACGCCGGTGAGGGCCACGGCCAGCAGGTCCATGGCGTAAGCGAGCGGCTCGCCGTGGAAGTTGCCGGTCGATTCGACCCGGCCGTCCGGCATGACCACGGGGTTGTCCACCGTCGAGGCCCGCTCCCGTTCGAACACCTCGCCGGCGAAGGCGGCGGCGTCCCGGGCGGCCCCGTGGACCTGGGGGGCGCACCGCATCGAGTAGGGGTCCTGGACCGCGTGGGCGCTGTCTCGATGGGAGGCGATGATCGCGCTCCCCTCGAGGAGGGCCCGGAGGTTCGTGGCCGAGTCCGCCTGACCGGGGTGGGGCCGGAGCCCGACGACGTCCTCGGCGAACGGGCGATCCGTGCCCAGGGCGCCCTCGATCGTCATCGCCGCCGCCACGTCGGCCGCCCTGAGCAGGGCCCGGGCATCGTGGAGGCCGAGCGTGCCCAGGGCCAGCATCCCCTCGGTCCCGTTCACGAGCGCGAGGCCCTCCTTCGCCCGGAGCTCGATCGGCTCGAGTCCGGCCCGGGCCAGGGAGTCGCCCGCGGGCTCCGTGCCGTTCTCCCCGACCAGCACGCGGCCCTCGCCGAGCAGGGACAGGGCCGCGTGGGCCAGCTGGGCCAGATCGCCCGAGGCGCCCACCGACCCCCGGCTGGGGACGGCCGGGGTGATGTTCGCGTTCAGCAGGTCGGCGATCCGTTCCACCAGGATCGGCCGGGCCCCCGATCGCCCCGCGGCCAGGGTGCGAGCGCGGAGCAGCATCATGGCTCGGACCACCTCCGACGGGAGCGGCTCGCCGGCGCCGGCGGCGTGGCTGCGCACCAGGTTGGCCTGGAGCTGGACCAGGTCCTCGGGGGCGATCCGAACGTCGGCCAGCGCGCCGAACCCTGTGGTCAGGCCGTAGATCGGCCGGTCCCCCTCCAGGTGTGACTCCACTACCCGCCGGGCCGGGGTCATGGCCTCGGCCACGTCCTCGCCGACGGCGACCTTGGCCCCGTGCCGAGCCACCGCGACGACCTCGTCCTCGCCCAGCGGCGTCCCGTCCAGGACCACGGTGTCGGGATGGCCCACGGGGGAACGTTAGCGCACCGCCGGAGCGCGTACGATTGGCGGCCGTGACTCGAGGATTCGTGATCGTGGGAGGAGGGGTGGCCGCCGCCGCGGCGGTCCAGGGCCTCCGCGAGCGCGGGTTCGACGGACGGATCGTGCTGGTCGGGGAGGAGTCCGAGGTCCCGTACGAGCGCCCTCCGCTGTCGAAGGAGTACCTGCGAGGGGAGCAGGGTCGCGACGCGCTCCCGGTCCATCCCGAAGAGTGGTACCGGGAGCAGGACGTCGAGCTTCGGCTGGGGATCCGGGCCACCGCCCTCGACCCGAGCGGACCGGCGGTGACTCTGGAGGGAGGGGAGCGGCTCGACGCCGACGGCGTCCTCCTGGCCACAGGCGGCCGTCCCCGGAGGATGCCCGGCGAGCCGTCGGACCGGGTCCTGTATCTGAGAGCCGTCGACGATGCCGATCGGCTCCGGGAGGTGGTCGGCTCCGGGCGACTCGTGGTCGTGGGGGCCGGCTTCATCGGCGCCGAGGTGGCCGCCTCGGCCAGGTCGCAGGGCGCCGAGGTCACGGTCCTGGAGAGGAACCACGTCCCCCTGAGCCGGGCCATCGGCGAGGAGATGGGCCGGATCTACGCGGCCATCCACAGGGACCACGGGGTGGACCTCCGCACCGAGGACGGTGTGGCCGCCATCGAGGAGACGGAGAACCGGATCGTGGTCCGTACCGAGCGGGGCGATCCGATCGAGACGGATGCCGTGCTGGTCGGCATCGGCATCGAGCCGAACGTGGAGCTGGCCGAGGCCGCCGGCCTCGATGTGAACAACGGCGTGGTGGTCGACGAGCGGTGCGAGACCTCGGCCCCCGGGGTGTTCGCTTGCGGGGACATGGCGAACCACGCCCATCCCACGTTCGGTCGTGGGATCCGCGTGGAGCACTTCGACAACGCGCTGAAGATGGGGACGCACGTTGCGGGCGCCATGCTGGGGGAGAAGGAGCCGTTCACCGACCCGCACTGGTTCTGGTCGGATCAGTACGACGTCAACCTCCAGTACGCCGGCTTCGCGTACGAGTGGGACGAGATCGTGATCCGGGGCTCGATGGAGGAGCTGGAGGGGGTGGCCTTCTACCTGATGGAGGGGGTCCTGCTGGGGGCGCTCGGCCTGAACCGGGGCCGGGACGTTCGCCGGGCCATGAAGCTGATCGGCTCCCGCCCGGACCCGGCGCGCCTGCGCGACGAGGACACCGATCTCCGCACGCTGGCCGTTCGATAGGATGGCCGTCGACCTCGAGGGGTGAGACGTGGAGTACCAGTGGTGGGTCTTCCTGCACATCGCGGGGGTGTTCGTGTTCCTGGTGGCGCACGGGGTCTCCATCGGTGTGTCGATGCGGCTCCGCCAGGAGCGGGATCCCAAGCGGATCATGGCCCTCCTCGACGTGTCCTCCTCGTCGATCTCCGGCCTGTACGTGGGGCTCGTGCTCCTGCTCGCCGGAGGAGTAGTGGCCGGCTTCGTCGGGGACTGGTGGGGACAGGGGTGGATCTGGGTCGCCCTGGGGACCCTGGTCGCCGTGATGGTCCTCATGTACGCGCTGGCCACGAACTACTACAAGCGGCTCCGCCTCATCGTGGGAGCCATGGCTGATGGGTCAGAGGCGGTGAGCGATGAGCGCCTGGCCGAGCTCCTGGCCGGGCCCCGTCCCGTGGTCCTGGCGGTCCTGGGCTCCGGGGGCCTGCTGTTCATCCTCTACCTGATGCTGTTCAAGCCGTTCTGACATGGGCTACCGGACGATCATGGTCGGCACGGACGGGTCCGAGACGGCCGTCCTGGCCGTCCGGGCGGTGACCAGGCTGGCCAAGCGGTTCGGCGCGGTCGTCCACATCGTGTGCGCGCACGGGGACGGCGTGGACGAGCCGACGGCCATCGAGATCCTCCGGTACGCCCGGGAAGCCGTCCGGGCCGACGGCGTGGAGACGAAGACGCACATGCGCGTGGGGCCGCCGGCCGTGGCGGTCAAGGACCTCGCCGACCGTCACGGCGTCGACCTGATCGTGGTGGGGAACGTGGGCATGGGGAAGGCCCGTCGCTTCAAGCTCGGCGGGATCGCGGAACAGGTGGCGCACGAGGCGCCGTGCGACGTGCTGATCATCCACACCCGTGACATGGACGCCTCCCCCGACGGGGGCTATCGCCACCTCCTGGTGGGCACGGACGGATCCGCCACGGCGTCGGAGGCGGCCCGGAAGGGGTTCGAGCTCGCGGAGATCCTCGGCGCCGACGTCACGCTGGTCCACGTGGGGGACCCGCTGGTCGGGGCGGTGGTGCTCGACGAGACGGCGAAGGGGCGCCCCGGGGCCGCGGCCGTGCGGGGCGAGACGCTTGAGGGGGATCCGGCGGGTCGCATCGTCGAGGTGGCCGGACGCGAGGAGATCGACCTCGTGGTGGTGGGGAACAAGGGGCTGGCCGGGACCCGCCGGTACCTCCTGGGGTCGGTGCCTGCCAAGGTCGCCCACGAGAGTCCCGTGGACGTGCTGATCGCCAAGACGGTGGGGCGGACCGTCGACGACCTGGCTCCGGGCCACGGCGGGCTCGTGGACGCGGGTGGGCGGCGGGTGGCGGTGTACAAGGCCGAGGACGGCACCCTCACAGCCCTCTCCCCCCGGTGCCAGCACATGGGGTGCACCGTGGACTGGAACGACGCCGACCGCACCTGGGACTGCCCGTGCCACGGTTCTCGGTACGATCGGGACGGCCGGGTGCTCAAGGGGCCGGCGAGGAAGGACCTCGATCCGGCCGAGCTACCCGCGACCTGAGCCTTGGGGCCGCTTCGTCCGGTTCGTCAAGGCTCATGGGGGTCTTTCATCCTTGTATCTCTTGACAGGCTGCCCGAACACCCCCACAATCCGTTAGGTCACTTCGAGGAGAAGGGGGAAGATCACATGAGGGGAAAGGGCGTATTCACAACGCTCGCGGCCGGCTTGGTCGCGTTCGCGCTCGGGATGCCGTCGGCGCTGGCGGTCCACGTTCCCGTGGATCCCGGCGGCTCGCGGGACCCGCTTACCGTGGCCAAGGCCATGTTCGCCGACCCGAGCCAGGTCTCGGCCGCGGACGAAGCCAGCGACGGGGCCACCGAGGTCAGCCACGCCTCGCTGGCGTCGTGGCCGCAGGGCCTGGCCGGGTTCCCGACGAACGGGCCGGACTACGGCCTGATCTCCAGCGGGAACACGGACGGGGCCAACGACCCCAACGCCGAGGAGAACAAGACCACCGACAACCTCGGGGGTTCCGGCGCGCTGGACGGCCTCAACGAGGCTAACCAGGGCCAGGACCTGGGGGGCATCGAGATCAACTTCAATGCCCCGCAGGTGGCCAGCCCGTGCCTCCAGGTCGACGTGAAGTTCCTGTCGGACGAGTTCGACGAGTTCATCGGGTCTGCGTTCAACGACTTCGCGATGGGCCGCCTCGACAACACGTCGCCGCCGACCGTGAGCACGGGCCCCTCGGGCTTCCCCGAGGTCTCGGCTCCGGGGAACTTCCTGCTCGACCCGTCCGGCTCGCCGATCACCGTGAACGGGGCCTACCTCGTCGGTGACTACGACGGCTCGACGACATACGACAACGCCACGCCGAAGCTGACGGCGCAGACGCCGGTCACGGCCGGCCCCCACACCCTGAACTTCTGGGTGGGCGACGCCGGCGACAGCATTTACGACACCACGCTGTTCGTCGACAACGTGCGGGTGATCGACCAGAACCCGTGCCCCGTCACCACGATCGGTCCGTCGGTGTTCAAGAAGATCAAGACCAAGGTCAAGGGCAACACCGCCATCATCCAGGGCCAGATCCTCCCGCCGGTCCCGGGTCAGAAGGTGTTCCTGACCTTCTTCGCCAACGGGTCGCCGCTGAAGAAGGTGGCCAAGGGCAAGGACGCCATGAACGCGAACGGCGTCTACAAGAAGAAGTTCAAGGTGCCCGGCGACTCGACGAAGTGCATGGTGAAGGCGGTCTACAAGGGCGACGCCTTCCACCTCGGCAGCAAGGCCAAGAAGAAGTTCAAGTGCTAGCTGTCGAGGGAGGCTGAGCGCGACGGGGCGCCCCGGCGACGGGGCGCCCCTCGCTCATTCGAAAGCGGTTCGTCCGTCGCTACAATCCCCGCATCCCGAAGGAGGTCCCCTGCGTATCCTGGTCTGGCACGGCTGGCTGCTCGAGGGCACCGGTTCGAATGTCTACACCGCCAAGGTCGCCGAGATGTGGCGGCGACAGGGGCACGAGGTCGTGCTCCTGTGTCAGCAGCCCCGTTCGGAGCGCCTGGGGTTCGTCGACGCCAGGGGCATCGTCCGGCCGGAGGGGGTGCTCGAGCTCACTGACATCAGCGCCACTCCAGAGCCGGGCAGGGTGATCGTGCTCCGCCCGGACATCGGGTCGCTCCTCCCGGTGTTCGTCGAGGACGAGTACGAGGGCTTCGAGGTGAAGCGCTTCGTCGACCTAACCGCCCGGGAGCTCGATGCCTACCTGGACGTCAACGTGGGCGCGGTCGAGGCTGTCGCCTCGTGGCGACGGCCGGACGCGGCCGTGGCCAGCCACCTGGTTCCGGGTGCGGTCGTGGCCCGGCGGGCCCTGGGCATCGGCTCGTTCGTGGCCAAGGTGCACGGCAGCGACCTCGAGTACGCGGCCCGGATCCAGGAGCGGTACGCGGAGCTGGTCCGGGAGGGCGTCGGGGGAGCCCGGGCCATCGCCGGAGCCAGCCGGGACGTGCTGCGTCGAGCGGTCGAGATGGCTCCGGCCGCTCGCGGGCGGACCCGGGTGATCCCGCCGGGGGTGGACGTGGACCGGTGGCGACCCCGCGATCGGGCCGAGGCCCTAGGGGACGCGGCCCGCCGGCTGGACGCGGATCCCGACACGGCCCGCGGCCGACCGGCGAGCATGGACCGATCCTCGGCCTCAGCCCTGGCCGGCGGCGACCTGGAGGCCCTCGACGCGCTGGCCCGGACATACGATCAGTCGGTCCCCGATCCCGACGCCGCCGGCCGGCTCCGCTCCCTGGCGGCCGCCACGGGGCCGGTGGTCGGCTACCTCGGCAAGCTGATCCCCGAGAAGGGCGTGGAGCGGGTCCTGGAGGCCGCGGTCCTCCTCGGACCGAAGGCGCGGGTGGTCGTGGTGGGGTTCGGCCTCGGGCGGGAGCTGCTGGCGGCGCTCGTGGCCGCGCTCGACCAGGGGGACGCCGCGGGGCACGCCCGGCTGAGGGAGCGCTCCCGCCTGGAGCTCGAGCTGGAGCCCGGCGAGGTCCGGGCCGCCCGGGGCTTCGCCGACCGGGTCAGGTTCACCGGCCGGCTGGACCATCGGTACGCGCCCGAGGTGGTGGCCGCGCTCGACGTGCTCGTGGTGCCGTCGACGCTCGAGGAGGCCTTCGGGATGGTGGCCGCGGAGGGCGCGGCGGCTGGGGCCCTGCCGCTGGTGGCCCGCCACTCGTCGCTGGCCGAGGTGGCCGAGGCGCTGGAGGCAGCCGTGGGGCGGCCGGGGGGCCTGTCGTTCGAGCCGGGCCCCGGGGCCACCCGGCGCCTGGCGGCCGCGCTGGAGGGCCTGCTGGCCGTGCCGGTCGAGGAACGGCGACGTCTGGCCCTGGCGGCCCGGGGGCACGTGGCCGCCGAGTGGACCTGGGAGCGGACCGCGGAGCGCCTGCTGGAGGCCGCGGGGGGCTGAGCCCGGCCCTCGCGTACGATTCCCCCGAGGGAGGCGGCGTGACCAGGCTCGACAGGCTCCGGGAGCGACGCCGGTCCAGGCGAGGGTCGTTCGCGGCCGTGCTCCTTGTGCTGGTGGCGGCGGCCGGCGGCCTGGGCGGCTATCGCGCCGGGCTCTTCGACCGGGCCGAGGGAGACGATCCGGCCGGGGCCCTCCCGTCGCCCGCCCCTACCTCTTCGCCGACGGAGACCGCCTCCGAGCCGACCGTTGACCCGGAGCCCCAGCCGATCAACACCGCGGTGGCCGGTCTGACCACGTTCCGGGGCAACGCCACCCGGACGTACCACGGGGAGGGGCCGGTGCCGCGCCGCCCCGAGATCCTGTGGCGGTTCCCATCGTCGGGCGGCCTGTGCTCGGAGGCCACCGACGAGGAGGGGACCAAGACGTGGTGCGGCACCGGGTGGACCGGCCAGCCGAACGTGGTCGATCCGGAGGACGGCCCGGTCCAGGTGCGGTTCGGCGCGTATGACCGCGCCGTGCACATCCTGAACGGGAGGACGGGGCAGCCGCTGTACGAGCCGTTCGTCACCGGCGACATCATCAAGGGGACGGTCACCTCCGACCCCGACGGGTATCCGCTCCTGTACAGCGGGTCCCGGGACAACAACCTCCGGATCCTGGCGCTCGATCGTGGACGCCGGCCCGTCGAGCTGTGGAGCCTATCTTCGGACACGGCCCCGAACCCTGTGTGGAACAACGACTGGGACGGGTCACCGCTGATCATCGGGGACTACCTGCTGGAGGGAGGCGAGAACTCCTGGTTCTACGTCGTCCGGCTCAACCGGGGGTACGACGGCGATGGACGGGTGACCGTGGATCCCCGGATCCGCCTGCTGGTCCCCGGCTTCGACGACAGGCTCTTCGCCGAGCTCGGGGACACCGAGGTGTCGATCGAGAACTCCGTGGCTTTCCACGACGGGGTGGTGTACTTCGCCAACTCGGGCGGCCTGGTCCAGGGGTGGGACGTCTCCCGGGTGCTCGAGGGGCGGCGTGCCGCCCGTCGGGTGTTCCGGTTCTGGACCGGCGAGGACACCGACGCCTCCATCGTGATCGACGACCAGGGGTACCTCTACGTGGCCTCGGAGCTAGAGCGCCGCAACGCACGCTCCGACGAGGTGGGACAGCTCCTGAAGCTCGACCCCCGCCGCCGGAAGGATCCGGTCGTCTGGGACCTGCCGGTCCCCGGGGAGGGTGGCGACGGGGGCATGTGGGCCACGCCGGGCCTGACGGGCGAGGCCGTGATCGCGGCCACGAACACCGGCCGGATCCTGGCCGTGGATCGGGACCGCGGCCGGATCGCCTGGGAGCTCCGGCTGACCCCGCCTACGTGGACCTCGCCGGTCATCGTCGAGGGCGTGCTGCTGGTGGGGGACTGTGCGGGGGTCCTGCACGCCTTCGTTCTACGCGACGACCCGCTGTCCGGTCCGCCCAGAGAGCTGTGGACCGTCCAGCTAGAGGGCTGCATCGAGTCAACGCCAGCGGTGTGGCGTGGGATGGTGTACGTGGGGTCCCGCGGGGGAGCCATGTACGGGATCGGTGACCGCGGGTGAGGGGGCCGGGCCGCGGGTAGGGTAGAGACGTGCAGCCGATCCCGCCGGGGTCCCCGGCGCCTCCCATCCCCGGCGTCGACCGGGTCACCGGCCCCAGTGCTGTCTTCTTCTACAAGGTGACGTGCCCGACGTGCCAGGTCGCCGCCCCCGTGGCCGAGCGGTTCGCCGCGGCGCTCCCGGGGCGCTTCGTCGGCGTGGGACAGGACCCTCGCGAGAAGCTCGACCAGTTCGCCGAGGAGCTCGCCACGTCGTTCGTGGCCGTGCCCGATGAGCCGCCGTACGAGGTATCGAACGCCTACGGGGTCAGCGTGGTCCCCACGCTCTTCGTCCTCGACGACGATGAGGTCGTCGACGTGGTCGAGTCGTGGGATCGGGAAGGGTGGAACCGGGCCGCAGCTGTGGTCGCGGAGCGAGCGGGCACCGCGGTGGAGCCCCTGTCGCACGAGGGCGACGGCCTGCCGCCGTTCCGCCCCGGCTGAGGCGCCAGGAACGTCCGCTCGGTCTGAGCGACGCCGGACGCTACAGCGAGGAGGCCCGCCAGGCCACGAGCCCCACGGCGCCCACCACCAGGGCGGCGATGACCACCGCGGCGGAGACCGCTCGGGCCCTGCGACGGCCCTCGATACCGAGTCCCGCCGCGACCCCGGCCACGAGCCCCCCGACGTGGGCCAGGTTGTCGATCCCCGGCACCGACAGGCCGAACACGAGGTTGATGCCGATGAGCATCAGGGCCCACTGCACGTTCGCCCGGGCCATCGCCAGCGACCGTCGCCGGAGGTTGTAGGCGAGCCACACCCCGAGCATTCCGAACACCGCCCCGGATGCCCCGACGGCGGCCACGGCCGGCGGCCCGAAGGCGAACGAGACGGCGGTGGCGCAGAACCCCGTGACCAGGTACAGCGTCACCATCCGTGCCGTGCCGAGC
>JBOGVU010000011.1:0-51608 GCA_050692915.1 Actinomycetota bacterium | reverse complement strand
GCCGTACGTGGTGCTGCCGACGGTCCCGGCAACGTGGGTGCCGTGGCCGTTGCAGTCGTCCGCCGAGCCGCCGTCGACGGCGTCGTAGCCGCTCACGGCCCGACCCCCGAACTGGGTGTGCGAGAACCGGATCCCGGTGTCGATGATGTAGGCCTTTACCCCCGACCCCGTGGCGTTGTACGTGTAGCTGTTCGTAAGCGGCAGGTTCCGCTGATCGATCCGATCGAGCCCCCAGGTGGCCGGCGACTGGGTGTCGACGGTGGTGACCACCCGGT
Organism: Actinomycetota bacterium; assembly: GCA_050692915.1. Classification (GTDB taxonomy): domain Bacteria; phylum Actinomycetota; class UBA4738; order UBA4738; family CALAEC01; genus CALAEC01. The sequence goes on along the minus strand of JBOGVU010000011.1, from coordinate 51,333 downwards.
CCGGCTCCACGTAGCTGACCCGGGGGTTGTCCCGGAGGGCCTGCAGGGCTCGGCCGCTCAGCGTGGCTGAGAACCCCCGGATGGCGTGCTGATATCGATGGTGGATCGTTGCTCCCAGGCCGCGGGCCTCCGACCGCACCCGTCGGCCGGATTCGGCTGTGGCGTCCTTCTCCAGGACCACGATGTATCGGTCCCGGATCGGCGCGCCCGCTCCCGCCTCCACCATCGGGGCCTCCGCGGTCCGGCGTGGCTCCCGCCCGCCCGGTACGCCGCCGGGCTCGGCCAGGCCCGAGCTCGCGGGACCCACCACGGCGGTGGCAACGAGCGTGGGAAGGGCCCACCTCACGAGACGCGTCACGGCGACCTCCTTTCATCCGGTTCCGCCGCTCGCACTGCTCGGCGGAGTGTAGAGGTTCGCACCGAACGGCGCTAGTTCCCGACTTAGGAGGTCGGGAATGGTCGGTCCGGGTGTGCGGTGATTTCGGGTGAAGTGAACGGTTCCCGATGAGCCGAGGGGCGTATCAGGCCAGGAGGTGGCAGAGGTCGGCCCGGCCGCCTGCCACGATCGTGCTGATCCTGTCGAGCGTGCCGATCGGCCCGAACGCGAGCGTGGGGATGCCGGCGTCGTTCCGGATCCGGTCCGAGTACGACACCAGCTCGGACGCGTCGTACGAGGGCATCGCCCCGAGGACGGCCTGGCCGGCCCGGACCTCGAGGAGGTCGCATCCGGCTCCGCGGAGGGCGGCCGCAACCGCCACGGCCTCGGCGAGCCCCGCGCCCCCCGGCGTCACGTCCACCGCCGAGATGGAGGCGCCCACCGGCCGGTCCTCGGGCCACACGGCCCGGACCGCGTCGAGGACCTGCATCGGGAACCGGAGGCGCGCTTCGACCGAGCTGCCGTAGCCGTCCTCCCGCTGGTTCGACAGGGGAGAGAGGAACGAGGCCAGCAGCGACCCCTGGGCCATGTGGAGAAGGAGGACGTCGAACCCGGCGGCTGCTGCCCGCCTCGCGGCGGAGGCGAACGCGGCGGAGGCCGCGGCCATCCCTTCCGCATCCAGCTCCCGGGGGACCGGCATCCCCGGCCCGTGGGGTAACGCCGAAGCCGAGACCACCGCCCACCCGCCCTCCCGGAGCGGGCGATCGACACCCCGGTCCCGGGGCCGGCAGGAGGCTCGCCGGCCGGCGTGGGACAGCCGGATCCCCACACGTACTTCCCGATCGGCCCGGGCCTCGGTCACGATGGCGGCCCACGCCTCGGCCTGCTCGTCCGCGTACAGGCCCGGGCAGCCGGGGGTGATCCGGCCCTCCGGCGAGACGGCCACGGTGTCCGTGAGCGCGAGCCCGGCTCCGGTCGCCGCCGCTCCCTCCAGGGCCCGCCGGTGGTCCTCGCCGGGGACGCCGTCCACGGCCGTGTCCACCGGCCGGGCCGCAACGGCCACCCGGTTGGGCAGCCGGATGCCGCGGAGGTCGAAGGGGACCAGCGCCGGCGGCGGGGCCACCGCGGTGGTCCGCTTCCCGCCGGCGGCGCGGCCCGAGAACCATCCGTCCACCCCTCCCACGAACGAGGGGTCCCGGAGCCGGAGGTCCTCGTACCCCATCCGCCCGCTCCGGGAGAGGAGGTGGAACGCGAACTGCACGGGCTCGAGGCGCGTGGAGCGCTCGGTCTCCTCGAAGTACGCCTGGCTCTCTCGGGCGGCCTGCTGGAACCGCTCCACCACAGGGCGCCGCTCGGCCTCGTACTCGGCCAGCGCGCCGTCGAGGTCGTCCCGGCTGGTCATCGCGTCGGCCAGCGCGATGGCGTCCTCCATGGCCAGCTTCGTCCCCGACCCGATCGAGAAGTGCGCGGTGTGAGCGGCGTCCCCTAGCAGGACCACGGTGCCGTGCCGCCACGTCCGGCACCGGATCGTGGGGAACGAGAGCCACAGGGAGCGGTTCGACAGGAGCCGGTGGCCGCCGAGGTCCTCGGCGAACAGCTCCTGGCAGTACCGGATGCTCTCCTCCTCGGACGCCGCATCGAGGCCGGCCCGCCGCCACGCGGCCTCGTCCGTCTCGACGATGAACGTGCTCGTCGATCCGTCGAACGGGTACGCGTGGACCTGGAACAGGCCATTCTCGTTCCTGCGGAAGATGAACGTGAACGCGTCCAGGGGGAGCGTGGTGCCGAACCAGACGAAACGCGACCGCCCCTCGGAGATCCTGGGCCGGAAGATCCCCTCGTGGAGCCCCCGGGTCACGCTGTTGGCGCCGTCGGCGGCCACCAGCAGGTCGGCGCCGTCGAACCGCGACCACGGGTCCTCGACCTCCTCCTCGAACACGAGCTCGACGCCCAGCTCCCGGCATCGCTCCTGGAGGATCTGGAGGAGCCGTTTCCGAGAGATCCCGCTGAACGTCTGGCCGCCGCACCGCACCACCTCGTCGTCCAGCCTGACGTCGATGGCGTCCCACAGGACCAGCTCGTCGGTGATCCGTACGAAGGTCCGATGGTCGGCGTCGCGGAACGAGCCCAGGGTCCGGTCGGAGAACACCACGCCCCAGCCGTACGTGGCGTCGGCCGGGTTGCGCTCCACGATCGTGACCTGGTGGGACGGATCGGCCCGCTTCAGGAGGAGGCCGAGGTACAGGCCGGACGGCCCGGCGCCCAGGATGCCCACCCTCATGGCAGGCTCCCCAGGATGTCCTCCAGCCGGCCGATCTGCTCGAGGTCGGCCACCGTCGGGAGCAGGACCATCTCGTCGCATCCCAGGTCCCGGTAGCCGCGGAGGAACGCCGCCACGTCCTGCGGCGTAGACAGGAGCCCGGCGGCGATCTTCTCCGCGAACGGCCCGGTGAACGCGTAGTAGTCCCGCATGTACGCCAGGCCGAGCTCTCGGGCGTCCTCGCCGAGGGCGAAGTAGCCCTGCGCCCACAGCATGGGGTCGCCGGGCCGCCCCGCGTCGCGCCAGCCCGTTCGAACCCGCTCCACCACCCGGGCGAAGCTCCGGGGCGGGCCTCCGCCGTGGACGTAGCCGTCGGCGTGCATGGCCACCCGGGCCACGGCGGCGTCGCTCCCTCCGCCGGCCAGGATCGGCGGCGGGTCGATCTTGGGGCCGTCGGGCTCGTCCCACCGGTCCCGAAGGTCGCGGATCATCGCGCTGAGGCGCTCGCCCCGCCCAGAGGTCGGCACGCCCGCGGCCTCGTAGTCGTCGGCCCGCGCGCCCACCCCCAGGCCGAGGACCAGGCGGCCTCGCGACATCGCCTGGATCGTGGCAGTCTCCTTGGCCAGGACGCCGGCGTTCCGCAGCGGTCCGATGACCACCATCGTGACCAGGCCGATTCGTTCGGTCACCGCGGCCGCGGCGGCCAGCGTCGTCAGCGGCTCGTGCGAGTCGTACCGGAGGCGGTCCACCACCCCCAGGCTCGTGAACGGGCCGCCTTCGGCCCGTCGAGCCCACTCGGCCAGGAGGGCGCCGTCGGTCCCGGGCACGGCGTTCGGCAGCCCGATCCCAACCCTCATGCCTCGAGCGTACGTCCCGCCACCTTGCCCGCGCCAGGAGCGCGGTACGCTGGCTGCGTGCGGACGGTCTCGGGCACAGGGTTCGACCCCGCCGACCTCGGGTTCCGGCCTCGGGACCTCGGGTTCATCGCCGACCCGTACCCGGCCTACGCCGAGCTCCGGGTGGCCGGCCGGATCTTCCACAACCCCGAGACCGAGCAGTGGATCATCCCGCACCACCAGGACGTGAACGCGCTCCTCCGGGACCGGCGGTTCGGCCGCACGTACCTCCACCTGGCCACGCACGGGGAGATGGGCCGCCCGGAGGACCCGCCGCACACCGCGCCGTTCTGGCACCTGATCCGGAACGGCATCCTCGACATGGAGCCCCCGGACCACACCCGGGTCCGCCGGCTGGTGGCCAAGGCGTTCACCCCTCGCCGAGTCGAGGAGCTCCGGCCCACGGTCCAGCGGCTCATGGACGGGCTGGTGGACGAGGTCCTGGGGGCCGGCGAGGTCGACCTCATCGCCCGGGTTGCCGAGCCCCTCCCGGTCACGGTGATCGCCGAGCTCCTGGGGATCCCCCAGGCCGACCGGCACCACCTCCGGCCGTGGTCGGCGGAGATCTGCCGGATGTACGAGCTGAACCCGACCGAGGAGGACGGCCGGGCCGCTTCGGCCGCGGCCGCCGAGTTCTCCGACTACCTCCGGGGGCTGATCCGCGAGCGCCGCCGGCGGCCGACCGAGGACCTGATCGGCGGGCTGGTCCAGGTGATCGACGAAGGGGACCGGCTCACCGAGGACGAGATGATCGGCACCTGCGTGCTCCTGCTCAACGCCGGGCACGAGGCCACCGTGAATATGACCGGCGATGGCTGGTGGGCGTTGTTCCGGAACCCCGACCAGCTCGCTCAGCTGCGGGCCGACCACGCCCTGATCCCTCGGGCGGTCGAGGAGCTCATGCGGTACGACACCCCGCTCCAGATGTTCGAGCGGTGGGTGCTCGAGGATGTGGAGATCCACGGCGTGCCGATGGCCCGGGGCCAAGAGCTGGCGCTCCTGTTCGGCTCGGCGAACCGGGACCCCGCCGCGTTCGACCGGCCCGACTCGCTCGACCTCGGCCGCGAGCCGAACCCGCACATGACGTTCGGGGCCGGCATCCATTTCTGCCTCGGCGCGCCGCTCGGGCGGGTCGAGCTGGAGACCTCGTTCGGCTCCCTGCTCCGCCGGGCCCCGCGCATGGAGCTCGTGCGCGAGCCGGAGTGGAAGCCGAACTACATCATCCGCGGCCTCCGGGAGCTCCGCGTCCGGCTCTAGCGAAGACGACCCGTGACGGACGTGACGCGCTGCGAGTGGGTGCCGGAGGCCGACCCGGCCTACGTGGCCTACCACGACGAGGAGTGGGGGGTGCCCTCGCACGACGACCGGCACCTGTTCGAGATGCTCGTGCTTGAGGGGGCCCAGGCCGGCCTGTCGTGGTCCACGATCCTCCGGAAGCGTGAGGGATACCGTCGGGCCTTCGCCGGCTTCGACGTGGCGCGGGTGGCCCGGTTCGGGGCCCGCGACGTGGAACGGCTGCTCAGCGACCCCGGGATCGTCCGGAACCGGCTGAAGGTGGAGTCCGTGGTGGCGAACGCCAAGGCCGTGCTGGGGGTTCGTGACGAGCTCGGGAGCCTCGACTCATACCTGTGGACGTTCGTCGGCGGACGGCCCCGCCGGAATCGCTTCCGGGCACTTTCTGACATCCCCGCGGAGACCGACGAGTCACGGGCCATGAGCAAGGACCTGAAACGCCGGGGATTCCGGTTCGTGGGGCCCACCGTCTGTTACGCGTTCATGCAGGCCACCGGGATGGTGGATGACCACGTGGTGGGGTGCTACCGAGAGGCCGAGGTGGCGGAGACGGCGTGATGCGGTCTTCGCTCGCTCCGCTAGGGGCTTCGAGGCGCCGTCGGTAGTCTCCTGGGCGTGACCCGAGGAACTCGATGGGGTGTCGCCGCGGCCGTGGTCGTGGTGCTGGCCGCTGCCGGCGGGGCGTGGCTGTGGCTGGCCTCCGGTTCGCCCGCCGCCCGGGAGCCGGCCCCGCCGTCGTCCCCCTCCCCAAGCCCCCCCGCGTACGCGCTCGACGTCACCCTCCGCCGGGTGAAGGCCATCCCGGTGAGGGGCACCGTCAAGAAACAGAAGCTCCGAGCGCCGGCGGAGGCCGTGCGGCAGACGTTCACGGACCTGTACGCCACGGCCTTCGTCGACCCGGCCCGATGGGAGGGCGGCGCCTTCCCGGGGCTCTTCGACCATTTCGCCCCGGCGGCCCGGGAGGAGGCGCGCCGGCACCTCGACGACCTCACGCTGGGACGGGCGGCCGAGCACGTCAATGCGGTCCGCCCCGAGTGGGCCCGCCTCGACGTGCGGTTCCTGCTGGGCCCGGCCCGCGTTCCGGTGGCCGCGCAGGCGTCGATGCGTTTCGCGGCCACCGCGTTCGCTGGTGACGGCACCGAGGTCCCCATCCGCCACCGCGGCGACTACGTGCTCGAGCGCCTCGAGGGGCGCTGGCTCGTGGTGTCGTACCGGGTGGACGGTGGGTTCGGCCCGGAGGCCCTGTCGTGAGGCGGGTCTGGGCTGCCGGCACGCTGGTGGCCCTCGTCGGGTGGATCGCGGTCGGCGCTGTGGCGGCGGATCCGCCGCCCGGTCAGGCGCTCCCGCCGGCCCTGGAGCGGGGCGTGGACGCCGAGTTCCAGCCGGGCGTCCCCTCCGATGACCTGCTGTTCGTCCTGGCGATCGGGAGCGACGCCAGGCCGAGGGATTCCGTCACCCGCTCGCGGGCCGACTCGATCCACATCATCGGGGTGAATCCTCGGAAGGGCGGGGCCGCCATCATGGGGATCCCGCGCGACTCCTACGTGCCGATCCCCGGCGCCGGGTCCCAGAAGATCAACACGGCTCTGTTCCAAGGCGGTCCCGAGCTCGTGGTCCGGGCTGTGGAGCAGCTCACCGGCATCCGCATCGACGCCTACCTGCTGACCGGGTTCCTGGACTTCCGGCGGATGGTGACGAAGGTCGGGCCGATCGAGATCGTGGTCCCGTACGCCATGAGCGACGCGGCCTCCGGTGCCCACTTCCGTCCCGGCCGAACCCGGATGACCGGGCCCCGGGCGCTGGCGTTCGCCCGGAACCGGCACGACGCCCCGGGCGGGGACTTCGGCCGCTCTCTGAACCAGGGCCGGCTCCTGGTGGCGGCGCTGCGGGCCCTCCGCGAGGACGTCCGGAAGGACCCCCTGGCCCTGTTCCGGTGGACCGCCGCGGGGTTCGGGCACGTCAGGACCGATCTCAGCCTGGTGGAGATGCTCGAGCTGCTCCAGGCCGCCGTGTCCATCGACCCCGGCCGGGTGGACAACAGGGTCGTCTCCGGTGGCGGAGGGACGGTGGGAGGCGCGAGCGTGGTCCGGCTCGGGTCGGCCGCACAGGCCGCCTTCCGCGACCTCCGCCGGGACGGCCTCCTGGGCGGCCCGCCCCGAGGCTAGGCCTCGGTGGCGGCCGGGATCAGCCCCAACTCTTCCAGCACCCGGACCGGGACCACGTGGCAGTACGGGGTGTGGCCGTTCTTCTCGTAGTACGCCTGGTGGTAGTCCTCCGCCGGGTAGAACTCCGGCGCCGGCCTGATCTCCGTGGCGATCGGCTTGTCGAACCGGGCCTGGGCCCGCTCCTTCGATGCCTCGGCGATGGCCTGCTGCTCGTCCGAGTGAGTGAAGATCGCGCTCCGGTACTGGTCACCGATGTCCGGCCCCTGCCGGTTCACTTGCGTCGGGTCGTGCATGGCCCAGAACACCTCGACGAGCTGCTCGTACGTGACCCGCTCGGGATTGAACGTCACCCTGCTGACCTCTGCGTGCCCCGTGGTGTGGGAGCACACCTCCTCGTACGTCGGGTTCGGGGTTGTCCCCCCGCTGTAGCCCACCTCGGCCTCCAGCACCCCCGGGACCCGGCGATACACGTACTCCACGCCCCAGAAGCACCCGGCCGCGAACGTCGCCTGCTCGGTCATGGCCTCCCTCGCTCGCTCGTGTCCCGCCCATCGTCTCACCGATCGGCCGAACCGTGCAGGGGTCTCGCTCAGGCGGCCCGCAGGGCGGGGAGGATCTCGCGGCCCAGCCGCTCCGCCTGCTCGGCGGGATCGGGCCCTGCGGGGAGGAAGTTCATGGCCGTGAACCCGATCCCCAGGAAGCCCCGGAGCCGCTCCGCCACGGCCCCCGGGGGGCCCGCCACCACGGACGGGGTGGGTTCGGCCCGCTCCTCCACCCTGACGTCGAGGTTGTACACGCACGTGATGGCGTCCGGGTCCCGCCCGGCGTCCCTCGCGGCCGCCAGGACCCGGTCGCGCATGACCCGGACCCGGTCCGGGGGAGCCAGCTCCAGCGTGGGGATCCACCCGTCGGCCAGCCGGCCCGTCAGGTCCAGAGCCCGGTTCCCGTAGGTCCCCAGCCAGACGGGGATCCGGTGCCCGGGCTCAGGCGCCACCTCGGCCTCCTTCGTCTCGTACATCGCCCCCCGGAACGTGAACGGGCCCCCCGACCACAGGCCCCTAACGACCCGGATGGCCTCCTCCAGGCCGCCCACCTTCTGCCCGGGCGTCCGCACCCCCAGCCCGAAGGCGGCGAACTCCTCGTCTGACCACCCGCCACCGAGCCCGAGGATCAGCCGGCCGCCCGACAGCCGGTCCAGGGTCTCGGCCATCTTCGCCACCACCGCCGGGTGCCGGTAGGGGACGGCCAGGACGCGGGTGGCCACCCGAATCCTCGAGGTGGCCGCGGCGATCCACGAGAGCAGGGTCCATGGCTCGTACGTGGGACCGTGGCCGTGGAGGTGATCGGAGGCCGAGACGAAGTCGAAGCCGAGGTCCTCGGCCCTCGTGGCGACGCCCACCGGGTCGGCGCCCTCGGTCGCCGCGGTCGACACGTTCAGACCGAACTGCAGCTCGCTCACGGCCGTCTCCTTTCTCACCGGGGGATTCCTTTGTGCCTACAATAGTTGCGTAGCGCATGGTATCAGAAAGGGAGACAATGCTTGTAGGCGCAAGTGTTGGCCCGGTAGGCTGGTGGTGACGTGGTGTCCGAGCTCACCGAGACGGAGCTTCGAGCGTGGCAGGCCCTGCTCCACGCCCACGACCATGCCGTCGGGCTGCTCGACGCGGACCTCCGGCGGGAGCACGGCATCTCGTTCGGGGCCTACGACGTCTTGCTTCGCCTGGCCCGGGCGCCGGAGCGGTGCCTCCGGATGAGCGAGCTTGCCCGGAGGGTGATGCTGTCCCCGAGCGGTCTCACCCGGATGGTGGACCGCCTCGTCGAGACCGGCCTGGTGCGGCGCCGGCCCTTCGAGGGTGATGCCCGGGTCACGTTGGCGTGCCTGACGGATCGAGGGCGCCAGCGGGTCCGGGCGGCCGCGCGGACGCACCTCCGGGGGATCCGCGAGCACCTCACCGGCCGGCTCAGCGAGGCCCAGCTCCGGAGCGTGGCCTCGGCGCTGGAGACCATCGTGGGGCCGCACGAGCCGCACTGAGCACGGGCCCTTCGCTTCGCGGTAGATTCATCCCATGGCCAGCAAGGACAAGGGCGGCGGGAAGACGAGCAAGAAGACCAAGCAGAAAAGCCTGAAGGAGAAACGGGCCGCCAAGAAGCTCAAGAAGACCGGGAAGTAGCCGGCCGGTTGCTAGACTGCGAGCCCGGATGGACTGGCGGCTGGAGCTCGTGCAGGTTCCGGTCACGGACGTGGACCGGGCCAAGGCCTTCTATACCGAGAAGGCCGGGTTCACCCCCGACCACGACCACCAGGTAACCGACGAGCTTCGGTTCGTTCAGTTGACGCCGCCGGGATCGGCGTGCTCGATCGCCCTCGGGACCGGGATGGGGGACAAGCCGCCGGGTTCCGCCCAGCTCCAGCTCGTGGTTGCGGACGTCCACGCCGCGCGGGACGAGCTGGTGGGCCGGGGCCTCGAGGTCGGCGAGGTCCAGGACTTCTCCTGGGGCTCGTTCGTGTTCTTCGAGGACCCCGACGGGAACAGCTGGGCGGTCCAGCAGATCCCCGCCGGCGACTAGCCCAGCCGCCCGTTCAGCGCTCCTCGGCCGGCTGAGCGACGGCCCCGTCCGGGACCGCGTCCGTGGCCACCTCGGCGGCCTCGACGGGCTCCGACCGCCCTCGGATGCCCCGGAGCATCCTGGCGGCCAGGACGGCCACGGCCGCAGCGATGAGCGCCGAGAGCGCCGCGGTCAGGCGCAGGCCGGTGGTGAACGCGGCGTGGGCCGCATCGGTCAGCGCCTCGCCGAGCCGGTCCGGGAGCTGACCGGCGACCGCCACGGCACCGCCGAGGGTGTCTCGGGCGGTCTCCGCCGCTCCGGCGGGGATCCCCGCCGGAAGGGCCTCGGCCATCTCGCTCCGGTAGATCGCCGTGCCGATGCTCCCCAGGATGGCGATCCCCAGCGCGCCTCCGAGCTCGGCGCTCGTCTCCGAGATCCCCGACGCGGCGCCGGCTCGCTCGGGCGGGGCGCTACCGACGGCCAGCTCGGTGGCCAGAGTGACCACCGGAGCAAGCGCCAGGGCGATCGCGCCTGAGGAGAGCACGATGAACGTGAGGCTGGTCGAGCCCCCGACCTGGGTGAGCCCCAGGAGGCCCACGGCGGCCACCGTCAGCCCGGCGGCCATCACGACGGCCGGCCGGAACCGGTGGATGACCATCGGCGCCAGCACCGACCCGACGATGAACCCGGCGCCCGACGGCAGCGACCACAGCCCCGCCTGGAGCGGCGAGAGCCCCAGCACGAGCTGCAGGTACTGGGCCACGAACAGGAAGTAGCCGAACGCAACGAAGATGCTCAGCATGTATGTGGTGAGGGAGGCGCTGAACACCCGGATCCGGAACAGACGGAGGTCGATCATCGGGTCGGCCAGTCGGGTCTGCCGGCGCAGGAACACGACGGCCAGCGCCAGCCCGGCCAGGATGGAGAGGGCCGGCACGAGCCCGAGCCCGTCCTGGGCGATCTGCTTCAACCCGTAGATCACGGCGAGGATGGCCGCCAGCGACAGCCCCGCGCTCCTCAGGTCGAGCCGCCCCGCCTGGGGGTCGCGGAACTCGGGGAGGACGCGTGGTCCCAGCAGGAGCAGGACGGCCATCACCGGGAGGGCCAGCAGGAACACCGAGCCCCACCAGAAGTACTCCAGCAGCAGCCCGCCGGCGACGGGTCCGATGGCGCCGCCGGCGGAGAAGCTGGCGATCCAGATGCCGACGGCCCTTGAGCGCTGCTTGGGGTCCGTGAACATGTTGAAGATCAGGGAAAGCGTCGAGGGGGCCAGCGTCGCTCCGGCCACGCCCATGATGGCCCGGCTGACGATGAGCATCGTGGCGGTCGTCGAGAAGGCCGCCAGCAGCGAGGCCAGGCCGAACGCGCCGGCGCCGATCATCAGCAGGCGGCGCCGGCCGATCCGGTCGCCCAGCGTGCCCATCGTGATCAGTGACCCGGCCACCAGGAAGCCGTAGATGTCGATGATCCACAGCAGCTGGGCGCTGCTGGGCCGAAGGTCAGCGCTCAGGCGGGGGACGGCCAGGTGCAGGACCGTCAGGTCCATCGCGTAGAGCAGGCAGGCCAGCGCGAGCACCCCGAGGCCGACCCACTCGCGCCGGCCGGCTCGCGCCGAGACCGCGGTCTCCTGGTTCCCCTGGTTCTCCATCGCCATCGTCGGTCCTCCGGTGTCCTCGCATGTTCCGACGCCCGAAGCTAATGGAACTCATCGGCCGCCGGCGGCATTCCGCGCCGTCGATCAGGGTCCCGCGGTCGCCGGCGGGATGTTCTGGTTGCGGCGGAACAGGTTCGTCGGATCGTAGCGGGACTTGATGGCCGCCAGGCGGTCCCAGGTCGTACCCGGATAGGCGTTGCGGACCCGGGCCTCGCCCTCGTCGCCGAGGAAGTTGACGTACGCGCCGGCATCCTCCTGCAGGAGGGCGGCGGCGAAGTCCGTGACCCACGCCTCCCGGACCGCCCGGTCCTCCGGGCCTTCGTAGAAAGCGGCCAGGTTCACCATGATCCGGCTGTCCCGGTGGGCGAACGCGGTGGCATCGGCCGGCACGCGGGCCATGGCGCCGCCGAGGACCCGGATCTGCGTCACCCGCACGTCGGCATCCGAGGACTCCAGCGTGCTCACGATCGTCCCGGCCACGGCGCGGTCGATCCGGTCCACGAACATCGTGCGGGCCACCGCGGTGGGGTGGTACTCCTCGGCCCCCTCGGGCTCCTCGAACATCTTCGGGTACGGCATCGGGCCGACGGTGTCGAGGATCGGCTCCGCCAGGCCTCGGAGCGGCGCCACGGCAGCCTCGCCGGCCTCGATCGGGCCGGCGAACACCAGCAGGACCCAGGCCACCAGCCGCCCGACGTGGTCCTCGGGGACATCCGGCATCGGCATGGCCGGCATGACGTTGATGATGGCCGAGAGCTCCTCCGGCGCGGCCTCGGACGCCTCGACCAGCGAGTGGACGACGTCGGGCGTGGCCGGGAGCATGAGCTGGCCGCCGACGACCGTGCCGACCTCCTGGAGCCGGAACCGGAGCCGGGTGGCCACCCCGAAGTTGCCCCCCCCGCCCCGGATCGCCCAGAACAGGTCGGGGTGCGACTCGGCGTCGACCTGCAGGAGACGGCCGTCGGCGGTGACGACCTCGGCGGCCAGCAGGGAGTCGATGGTCAGGCCGTGCTTCCGCACCAGGAAGCCGATGCCCCCGCCGAGCGTGATCCCGCCGAGGCCCACCGATCCGGTGTCGCCGAACCCGGTGGCCAGGCCGTGGGCCCCGACGGCGTCCGAGTACTCGCCGGTGGTGAGGCCCGTCTCGGCCCACGCGGTGCGCCCCTCGACGTCGATGTCCAGGGCCCGCATCTCGGCGAGGTCGAGAACGATCCCTCCCTCGGTGAGGCCGTGTCCGGCGCCGCTGTGGCCGCCCCCGCGGACGGCCAGCTCCAGGCCGGACTCCCGGGCCGCCTCTATGACCCGGGGGACCTCGCCGGCGTCCCGAGGTCGGGCGATGGCCGCTGGCCGGAGGTCGACGTCCCCCGGGACTACGGTCCGGGCCCGGTCGTAGTCGGCATCCTCCGGGACGATGACCCGGCCTCTGAGGTCCTCCCGGAGCCGGGCGATCGATCGGTCGGCGGGCTCGGTGGCTTCCTTTGGAAGTGGCATCGTCGGTCCTCCTCGTTCGTCCTTTCATGATGGGACGACCCGGGGGAGCCGAAGTCATCGGCCCCGGGATGGGTCGGTGGCCTCTGGTAGCCTGACGGAGCGAGCGGGACATGGGTGACATGACGATCAGGCAGGAGGCGGCCGGCCGGATGAGGGCCGGCGACCTCGAGGCCCTGCTGGAGGGGCATCGGGCCGAGCTGACCGCGTACGCGTACCGGATGCTGGGCTCGTCGTTCGAGGCCGAGGACGCCGTGCAGGAGACCATGATCCGGGCGTGGCGAGGGCTCGATCGCTTCGAGGGACGGTCGGCGCTGCGGTCGTGGCTGTACCGCATCGCCACGAACGTGTGCCTGGACATGCTGAAGGGGCGCCAGCGCCGGGCCCGGCCGGTAGACCTGGGACCCGCGGGGACCGCCGAAGTGCCGCTGGGCGAGCCGCTCTCGGAGGGCGCGTGGATCGAGCCGATCCCCGACGGGCAGGTCCTGCCGGAGGACGGCGACCCGGCCGAACTGGCCGAGTCGCGCGAGTCGATCCGACTGGCCTTCGTGGCCGCGCTCCAGCACCTCCCACCCCGGCAGCGCGCGGTGCTCATCCTGCGAGAGGTCCTGCGCTGGAGGGCCGACGAGGTGGCCGAGCTCCTCGATACCACCGTCACTTCGGTGAACAGCGCGCTCCAGCGGGCCCGAGCCTCGCTCGCCGCCACCGACACGGAGTCCGAACCGTCCCGGCCGATGGATCAGGGCCAGCGGGCCCTCCTGGCCCGCTACGTCGATGCCTTCGAGCGGTACGACATGGACGCGCTGACCGCCCTTCTACGGGAGGACGCCACCTGGTCGATGCCCCCGTACGAGCTGTGGCTGCGGAGCCACGACGAAGTCCGGAAGTGGTGCCTGGGACCGGGGATCGGCTGCCGAGGCTCCCGGCTGGTCTCCACCGCGGCGAACGGGTCCCCCGCGTTCGGTCAGTACAAGCCCAGCGACACGGAGGGCGTCCTGGAGCCGTGGTCTCTGCAGGTGCTGGAGATCTCAAGCGACCGGATCGACGGGATCACGTTCTTCCTCGACACCGCCCGGTGGTTCCCCCTGTTCGATCTCCCGGCCCGGCTCCGGGTCTGAGCCCGAGCACGGCACGACCTCGGAGAGGCCCATGAGCTCGAGCAGGTCACGAAGCTCGCCACAGGCGTGGCGGAGGCGCACCCGGCAGCCCGATCGCCGCGCGGCGAGCTGGAGCCGGGCCAGGGCCTCCACGGTCGCGGCGTCCGGCCGGTCGAGCTCGGTCACGTCGCAGGTGACCACGACCGTGGTCCGGCCCGCCAGGCGCGCGCGGACGCGACTCCAGAGCCTCGGGACGTCGGCGGGACCGAATCGCCCGCCGATGACCACGTCTATCGACGCGGGAGGCGGCCGCCCGGTGCGCGACCACGCCCCCCACGCCCCCCCGGGACCCCCCAATGGGCGACCTCCTTCCGCTGGTTGAGACCGCCCCCGCGGGATGGATTCATCGCTCCGGCGATGAGTCTTCCGGGGGCCCGGAGTCGTACCGATCGACGAGGAGGTGGACGCGATGCGGAAGCTGTTCGTGAGCGAGTTCCTGACGGTGGACGGCGTGATGCAGGCTCCCGGAGCCTCCGACGAGGACGTGGAGGGGGGATTCCAGCACGGCGGCTGGCAGCTGGCGTACTTCGACGACGTTTTCGCGGAGAGCATGAATGAGACCATGGCGAACACCGGCGGCTTCGTGCTCGGCCGGAAGACGTATGAGCTCTTCGCGGCGTACTGGCCCACGGCCAAGGAGGAGGTCGGCGAGTTCGCGGACGTGATGAACGAGATGCCGAAGTACGTGGCCTCGACGACCCTCCAGGCGCCCCTGGCGTGGCAGAACTCCACCCTGCTGGAGGGCGACCTCGAGCAGGCGGTGGGGGCCCTGAAGGAGGAGGACGGGAAGGACCTCCAGGTGATCGGGAGCGGAAACCTGGTACGGTCGCTCATCCAGCACGAACTCGTGGACGCGTACCGGCTGATGATCCACCCCCTGGTGATCGGGAGCGGCAAGCGGCTGTTCGCCGAGGGAGGCCCCCGGATCCCGCTCCGACTGGTCGACAGCATCATCAGCAGCACGGGGGTCCTTATCCTGACCTACGAGCGGGCCGACACGGAGCCCGGCTCATCGGGATGAAATCCGGGGACGACGGTGTTGCGTAGAGGATTGGGGAGGTGACGGTATGAGTGACATGATCCGAACGTCGGGGCTGGTCAAACGCTACGGGAAGGTTGTGGCGCTGGACGGGCTCGACTTGGAGGTCCCGAAGGGCACCGTGTTGGGGCTCCTGGGACCCAACGGGGCCGGGAAGACGACCGCGATCCGCATCCTCACCACGTTGCTGGAAGCGGACGAGGGAACGGCCGAGGTGGCCGGCATGGACGTCCGGAAGGAGCCCCACAAAGTGCGGGAGCGGATCGGGCTCTCCGGCCAGACCGCGGCCGTCGACGAGCACCTGACGGGTTACGAGAACCTGGACATGGTGGGCCGCCTGTATCACCTGGGCCGAGAGCGGTCTCGCGCTCGGGCCCGGGAGCTCCTGGACCGGTTCGAGCTCGACGAGGCTGCCGATCGGCCGGCCAAGACCTACTCGGGCGGGATGCGCCGCCGTCTGGACCTGGCCGCGGCGCTGGTGGCCGAGCCGGATGTCCTGTTCCTCGACGAGCCGACCACGGGGTTGGACCCCCGAAGCCGGGGCCAGATGTGGGACACCATCCTGCAGCTCTCCCGAGGCGGGTCAACCGTCCTCCTGACCACGCAGTACATGGAGGAGGCCGACCGGCTGGCGGACGACATCGTGGTGATCGACCACGGACGGAAGATCGCCCAGGGGAACGCCGACCAGCTGAAAGCCGAGGTCGGCGGGGAGCGGGTGGAGGTGGTGGTCGCGACCTCCGACGACGTCCCGGCCACGGCCTCGATCCTGGGGCAGATCTCGCAGGAGGAGGTCCACATCGACGAGCCCACCCGGAAGGTGACCGCCGCGGTCACCGGCGGGGTCGACATCCTGGGCGAGGTGCTCCAGCGACTCCGGGATGGCCAGTGCGGCATCGTCGACATCGGCCTCCGGCGCCCGACCCTGGACGACGTGTTCCTGTCGCTCACCGGCCACGTCGCCGAGGAGGCCGAGGAGATCCTGGAGCAGGCGGATGAGAAGGGCGACGTGCTGGAGAAGGAGGCCGTCCGATGAGCTCGCTGGGGCTGGCGTTCGCCGACGGTGCCGTGGTGGCCAAGCGCAACCTGATCAAGATCCGGCGCGTCCCCGAGATCCTGATCTGGACCACCATGTCGCCGATCATGTTCGTGCTGCTGTTCGCGCTGGTGTTCGGGAACGCGATCGAGGTCCCCGGTGTGGACTACAAGGAGTTCCTGATCGCCGGCATCTTCGCGCAGACGGTGCTGTTCGGCTCGACGTTTACGGGAGCCGGTCTCGCCGACGACATCACCAAGGGAATCATCGATCGGTTTCGATCGCTGCCGATGTCACGCTCGGCCGTTCTGATGGGGCGGACCGCCAGCGACATCGTGTACAACGCCATCTCGATCTTCGTGATGACCATCACCGGACTGATCGTGGGCTGGCGGATCCACACTGGGGCGTTCGAAGCGATCAGCGGGTTCATCATCCTGCTGGTGTTCGCCTACGCCGTCTCGTGGATCATGGCCTACGTGGGACTGAAGGTCTCGAGCGTCGAGGTCGTGCAGAACGCCTCGTTCATGTTCATCTTCCCGCTGACCTTCGTGGCCAACACGTTCGTGCGGCAGGACCTTCTGCCAGGTCCCCTGAAGACCTTCGCGGAATGGAACCCTGTGTCGGCGGTGGCCCAGGCTGTGCGAGAGGCGTTCGGGAACACCGGGACGTTGCCGGAGCCGGATGTGTGGTCGCTGGCCCACCCGGTCGCGTACACGTTCATCTGGGTGGCGATCATCCTGGCGATCTTCATCCCCCTGTCGGTCCGGCAGTTCAGGAAGGCCACGTCGCGCTGAGCCTTCCCTGACGGAGGGGGCTGAGGGGAGCCCGACCCTCGGCCTCCTCCGGGAGCGGCACCCACGGTCTCCGCGAGGCCTCCATCCATGCCTTTTCCCGGGTGAACCAGGCGAATAGGGACAATCGGCCTAGGAGGATTTCCCTACAGAAAGGATTTCCTCCACAGAATGGGGAAAACAGAGAGTACGCGTCCGGGAGGGGTGTGGGAGATGACGAGGCTTCTGGTGGTCATGCTTGTCGCGGTCTTGGCCGTGTTTGGAGGGACACCAGGGGCGGGGGCTCAGATCCCTCCTGTCGACGACGTCACGGATACCGTCGAGGAAACCGTCGAGCAGGTGGAAGAGGTCGTCGAAGAGACGGTGGACGACGGAGAGCAGACGATCGAAGACACGATCGAGTCCACTGAACAGACTACCGAGGCCGTCGCCGGGACGGCGGACCCGATCTCCCACACGGTTGGGGGCAACGCGGAGGATGGGACGGGGACCGCCACGGACACGGTGGGGCAGTCTTCCGGTGGGTCCCCTTCACCGGGAGCGACCGAGCCACGAGGACGGCGTAGCGGCCGCTCGCGAACCCAGGGCTCTCCGAACGGAACTGCCGGTGCGGGTGTCGCTTCGGCGCGGGTCACGCGGGTCGTCAGTGAGACGGGTGGAGCGTCGTCTGGCGCTTTGGTGTACGTCCCCCTCCTGGTTCGATTCACCAACGATGCCGACGGCGATGGATCATATTCGACCTCGGAAGCGGCGCCGATGCCGGGGGCCGACGTCCCCCTTCAGGTTCGGCTGGAGAACGCGGGCTCGAACGAGCTCGCCATCCTGGCGATCCGTGATGCATCTCCCACCCCGATCAGGTCTGGCGACGACGCGGCCTGTCGTGACCTCGCCGGCATCAGGCTCGCTCCGGGGAAGTCGACCGTCTGCCGGTTCACGGCGACGGAGTTCGCCCCGCCCGAAGGGGAGCGGGTGGTGACCGTGCTCGAGGTTGACGTGGCGGAGACGACCGACCCCAGCGCCGTCGGGACGGTGACGGACACGACCGTGATCACAACCGGCGGCAGCGTGTTGGGGCTGGTCATCCGTCGCGGACTGGATGCCCTGGCCACTACTGGAGCGCACATCGCCATCCTGATGGCAGGCGCCGTCGGTCTTGCCGCGGCCGGGGTTCTGTTCATCCGTCTGGCCCAGCGCCAGAGGCGGGTGCCGGATCGGGGTTTCGGTCGGCTATCACGGGCCCCGAGTCTTGCGGTCGCCCGCCTGCACCGGAGAGGCCACGATCCCTTGCGCCGCAGGGGCCGAGGGCGAGGCCGCCGGTTAGTGGACGCCGCCTCCCGATCTGGCCACACGTCCGTCCCGGCGAGGAGGGTTGCCTCCAGCGCTTCACCGGGCGCCGGGCGGTAGCCGCCGGCTACACCGAAGCCGTAGCCTCTTCGTCGGACGTCGTCTGTGCGGCGCCTACGAAGATGGTGACGCGGGTCCCTGTGGAGACCAAGTGGCCCAGGCTGGGGTCGGTGGCGACCACGACCCCCGGATCGCCCTGAGCCTCGACCCTCCTGGCGAGGAGGAGCCCCTCCTCCTGGAGCCGGGAGAGTGCCTCGGCGTATGACAGGCCGCGGAGATCGGGCACCACGATGCGCGCGGAATCGGTCTCCTCCTGAGGAGCTGTCGGAGGTGTCTGGTTGCCGGCCCGCTCCGCGTCCGGGCGAGCGAACAGGATCACCAGGAACGCGGTCACCATCACGGGGCCTACGAGCCTCAGCCATCTCCGCTCACGAGGGAGCAGCCCGACCGCCGACCGGCTGCGCTCGGCGCGCTTCGGTCCGGACGATCCCTTGGCCTGCTCATCCTTCTTTCGCGCCGCCTCTTTCGCCCGACGAGCCAGGTCGGCTCTTCGTGCTTCCTCTGCCCGAGCGGCTTCGCCGGCGCTCCGTGCCTCCTCGTCCGCCTTGGTCTTCCGGGCACGTGTGGCGGCTGCCGCGGCGCGTGCAGTCTCGGCCTCACGGGCCGCGTTCTCAGCGCGCCGGACGAGCTCCGTCCGCACCTTCTCCTCCTGCCGCGCAACCTCTCGCGCCCTGGCCGCCTCCTGCGAGAACTTCGCCTGCTCGGCGGCAGCCACCTCCTGGGCCTTCCGTGCCTCCTCGGCCTTGCGCTGGGCTTCCTCCGCGCGCCTGGCTTCCGTGGCCTGAGCTTCCAGGAGAGCCCGCCGCTCCTCGGCCTTCCGAGCCTCCTCGGTCTTGCGCCGTGGTTCCTCTGCGCGCCTGGTTTCCGTTGCCTGAGCTTCGAGGAGAGCCCGCCGCTCTTCCTCGTGCCGGACCTCCTCGGCCTTCCGAGCCTCCCCCGCCTGCCGAACCTCCTCCTCCCCCTTGAGCCGATCGGCCTCGTCCAGCCGGAGAGCGGTGTCGACGCCTTCGACGGGGCGCACGTCTCGTCCGGGGCGAGGCTCGGCCACCTCTCGAAGGGCCCAGGCGAAGGCTTCTGCGGTCGGCCGGGTGGCGGGGTCCGGATCCAAGCTGGCCCGCCAAAGCCGAGCGAGCTCGGCGCCGATGGCCTTCCCTGAGGCGGGATCGCCGGCGGGTCTGCCCCCCGAGCGCGATCCGGACATCTCCCGGAGGAGGGCGCCCAGCGCGAGGACGTCGTCGGCCGGACCTTCGGATCCCGGCCGCTCCTTGGCGTTCGGCAGAAGCGCAGCGAGGCCGAAGTCCATGATCTTCACCGAGCGGTCGTCGTTCAGCATCACGCTGTGCGAGGTCAGAGCGGCATGCGCGAATCCCAAGTCGTGCGCGGCCTGAAGTCCTTCCGCGATCTCGGCGCCGATGGCGAAGCCCTCCCGAGGCCGGAGTTCCGCCCCTCGCTCCAACCGATGGGCGAGCGTCTGTCCCCCCAACTCCTCCATCACCACGAACTCGACCGGTCCGTCCTGTCCGTTGTTGTAGTAGTAGACCGAGGCGATGTTGGGATGGGCGAGTCGCGGGTATAGCGCGTTCAGCTGCTGATGCGACGCATCGACGCGGGCCTGATCTCGGGTCAAGGACTCGCGGACGATCCGGATCGTGACGGGCGCCTGGAGCGGGGCGTCCTCGCCTTGCCAGAGCTGGCCCAGCCCGTCCTCGCCGATGAGCCGGATAAGTCGGTACCGACCATCTTCTCCGACGACGGCGGACTCGTGGTCCCTGTGCAGGATCCTCTTTCCGCTCACACGTCCACGCTAGTCTATTCCCAGGTCTGACAAGTAAGCCACCGAGCCCGATTCGTACCGATCTGTCGGTAATGGAGTTTCCGGCTCTATCTCGCTGAGCCTTCCCTGTGGGAGGGGCTGAGGAGCCCGCCCCTCGGCGCTCCTCCGTGCAGCGGGCGACTACGCCCGCCTATGGACAGTTCACCCTGCGCGTCAGCGGACGAGACCTCTGGTGTATCCGAGGACCGTGCGCGTGGACCCTTCCCGTCGACGCTCCTTCGAATGCGTGCTTGACACCGACTCGGCGACCAATGGGACGCTCCAGATAGGAGGTGAGTCCGGGGATCTACTGATCCCGATCCTCGCCCCTGGTGCGCGGGGATGCCTCGAGCCTGGCGATGTCGAACGCCGACATAACGGTGGCGCCGATGCTGAGGAGGCCTGCCGCGAACGCCAGTATGATCGCCAATGTGAGGTCCTCCCTGGTCGGACGAAGTCCCCCAAGGACCCACGGCAGGGCGACGAGCGCAAGGGCCAGCACCGACGTGACCACCTCGTTCACCAGAAGGGCCATCGAGCCCGCGACCTTCGCCACCCCGCGGACGCGAACGGCGGAGTCGATGTTCGCCGCGACGAGCAGAAGGCTGAGGACGACGAAGAGCAGCCTGGCCCAGAAGAGCTCCAGGGCGACGAGCGCGAGGGAGAGGCCGAGCGGGATGGCGAAGACGATCAGGGTGATCCTGGTTCCGGCTCGGAGGTACGGCTCGAAGGCCGCGCGGGCACGGTCCCACCTGCGCAGGCCCGTCTCGACGTAGAAGAACACGCCCACCAGGAAGAGGCCGATCAACGTCGCGGACACCTCTGCCATGTTGAGGAGGAACGCGTCCGAGACCTGCCGCATCGGGCAAGCCTACATGGGTGGTCCTCGTGCGGGACCAGGTCACCGACCCGATCGCGGCGCTCGTCCTTTGACTGCCAGGGCGGCTTCGATCTGGTCGAGGTGCTCGCCTCGGTGTGTGGCGCGCAGGGAATTCACCGGGCTCTCGGGGTCGTTGGGCCACATCCGTTCGGGCGGAAGGGAGGCGACCCGCCGGTCGGTCTCCTCGGCGATGCGGAGAGCGAGTTCGGCGAGCACCCGTGGCTCGATGGCGTGGATCAGTGGGCGGGTGGCATCGTTGATCCAGTCCACGTCCTCCGGTTCCGCGTCGGACGGCGAGAACGGCACCCCGCGTTCCAGCTTGCCGGCCAGCGCGAGGACGCGCCCGTCCCAGAACGCGATGTGGCCCAGAACGCCGGCCACCGACCAGTGTTCGTTCACGGCCCGGCGCAGCTCGTCGTCGTCCAGGCGCGCGACCAGGGCGGCCAGCCGCTCGCGCTGGCGGGTGTTCTGCTCGACGTGGGGACGGTCGGGCGACACTCTCCGAGCATGATAGTGGCCTCGTGCGACGGCGACCTAGGCGCCGGGACGCCTCTCTAAGGCCGTCGGGGCTTCCGGCGAACACTTGCCTGTCCTACTCTGACAGTGGACTTCGACGAGGACTAACTCCGGCGCGCCTTCCGCAGTCAACCCTGGCCGAGCTCCTCGGAGCCACCCGCCCGGCGGTCAATCGGGTCCTCAAGGGGCTGGAGTCCGACGGCCTGATCCGCCTGGGGTACCGGGAGATCGAGGTGGCCGACCCCCGGGCTCTGGAGCGGATCGCGGCTACCTCCTGAGGCCTTTACCTTCTGAAGGTGTTAGGAGCCAGGACCGGCACGGGGCAGTTGACTGTGAACACCTCGCCCTTCGTGTCCGGGGTGCCGGGGAACTCCTCCAGGGCCCCCGCGTCCCGGGCGGCGTGCACCTCCTCCTCGGTGGTCAGGACCCGAGGTTCCACCCCGTCGGCCCAGGCGTAGGTCATGTGATCCCAGTAGGGGCTCCAGTCGGCATCTCCCGCCGGGGAGTCGAACACCGATGGCTGGAAGCCCATCGGCCCGGGGCCCTCGAACCCGTTCATGAACACGTTGGTCCGTCCCGTGGCCGCCGTGGAGGGGCTGTCCGCGAGCCTGGGCGAGTGCACCACGTGCATACCCTCGGCCATCGGCTCCAGCGAGGTGTCGCACACGATGTACCGGACTCCAGGGAAGCACTCGTGAAGCTTGAACGTGACCCGCATCCCCGCGGTGTCCGCCGGCTCCAGGAGCTGTCCCCCGCCCAGGTACTCCAACCTGTCGCCGTCGACCGGCATCTCCTCGGAGCCCCACCTGACCACCGCCCCATTGAGGACGATCTCCGTCCGCTCCACGGTCAGGTCGCCGCCCGACTCGGCGTCCTGGACCTCCCCCCCAGAGGCCAGGTCCTTCGGCGAGCCCTTCCACCTCGCCCGGTTGATCCGCCAGGCGGGGGTGAAGTCGGGACGCCCCGGCGCAGAGGAGAGCACCACCGGCTGGTCCGGAGCCCCCTCGACCAGGTAGGCGTCGCCGGTGAGGTCCCCGGCCGCCAGCCCGGCGAGCTTCGGAGCCCACACCAGCTCCTCCGCCTGGGCGAAGGCCTGGTCAGAAGTGTCCGTCCTGATGAAGTAGAGGTCCTCCCCCTCGAACACGCCGTGGTGGAGCCGGAAGGTGACGAACCCGAACGGGCCCTCCCACTCGTCCGACCGAAGGGCGTGGTCCAGGACATCGCCGACGATGACCTCCCCCTGCATGGGGCCGCCGCCGCCTCCGCCCGGGGCAGTGACGGCGGGGTCGTCCCGGCCGCACGCCGCCAGCAGGGATGGCACCGCCCCCAGGACGCCGAGTCCTAGGGCTCCCCGCCACGTCCACCCGAAGAACTCCCTGCGGTCGAGCTCGATCGGATCGATGCGTCGTTCCACCGGGCACCTCCTTGGTCTTGGGCGAAAGGTCGGCTCGATCCACACGGACGCAGCCGGGCTCCCGGTGATTGCAGCCCGGAGGGGGATGGCCCGATGGGCGGCCGGGGTTGGATCGAAGGGACGCAATCAGCGGCCCGGTTGAGGCGTCCATGAGGTAGCGGATGCGGAGCGGTTCGTGACGACGAAGGTTCACGAGGAGTTCCTGGCGGCGACGCTGCCCACCCTCGACTTGGTGTACAACCTGGCCCGCCGGATCGCGGCTGACCGCGACGAGGTGGAGGATCTGGTGCAGGAGACCTACCTCCGAGCGTTCGAAGCATGGGTGAGGCACCGGCGGCCCAGGAAGGTGGAGCCGTGGATGGCCACGATCTGCCTCAACGCCGGGCGGAGCCGGCTCCGCCGGGCGTGGAACCGGGAGATCCCGACCGATCTTGAGCCACTCCAGCCGGATCCGGACTCGGTGGAGGACCAGGTGATGAGGGAGATCCGCCGATCGCTGGTGCACGACGCGCTCTCCCGTTTGCCTCCGGAGCAGCGGGTAGCCATCGCCCTCATGGATCTATCGGGGTTCACCGCGGCGGAGGCCGCCCGGATCACCGGCGCCCCGCGGGGAACCGTGCTGGCCAGGGTCCACCGGGGCCGGAAGAAGCTGGCCGCGATGCTGGAAGGGAGCGTGCTGTTCCGTGAAGAAGCATGATCCCGAGACGGCCGCCGGCGCCTATCTCGGCGGGGTCATGTCCAAGCGAGCCCGTCGCCGGTTCGAGGCACACCTGGTCGAGTGCCCGGACTGCTGGGAAGAGGTCCGGCTGGGCGGGGTCGGCCGGGGCTATGCGGAGGCCGGCCGGGAGCTGGCCCCCCAGGACCTGCGGGACCGAGTTCGGGGCGAGGTGTCGCTCATCCCTCGCCGTCCGAGGATCCGGCTGCGGGTCGGGGTCGGCGTCCTGGTTCTGGCGCTGGGTGCCGGCGGCGCGACCGCGCTCCTGGTCTCAGGCCAGCCCGAGGCCATCGAAGCACTGGTGGCCGACTTCCAGGGCCGGCGGGCCCTGGATGACTCTGCCCCGGCGGCGCTGCCCGAACGGCTGGGCGACCTCTCGCTCGTGGGCGTCAAGTCTGGCGCAGTGGATGGCCTCTCCGTCGTCGGACACCGATACCGCGACCCGGCTGGCCACCGGGTCACCGTGTATCGAGCCGATCGGAGCTTCCCCATGGCTGATGGGGCCCGGGCGGGGGAGGGCCAGACCTGGCGGGCACAGGTTGAGGGCGCCGAACTATTGTGCTCGGATCAGCCGTTCCCCGCCCTGGTGGTGGGGGACGATGCTCGTGAGGTCATCCTGGCCGCCCGCGTCCTGGGGATGTTGTGATCAGGCCGAGGATAGAGGCGCCGCTCGGAGCGAACTCCGGGTTCACATGGACATGAGGACCGCCCGCCCCTTCCTCGTGGCCAGCCTGGTACTGGTCGGCGGGGTGCTGGTGGCGACGCTGATCGCCAGCCACGAGCGTCCTTCCGAAACCGAACGAACGGACGTGTCGATGCCCTCGCGACCGGAGCGCCTCAACGAGGCGCGGGGGGATGTCGGAGCTCTCCCAGCAGGACCAGCAACCGTGGACACGGATCTGATTGTCCCCGGCGGGCCGCCGCCCGACGGCATCCCGCCGATCGACGAGCCCAAGTTCGTCGATCCGGCGGAGGTTCGGTGGCTCGTGGCTCAGGAGCCGGTGATCTCCGTGGAGGTGAACGGCGAGGCCAAGGCGTATCCGATCCGCATCCTGATGTGGCACGAGATCGTGAACGACACCATCGGCGGCGAGCCCGTGACCGTGACCTACTGCCCGCTGTGCAACACGGGCATCGCTTTCCGTCGCCCGACCATTGACGGCGCGCTGCTCGACTTCGGGACCTCCGGCCGCCTGTTTCACTCCAACCTGGTGATGTACGACCGACAGACCGGCACCTACTGGTCGCAGGCAACGCTCGAGGCCATCGTCGGGCCGCTGGCGGGAAGGCGGCTCGAGTTCCTTCCCGCCCAGATCGTGTCCTGGGGGGACTGGCGAGCCGCCCATCCGAGTGGTCGGGTGCTCTCCCAGGACACCGGATTCGACCGGGCCTACGGGCAGAACCCGTACCAGGGATACGACTCCCCTGGGAATGACGACCCGTTCCTGTTTGCTGGAGATCCGGATCCCCGGCTTCACGCCACCGCACATGTCCTGGGGGTGGATGCCTCGGGTCGGCAGGTGGCCTTCCCGTACGAGGAACTTGCTCGGCAGGCGGTGGACGGCTTCTCCGCGGCGCAGACGCGCGTGGGCGGGCAAGACGTCGTGGTCTTCTGGAAGCAAGGGACAGCCTCGGCGCTCGATCAGCCGAAGATTGCGGCGTCGAGGGACGTCGGCTCGGCGACAGCCTACGAGCCTCGGTCGGGGGACCTGCTGCTCCATTTCGAGCCGGCTCCGGGGGGCTTCGTCGACCAGGAGACCCACAGCCGGTGGGACCTGTTCGGACGGGCCGTACAGGGACCGCTCCGGGGGGCGCAGCTCCGGGCCCTCCCGGCGGTCGATCACTTCTGGTTCAGCTGGGCGGCGTTCTTCCCGGACACCGAGATCTACCGGAGCTAAGGATGTCATTCCTGTCACCGGGCTTGTCGACGAGTGACGTGGGCAAAAGGCTCCTCGTCGGGACGGTCCTCCTGTTGACGGCCTGCGGATCGGCAGTGCCTCCGTCCGCAGACTCTGAGGCCCGGCCGGCGATCCTTCTCCCAAGGGACAGACTGGAGTTGCCCGAGTTCGGCTTCGAGCATTTCCAGGCACTTCTCCGTGAGTTGCGGGGGACCCCGGTCGTGGTAAACATCTGGGGCTCCTGGTGCCCCCCCTGTTTCGTCGAGGCGCCTGACCTCGCTCGGGTGGCACGGGAGTTCGAGGGGCGGGTGCAATTCCTCGGAGTCGACATCCTGGACGACCGGCGGGCCGCTCGGGAGTTCATCCTCCGGTTCGACTGGCCGTATCCGAGCGTGTTCGATCCCGGAGGGGAGATCCGGGACCGCCTCGGCTACATCGGCCAGCCGATCACGGTCATCTACGACCGTCGTGGCGACGTGGCGTTCGAATGGACCGGGACGATCACCGCAGACATCCTTCGAGCCGAGGTCCGCAATGTCCTGGACGTCTGACCCCAAGTTCCCTGTTCCTCACGACTCAGCCGACAAGGCTCAGCTGCTGCTCGTGCCGGGCGGCGATCATCTCGGCGATGCGTGCGGCGTCGCGGCCCACCCCGTGGATCTGCTCCGACGACTTCGAATAGAGGAACTTGAGGCCGACGAAGTAGAGGCCGGGCTCGGAGTCGACGACCCCCCGGTCATGCTTCGGCTCGTTCGGTCCGAAGACGGGCAGGTCGATCCAGGAGAAGCCGGGATGGAACCCCGAGCACCAGACCACGTTGGCGACTTCGAGGCGACGACCGTCCTCGAGTTCGGGTAACCTTTCCTCGGCGCCGGTCGTTCGCGGCACCCGCTGCACTCCCGCCGCTTTCAGATCCTTCGGCTTTACCCTGATCAGGGGGTCGCCCTTGGCCAGCATCTTGGGGCGGACCCTCCTCCCTATCGGGGTGCTGGTCGTGAGCACCCGATGAAAGATCACCCGCCCGATGAACGGCATAAGCACACGTGCGATGAGGCTTTCGGGCCGGAACGGGAGATGACCGGTGTCCGGCCCCGACAGCCACACTCGGCGGGTCCCCGCCACATCGAGGGCGATCTCCGCTCCCGAGTTGCCCGCCCCCACCACGAGGGCGTCGCCATCCCGGAGCTGCGCAGGGTTGCGGTAGTCGGAGACATGAAGCTGGAGGATCCTGGGATCGAGCTCGGATGCGAACTGCGGTACCCGAGGTCGCTGCCACGATGACATGGCGACGACAACATTGTCGGCTTCGAGACGCCGATCGCCGGCGGTCGCCACGAAACGATCCCCGTTCCGCGTCAGCCTCTTCACCTCCACCCCGGTCCGCACCGGCAGCTCGAACCGATCGGCGTAGCTCTCGAGATAGTCAGCAAACTCGTCCTTGGTTGGGAGTGCCCAGCGAGGCCCGGGGAAGGGCATGCCCGGGAGCCCGTTGAAGCGGTTCGGGGTGAAGAGCCGCAGCGAGTCCCATCGATTCCGCCACGAGTCGCCCACTCTCCGGTTGGCGTCGAGGATCACGAACGGGACGCCGCGTCGAGCGAGGTGATACCCGACCGAGAGCCCGGCCTGGCCGCCCCCAATCACGACGGTGTCGATCTGTTCGGAGCGAAGAGCCTCCATGACCACCGCCTCCTTCGATCGTCGACCTGGTTGCGTGGGGGTCACCACCTGCGGGCCCTCTCGGGGCGGTGGACCCTCCCCATGTGATCGACCGTAAGGGGTGATGGAGCACCTGGGGAATCGGGAATTCTCCCCATGTCGGGATGCCGGGCCCGTGAATCGAGCGGTCCGGCGGAGCCATGGGCTCAGCTCGACGAGTCCGCGCGACGAAGGAGAGCAGCCGTCCCGCGCCCGGACACGAGGCCCTGCTCCATGGCGAACAGGGTGGCGGCGGCCCTGGTCGAGACGCCGATCTTCCGGTAGGCGTTCTGGATGTGGCGGTCGGCGGTCTTCATCGAGATCCCCAGCCGCCGGGCCACCTGCTTCGTCTGCAGGCCCCGGGCCAGGAGCCCAACGACCTCGGCCTCTCGCTCGGTCAGCCCGGCCGGGCGCACGACCCTCGGGGCCGGCTGTCCGGCGGCCTCGATCACCGCGGCGACCATCTCAGGGTCCTGCCGCCCGGCTCCCGCCTCCTCTCCGAGCAGCGCCGCGGCTCGGTCGGGTGGAAGCGCGTCGCGGTGCGGGCGCGGCTCCTGCATGGCATGAAAAGCGTCGGCGGCGGCCAGGAGGCGCGCACCTCGGGTGAGCGACGCAGCCGACACCCTGCGGTGATATCCGGTGCCGTCGAGACGCTCATGGTGCGCACAGGCGACCTCGGCCAGGGTGGCGAGGGGTGCGGAGCGGAGGAGGACCCGCTCAGCGTGGTAGGGGTGCAGCCGCACCTGCTCCCAGTCGTCGACCGTCAGGGCGGCCGGCTTCTGCCAGACCCGAGGATCGATCGCCACCCGTCCGACGTCGTGCACGAACCCCGCTCGACGCATCAGCGCCACGTCCGCGGGATCGAAGCCCCGGATGCGGGCGGCGGCGGCCGCCAGGTCGGCCACCCCCCTCGAGTGGCCGGACAGGTACGGTGACCCGAGATCGGCGAAGTCGCCGATGCCGGCGAGCGCCCGGTCGATCGCCTCGCCCTCGAGGGCCAGCCAGGGGCGAGGCTCCGAGGCGAGGGTCGCCTCCCACGCCGATCCGGGCGGATCGGCGGCGGCCAGGATGTCCGGGGCCTCCTTCGCGAACCGGTCAGCGATGGCAGGGTCGAAGGCGTGCCCGGCCCGCTGACGGATCACATCGACGACGTGATCGTCGCTTCCCACGAGCCGCTGGTAGGCAGCGTCACGCGCGACCTGCACGATGCGAATGGACAGGGGGATCTCCTCGGCCTTGGCGCGCTTGAGCACCCCTCTTCCGTCCCATCGCTCGGTGAGGTAGGCGAACAGGGTGTGCACCGCAGGCGGCAGGCCGAGCCGCTTGGCCATCATCTCAGCCACCTCGCACAGGGCCGCAAAGTGCGGCTTCCGAAATCTTGCCGCCGGCACCAGGCGCCTGGCGATCTCGTAGGCACGCTGGTGGAGGGGATGGTCGGGGGGAGAGAGGGCGCGCGTGACGCCCCCGAGGGCCTCGGCCGCCGATCCGAACTGGACTGGAGTGACGCTCTCGGTCCTGCTCCCAGCGAAGATCCGAGATGCGATGTTCGCATCGGTGGTGCACCCCGAATACATGAGGAGGCTGGCGTGGTAGGTGTGCGACGCGGTCTCGGGATCGACGTCGAGGTGGTCGGCGAGCCTCATCGCCATCAGCGTGCCGTGCAGGCCGTGCTCGAACGGGAACCCCATTCCCAGATCGGTGGCCAGGCACGCGGCGGCGATGACCTCGGCGGCTCGGACGGACTCGCTCTCTGGCAATGCCTTCTCCGTCACCTGCTAGAGGGTATGTCAGGGCCAACTCACATGTGCTGGGACACGCGTGCCACGCCGGCTGCTCTGAATCCTGGGCCGGGAGCGGGCCGTCGGTGAGAGGCCACTCCTCCAGGCCGGGCTGGCAATTGACACAGGTCGCTCAGGTAGGGTCGGGGCCGACGACCGCCCGGGGAGCCACGCCGGGTGTGCGCCGGGGCATCCTGGGCACGGGGAAGGGTGGCAGAATGGCACCCGGGTGGAGGTGGGCTCTGGACAAGGTCGTGCACTTCGAGATCCCCGCCGACGACGAGGATCGAGCCAGGGCCTTCTATGCGTCGGTGTTCGACTGGGAGCTCCAGCCGATGCCCGAGCCGAGCTACACGATCGTGCGCACCGCCCCGGTCTCTCGTCGATCTCATCTGGAGCCGCGAGATCGACCCCGGCAAGGTCTTCGACCTGGCCTTGCCGCTCGAGGAGGTCGCCGAGGGCTACCGCGCCATGGACGAACGCCGCGCCATCAAGTCGCTGCTCCGGCCCTAGCCGACGGGAAAGAGGGAAGCGGGAGGAGGCCCTCCATTTCATCTCCTCGAGGTGTTCGTACGCTGTTACCTTCGATCCCTGCGTTTCCGCAGGTCAGGCCGAGCGGAGCGGACCGATAGGCATACGAACCTAAGCAAGCAGAGCTGGAGCATCTGGGTCGCTCCCCGCTCTTGGGGGCGAGTGGCCTGACCGAACGCCGGGTGGCGAAGGGCACCTCATGATCCGTCGGCCGCTGGCTTCGAGTCCAGCTCGCCTCACGGGAACCCTCAGGCGGGCGTGGCAGTCTCGAGAATGCCACGGGCCTCGGCGAGATCCGGCGTATCGAATCCCTCGGTGAAGGTGTCGTAGACCCGTCGGAGGATATCGATCCCTCCCGCTCGGACGCCGGCAGCCCGCCACAGCTGCGTCAGCCTCATCGCCGCCCGAAGTTGCGGGAGCCGTGCCCCGACTTCGTCCGCGACGTCGAACGCATGCTGGAACCAAGGCTCGGCGGCCTCGGGGCCCGAGACCATGAGGAGGAGGTCGCCCTTCAGCAAGGGCGCATCCGGGTACAAGACGTTCGGTGGTGCTCCCGAATAGAGCTCCAGCACCTGGTCCATGACCTCGAGGGCCTCCTTGGGACGACCGCCCATGGCCAGCCCGACGGCCCTGACGGTGAGGAGGGGCGGCCAGAAGACAGGGGGTGTTGGGAGCCCACGGTACAGTCCGATCCCCTGAGCGCTCCGAGCGAGGCCGTCCTCCTGCTCGCCGAGCCCGGTCATCGCCACGCCGTGCAGGACCAGGGCGAGTGCGCGCCAGACCTCATAGCCGTGGTCCTCCGCGATCTCCAGCACGCCTTCGGCACGTTCGCGAACGAGCTCCAGCTCCCGGCGCATGAGATCGAGGAACCCGACGTGGAACAGGGCATAGGCGAGCGTGAAAGGGTGATTCAGCCGCTGCGCCAGGTCCAGACCGCGGGAGGCCCGGTCGACCGCTCGTTCCGGATACCCCAGGGACCAGAGGAAGAAGGCCGAGGTCGTGTAGGGGACCACGCCGGGGCTGGGACCGAGTCGCACCCCCGCGGTTCGGTGGCGTTCCGGGTCGAAGAGCGCGATGGCTCGATCCAGGTGGTCGAGGCCGGTGGAAGCGTCGCCCAGGGAGGCGAGGTTCGCTCCGAGGATCAGGTGTCCCTCGACCTGCAGTCCGACGTCGTCTTCCTGGTCCGCGAGGTCGAGGAGCTCTCGTCCGACGGCGACTGCCTTGTCGAACTCACCCCGATATAGATGGAAGCTGGCGACGCTGCGCAGAACCGGGAACAGCCGGGGCAACCCGCCCGCTTCCCCGATCATCGCCAGCGCTCGTCGGTACGCCTCGTCAACCTCAGCGGTGTAGCCTCGGAGGGCCAGCAGTCCTCTGGCCAGGCCGGTCGCCAGCGTGATCGTCTGCTTGACCCGATCCGGCGATGAGGGAACCGAGGACAGGACCCCCAGAAGGTCGCGCGCCAGCTCCACGGCTCCGGTGTACCAGCCCCGCGAATCGTGAAGGACCCACAACGCCTCGAACAGCTCGTCGAGCTTCTCCAGCTCGCCGCGTTCGACCCAGAACCGCCAGGCCGTCATAAGTTCGTCGATGTCGAGCGACAACGCGTCAAGAGCCCGCTCGCGACTTGGACCGTCGAGCTCGTCGCGTCGCTCGATTGCGAACCGCGAGAAGAACGCCGCATGCGCACGGCATGTCGCTTCGCTGAGCGCGGGATCCTCGTCGAGCCGCTCGGCCGCGTACTCCCGGATGGTTTCGAGCATCGAGACTCGCGTGGGGCCAGGACCCTCGACCGTGCGGACGAGGCTCTTCTCGACCAGGGACTCGATCCCCTCGATGACGTCGACGTCCTGGAGCGCACCGAGCTGCGCCGCGATCGCCTCGACGGCTTCCAAGCGAGCGCTCGAGAACACGGAGAGCAAGCGGAACATCGTGCGCTCTTGAGGGTCGAGCAGCTCGTAGCTCCACTCGATCGTGCTTCGGAGTGTCTGTTGGCGTGGAGGAAGGTCGCGCCGCCTTCGGCGGAGCAGATCGAGCCGGTTACCGAGGCGATCTCTCAAATCGTCCAGAGAGAACAACACGAGACGAGCCGCCGCGAGCTCGATCGCCAACGGCAGGCCGTCGAGGCGTGCACAGATCTTGGCGACAGCCGCGGCGTTGTCGTCGATCAGGGCGAAGCCCGGCCGAACCTCGCCGGCCCGCGCGACGAACAGAAGCACCGCTTCGTACGCCCCGACCGTGGCTGCGGATACTTCGGCGCCGCGCTCGGGTGGAACCGACAGGGGCGAAACAGGGAAGAGATGCTCGCCGCGCACTCCGAGGGGCTCGCGGCTCGTGACCACGATGACCAGCCTCGGGGATCGATGCAGGAGCTCGACCACGCCTTCGGCGGCATCCATGACCTGCTCGAAGTTGTCAAGCAACAGCAGCATGTGACGGCCCGCGAGCTGGGCCGTCAGCACCTCGAGCGGCCGCACCTCGCCCGCACCGTTGACCCCCACTGCGCGAACGATCGCCTCGAACACAGCGTCCGCGTCACGGGCCGCCGAGAGCTCCACGAAGTACGACCCGTCCTCGAATCCGTCTATCTGATCGGCGGCCGCCTGCAGGGCCAGTCTCGTCTTCCCGATGCCTCCGGGCCCGGTGAGCGTCAAGAGCCGGACCGCCGGATCGTCCAGGAGCGCCCGGATCGCTCGGAGTTCCGCTTCGCGGCCGAGGAACTCCGACGTCTGCACGGGGAGGTTGTTCGGCCGGCGGCTGAGCGAGACGAGCGGGGGGAAGTCACTCCGAAGCTCCGGATGGGCCACCTGGAAGATGCGCTCCGGTCGGAGCAAGTCCTTGAGGTGATGCTCTCCCCTGTCGATGAGCGTGGTCCCCTCCGGAAGGTCACGCTCCACGAGCGATTGGGTGCTACTCGAGATAAGCACCTGCCCCCCGTGCCCGGCGGCGGCGATCCGCGCCGCTCGGTGGACGTCCACCCCAACGTAGTTCTCGCCCCCCAGCGTTCCCTGGCCCGTGTGGAGCCCCATCCGGACCTGGACCTCCGCACCCTCAGGCCACGCTTCCCGGGCCAGCGAGAGCTGGGCGGCCACGGCGGCCATTACGGCAGAGGGCGCCGACGGGAACACGGCGAAGAACGAATCCCCTTCCGTTCCCACGACGAGCCCTCCGTGGCGGTCGAAGGCGTCACGCAACAGCCGGTGGTGCCGCTCCAGGATGTCTGGGTACCTATCTCCGAGGCGCTGAAGGAGTCGTGTGCTCCCCTCGATGTCACTGAACAGGAACGTGACCGTTCCGGTGGGCAGTTCGACCCTGTCGTTCACCATGAGCCTCCGGGAAGATTATGGCTCCTGGCCCATGACGCCCGAGCGTGCATCCAGCCCCACGTCATCCCCCCGGGGTTCGCACGCCTATCGGTTCGCGGAGGCGGACGGGAATCGAACCCGCCAGGGAGCTTTCGCCCCCTCACCGGTTTTGAAGACCGGGGGGCCCACCAGGCGCCCGGACGCCTCCGCCGAATAGGATACGCGGCGCATGGATGAACGCGTCTCGAAGATCGCCGAGCTGCTCCACGAGGCCGGCGAGACCCACCACGCCGTCTATCGGATCACCGACGGGGCGGACGAGGACTGGGCGTCCTGGTACGCGGACTGGCTGATCCGGCTCTCCGAGCTGCCGGACATCCTCGGGGCCGCCCCGGTCCCGAGCCATTTGGTCCACCTCCTGGTCCAGCTGGACAGGGACTACGCCGCGGCCTCGCCGGACGAGCGGTGGGAGGATTACTACGCCCGCGAGCTCGTCTCGGCCCTCGGCCGGTGAGCGTCGTACGGGTATGGTGATGGGCATGTTGCTCGATCCGAACGACCCGAAGCACGCCGCCGCCGCGGAGCGGCTGCGGACGGACATCATCGCCTGGCTGACCACGGTCACCGCGGACGGCCAGCCGCAGTCCACCCCGGTGTGGTTCCTGTGGGAGAACGGGACCCTCCTGATCTACAGCCGGCCGGGGATGCCGAAGCTCGACAACATCGCCGCCAACCCGAAGGTCGCCATCCACCTTCGAGGGACGGAGGTGGGCGACGAGATCGCCACGTTCGACGGCACGGCGGAGCTCCTCGACGATGCCCCCTCGGCGGATCAGGTCCCCGCCTACGTGGAGAAGTACCGCCACCAGATGAAGGGGTACGACTGGACCCCGGCCAGGTTCGCGGAGCTGTACTCCCGGCCGATCCGGGTCACCCCCACCGAGGCCCGGATCTGGGCGTGACCGGCTTCGAAGAGGAGCGGCGCCGCCCCGTCCGCCGGGCGAGCTAGTCGAGCAGGGCCTCGACCTCGTTCAGGGTGTCGGTCAGCCGTTCCGCCAGGAGCCGGGCGAACATGCGGTGCACGGCCGCGGCTACGGTGGGATCGCCTCGCTCCATCCGGGCCAGCGCGTCGGCGGAAAGCCGGTGGAGGCGGCTCGGCACCTCGGCCACGACGGAGGCGGTGCGCGGCGTGCGCAGGTACAGCGTGACCTCGCCCACCACCGTGCCCGGGCCCATGGTGCGGAGCCGCATCCGCCCACCCTCGGCTGACTCGAGCTGCACCGTCAGCCGGCCCGACTCCAGGAAATACAGGCCGTCGGACGGCTCTCCCTGCCGCATCAGGGTCTCGCCGGCGTCGACCTCGATCGCCTCGAGGTAGGGGAGCACCCAGGTCGGGTCCACAGAGCCGAGCGCCGCACGCAGCTGGTCCTCAAGCGGCGGCGGTTCGGCGGTCGACGGTGCCCCGGCTTCCTCCAGGAGCCGGTCCTCGCACCACTGCACGCCCCTGTCGAGGTCCGGCAGGATCCGGATGCCGCCGTCGGGGTCCTCCGCGAACCCGCCGCGCTCGAGCTGGCGGCGGAGCCGGTCGCCCACCCCACTCAGCACCAGCGTGATCCCCCTCGACCCGGCCAGCTGGCGAGCCTTGGTGAAGACGAGGACGGCCGAGCTGTCCAGCCCCGTCACCCGACGGAAGTCGATGACCACGAACCGGGCCTCCTGTTGCCTGGCGTCGTTCAGGCGCTCCTTGATCCGGTCGAGAAGCGAGCTCGCGGTCCCGAAGAACAGGTACCCCTGGAGCTCGAACACGTGGATCCGCTCGCCGTCGGCCCGCAGGATCGCCAGGTGGGCGGGATCCCGGTCTACCTTGCTGCGGTACGCGGCCCCGGAGATGGCCCGGCTCACCACGTTCCCGCGGCTGTACTCGACCACGAACATCACCAGCGCCACGAGCGTCCCGACGGCCACCCCGATCAGGAACCCGAACGCGGCGATCACGGCCAGGATCAGCACCACCAGGGCGTAGTCGATCCGGGGCAGACGGCGCCCCGCGAAAACGACCCAGTCGAGCAGGAAGCCGAGGCCGAGGTAGAGGAGAAGGCCGCCCAGGACCGGCTTCGGGATCAGCGACAGGGCTGACGCGCCGAACACCAGCGTGGCCACGCAGATGGCCGCGCCGATGATGCCGGGCAGGCGCGTCCGCGCGCCGGCGCGGTGGGCCAACGCGGTCAGGCTGAGGGCGTGGAACCCGACCAGGCCGCCGCCGACACCGGCGGCCACGTTGGCGGCACCCGCAGCCCGAAGCTCCCGGTTCAGGTCGATGTCCCGCTCGGTCACCAGCTCGATCCCGGTGGTGTTCAGCAGGAGCGTCAGGACACCCACCACCAGCATCGTCCCCATCCCCACGGCCTGGGCCAGGACCGCTCCCCAGTCGGCTCCGCCCAAGGCCTCGAACGACCAGGGTCGCCACAGCCCGCCCGAAGGGAAGGGACCGATCAGCCACCCCCCGGCCCTGGCCCCCTCGATGCCCTGGCCCGAGACGACGGCTACGGCGTAGAAGAGCCCGATCGCCCCCAGCGACACGGCCGGGATCACCGCGGGGTGAGGCCGGCGGCGGGTCACCCACAGGACCGTGATGGCGAACGCCGCCCCTGGGAGCCACTTCGCCCGCTCGCCGGCGACATCTCCGAGCGTGGCCATCGAGACCGGGACGTCGGTCAGGACGCCAAGGGCGCCCTTGGCCAGCAGCCACCCGGTCCCGGCCAGGAACCCCCCGATGACGGGGTAGGGCACGAACCGGACCAGGTCGCCAAGCCGGAGCGTGCCCAGGACGAAGAAGAACAAGCCTGCCACGACCGTGGCCACGGTGATGGCCAGGACGACCGTGAGGAACGCGTCCTCCCGAGGCACGGCCGCGGCGATGCGGGCCGCCAGCAGCGCGATGATCGTGGCCGTGGTGTCCTGGATGGAGCCCACCGAGAACGGCAGGCTGGAGAAAACGGCGATCACCAGCATCACCACGGCGCCGCCGAGGAGCGCCAGGCCGATGCCGGCTCCCCGGTGCTGTGCAAGCTCGCCGGAGAACACCAGGGCCGCAAGGGAGGTGGCCAGGACGACCTCCAGGACCCCGGCGACCCCGCCGGCCGTGAGGGCCGGGCCGAGGCCGGTCAGCCAGCTCGGGGATCGCGACGTGGTCGTGTCCATGCTGGCGCATGCTTCCACATGGGGGAGGTGGATGCCGTGGCGTACCATGGTGGGCGTGGAGGCCGCGTTCTTCGACCTCGACAAGACCGTCATCTCCAAGTCGAGCTCGCTGGCCCTGAGCCGCCCCTTCTACCGGGCCGGGATGGTGACCCGGTCCCAGCTCCTGCGGGGGGCCTACGCGCAGCTCGTCTACCTCGCGCTGGGCGCCGACGAGAAGCGGATGGCTCGGGCCAAGGACGGCATGCTCGCGCTGACGAAGGGTTGGAGCCGCACCCAGGTCGAGGAGGTGGTCCGCCAGGCGCTGGAGGACGTGGTTGACCCATACCTCTACCAGGAGGCCCTCGACCTGATCGCCCTCCACCGGGCGCAGGGCCGCCGGGTGTTCATCGTGTCCTCGGCGCCGGAGGAGGTGGTCCGGCCGCTGGCCGGGCGGATCGGGGTGGAAGACGTGATCGCCACGCGCGCCGAGATCCGCGACGGCCGGTACACCGGCAACCTCGAGTTCTATTGCTACCGGGAGCAGAAGGCCGAGGCCATGCGACGCCTGGCCGAGGACGAGGGGATCGACCTGTCGCGCTCATACGCGTACTCCGACTCGATCACCGACCGAGCCATGCTCGAGGCCGTGGGGAACCCGGTAGCCGTGAACCCGGACCGGGAGCTCCGCCGCCTGGCCCAACAGCGCGGGTGGAAGACCCGGGACTTTCGCCGTCCGGTCCGGCTCCGGCAGCGGTTCCCAGAGTTCCGCCGGCCGTCACCCGCCGCGGTCGCGGTGGCGGTGGCCCTGGCCGCCGCGGTGCTCGCCTGGGTCTACCTCCGGGGCCGCACCGCTCGCTCCGACCCCGCCTGATCCCGAGTTGCGGCCGGAGGCTCGGAGTTCGAGAATCTGGTGGAGGCGTCGAAAGGTGCCTCCAAAGGGGGCAGAACCCACGCTCGGTCTGCCGCGGGAGGCTGTGCTCTGACGCCCGGGGCCCCACGGGGCTAGGCCGTCGGAGCGGTCAATGCGATGCAGAGCGCTTGGTAGCTGCCCCCTTCTGCTGCCCGGGGTCAGCGCGCTCGGCGCGCCGGCCGGCTGAAGCGCTCCACGCGCATCACGAGCCGCTCCACGCGCCAGGCCGCCTCCTCGGTGAGCCCGATCGAGAGGCATCCCTGCACCGCGAGCAGTTCGGTGACGAGCCACGGTGGCCGGTGGTCCTCGCCGCGCTCGGTGAGGACCTCGCCGAGCCGGTCGACGGCTGTCTGGAGCCGTTCCTCCTGCGGATCGACGCTTCCCCGGTCCCGCCGCCAGGCCGCGAGGTCGATGACCGTGTCCATCACGATCGAGCGTAGCGAGGGGTAGTGACAATTTCCTGGGTTCGGTTCGACAGTTTCGGACCCCTACAATCGAGCCGTGAACGGTTCTCCCGAGGCCGTGGCGGACCTCCTGGCCGCGCTGTCGGTCGGTGAGCGGCTGGCCCACGAGCGGGCCCAGAACACCGTGGCCCTGGCCCCCGACGACAGCCGCCGCAAGCAGCAGCAGCACGTGGCCAGCCGGGAGGCCGAGAACGCCTCGCTGATGCAGGCCCGGGCCAGGGAGCTCGGGTCGGAGGAGGCGTTCCGGAAGTTCGAGCCGTTCTTCCGGGAGTTCTTCGAGCACACCGTGCCCGGCGACTGGCTGGAGGCCCAGACGTTCCAGTATGTGGGGGACGCGCTGGTGAAGGACCTCACCGACGCCCTGGCGCCGGCCCTCGACCCGGTCTCGGCCGAGGTGGTCCGCCGGACCCTGGCCGAACGGGACGAGCAGGACGCCTTCGCCCTCGACGAGATCACCGGGGGGATCGAGGTCGACCCGGCCGCCGCCGACCGCATCGCCACCTACGCCCGTCGGGTCATCGGCGAGGCCCTCACGCAGACCCGGCGGGCCCTCGACGAGACGGACGCCGTGAGGACCCTCCTGGACGGCGAGGAGGGGGAGAAGCGGTTGCTCCTCGACATGCTGGAGCGCCACCGCCGCCGTCTCGACCGGCTGGGCATCGAGCCCGTGGAATAGGAGGCGGGCGGCCAAAAGGCCACCCGCCGAGGTCGACCCCTTTCCCCTGCTCCGGGAGGTCGCCTGGGGGTCCCGGAGCCGGGGAAGTCAGGTCGGGAGCATGATGCGACGGCCGGGGTCCGGGCGCTGTGACGAGCGTCACCTCCCCGATGTGACGTCCGCCACGCCCCCAACCGGGGGGTCCAGCGGTACAGTGGATCGCCATGAAGCCCGAGCCGGTCCGCGACCTCGACTGGGACCCGAAGCGGGCCCGGGAGCTCGGCGAGTCGGCCCTGGATATCTGGCAGGAGCTGCTGGAGCGGCTCCGCGACCTCCCGGTCAGCCGGTACGAGGGTGTGGACGCGGTCCGCGAGGCCGTGGCCCTCGACGTCCCCAAGGAGCCCATGCCGGTCGAGGACCTGGTCGCGCACCTCCGCAGCTTGGTCCTGGAGCACTCGATGTACCCCGGGCATCCGGGGTTCATGGCCTACGTCAGCGGGGCCGGGACGGTTCCGGGGGCGGCCGCGGACCTCCTGGCCGCCGGGCTCAACCAGAACGTCGGGGGTTGGCGGCTCTCCCCCGCGGCCTCGGAGATCGAGCACCACCTCACCAGGTGGCTCGCCCGGCGGTTCGGCCTGCCCCAGGGCTCCGGCGGGCTGATCGTGTCCGGCGGGGCCATGGCCTGCTTGATCGGCCTAAAGCTGGCCAGGGACCGGAAGTCCGGGTGGGACGTGCGGGGCCAGGGCGTTCGTGGGGGGCCGCCGCTCCGAATCTATGCGTCCGAGGAGACCCACAGCGTGAACTTCCGAGCCGCCGACATGATGGGCCTCGGCCGCGACGCTGTGCGCTCCCTCCCTGTGGACGAGGGGTTTCGTCTCCGGGTCGACTCGCTGCGCGAGGCCGTGGCCGAGGATCTGGCCGCAGGAGTCCGCCCGATCGCCGTGGTCGGCTCGGCGGGGACCGTGGCCACCGGGGCCGTCGACCCGCTCGATGAGATCGCCGAGATCGCCCAGGAGAACGACCTGTGGTTCCATGTCGACGGGGCCTACGGTGGGCCCGGCGTGCTGTCCGAGGAGCTCCGGCCGTTGTACGCGGGGATCGAGCGAGCCGACTCGATCGCCTTCGACCCGCACAAGTGGCTGTACACGCCGCACTCCGGCGGGTGCGTGCTGGTCCGTGATTTCGACCACCTGCCGGCCTCGTTCTCGATCGCCGAGCACTCCGCCTACGTCCACGAGGACAAGGAGGCCACCGGATCGGGCGTGGACGGGCTCGACCTGAGCCCGCAGTTCTCCCGGTCGTTCTGGGCCCTGAAGGTGTGGGTCTCGCTCCTGGCTCATGGGACCGGGGCGTACGGCCGGCGGATCGCCCACGACGTCGAGCTGGCGAAGTACCTCCACCGCCGGGCGGAGGAGCGGCCGGAGTTCGAGCCGATGGCCCCCACCACGCTGTCGATCTGCTGCTTCCGATACGTTCCCGCGGACCTGCCCGACGGGCCGGCGCGCGAGGAGTACCTCGACACGCTGAACGAGCGGCTGATGACCGCGATCCAGATGGACGGCCGGGTGTACCCCTCGAACGCGTTGCTGAACGGCCGGTTCGTGCTCCGGTCGTGCATCGTGAACTTCCGTACCGAGGCCGAGGAGATGGACCTGCTCCTCGACGTGGCCGCCGAGCTGGGGGCGAGGCTCGATGCCGACCTCCGCCCGGCGGGAATGAGGCCCGCCCGGGGCGGGTAAGTACGAAGGATGCGCCACAGGACCATGCTCCTGCTCGCCGCGACGGCGTCTCTCGCCCTGCCGGGCCAAGCGGGGGCCCAGCCCGCCGACTGCTTCGGCCGGCCGCCCACGATTATCGGGACGGAGGCCGGCGACACGCTGGTCGGCACGCCGGGCGACGATGTGATCGTGGGACTGGGCGGGCCCGACGTGATCCGGGGGCGGGACGGCCGGGACCGCATCTGTGCCGGCGACGGCAACGACCGGGTCTCCGCCGGCGACGATCGTGACCTGGTCTCGGGGGACAAGGGTGCGGACTATCTGTTCGGCGGGCCGGGATCCGACCGCCTGCGAGGCCTCCTCGGGCCGGATCGCATCCAGGGCAAGGCCGGCCACGACGCCATCCTCGGCGGGGGCGACCGGGACCGGCTCGGCGGTGGCTCCGGCTCGGACACGATCTTCGGCCAGGACCGCGACGACATCATCCGGGGAAGCGGCGGACGCGACTTCCTGCTGGGCGGTCGGGGCCAGGACACCACGGCCGGTGGTGCCGGCATCGATTCCTGCGTGGGCGAGCGCCAGTTCAGCTGCGAGAACCCGCCGGACGTCTAGGAACCGTACGGACGGGCTCAGCCGGGTCGGCGAGCCCACGCCATCACGGCGGGGGTCCGGTCGACGAAGGCCTCCGCATCGAGGCGCTCCAGTCGGGCCCGGGCTCCGGCGATACACGCAGCGCGGGTCTCGGCGTCCAGGGCGTCCAGCCGGCGCTTCGGATGGCCCAGCCGGAGGCGACGGGCCACGAACTCCTCGAGGTCGGCCCGATCGTCGACCGGGACCGTGGCCGTGGTCTCGACCTCGAAGCCGGCGTCTCCGAGGAGACCGGCCAGCTTCGCCTCCGTGTCCATGAGGTCGTGGTTGGCCGGCACCGGGTTGTCGGCCTCGGCCCCGTGCCGGTCGAGCTCCTCGATCCACACATCGAAGGCCTCGAACGACCCGTCCTGGCCCCAGGTGCTCACTCCGAGGGCTCCGCCGGGCCGGAGGACCCGCCGGACCTCGGCCAGGCCGGTCGCGGGGTCGGGCAGGTGGAAGAGCATGAAGGCCATGCTGACGGCGTCGAACGCGCCGTCCGAGAGCCCCAGCCGGGCTGCGTCGGCCACGAGCCGCGGGTACTCCCGCGGGGCCAGGGAGATCATCCCCGGAGCCCGGTCGGCCCCGACCACCGTCGCCCTCGGGGCCCGGGCCCGGACCTCCGGGAGGAGGAATCCCACGCCGGCTCCGAGGTCGAGGACCCGGCGGGCCTTGTCGAGGGGCAGCTCGTCGAGAAGGCGCGCCCCCAGGGCGCGCAGGAGGGGCGCCCAGTGCTCGCGGTACGCGGCGGCGTCCTCCGAGTAGCGGTCGGCGGTAGCCCCTACCTCATCCACCGGACGAGCCTACCGGCTCACGTTCGCCGCAGAAGATCAACGTGCGCCTGAGCAAGGGGGCTCTTGACCCTCCGTGAAAGGATGAGCACGTGATCGCGAACAGGCGAGTTGCCCGTCCAAAGCGGCCACGCCGCCCCGGCCGCTAAGGTTGCTCTTCCCTCCAACGAGTGAGCAGCCGTTCCCCGAGCCACGTTGGAGGGAAACCGAGAGGCCGTCGATACCGTAGCCGCTCTACCAGTTCCACCTCCCCAGCCAGGAAGCTTCGCAGTTGGGCGTCCGTGGGGTTGATGTTCTCCTCGGAAAGGTCTCGGCTCTCCGCGTAGTCCCGGAAGGACTGAATGAGGGCGTCGTAGTCTTCGAAGATCGTGAAGTCGTCCGCTCTCTGGACCTCGATCGCGGGCAGGTACACCATCCACCACTTCAACGCCCACTCAGAGAAGTTCACCCAGGCATCCTCACGATCTAGGGTCTTTGAGCGCACGACCAGATACGCGACCAGCTCAAAGAGATTGAGGATGTCTGCCCCTCCTCCCGAGAGATAGCTTCGGTTGTTCCAGTCCCTCAGGATTTCGGCCGCGGTCCTCGCTCGAACCCGACGCATCGCCGGCTGATCCCAGCGCTCGATCAGGCTCCATGTTTGCTAGTCCCAGCTGGCGACGCATCCTGCGGCCCTGGTAGACGAGGGTGAGGATGCCGATGACGACCGCCCCGAGGGCGGCCCACGCTGACAGAACGGCGGGCCAGTCGGTTCCGGTCTCCACGACAACACGAACGGGGGCGTCCACCGCGTGGAGACACTAACTCGTCCCTGAGACAGATTCCCGGCTTCATTCTCAAGGCCGATATCCCCCGATCGGGGGAGCGCGATATCACCCGTCGATCCGCCCGTCCGGGCGATGCGTCGGCGGGGGGACACGCGGTACCGTCGTCCTCGCACGAGGCCCGCCAGAGGCGCCTCCCCCCTTTTCCTTCCCCCGCGTCGGGGCTGGAAGGAGGAGCGGATGCACGAAGCCAGCATCGTGCTGGGGATGGAGGACCTCGCGATCCAGGAGGAAGTGCTGCACTTCCTGGATCGGCTTCCCCGACTGCGGGTCGTGAGCGCCGCCGACGACGCCCCCGGGCTCGCACGGGCGGTGCGGGAGCATCACCCCGACGCGGCCGTCGTTTCACCCGGCCTCATCGATGGCGGTGGCGTCGACGGGGCGGCCCTCCTGGTGGTGGCCGCCCGGGAGACGACCTCGACGCTCCGGGCCGCGCTCCGCGCAGGGGCTCGGGGCTTCTACCTGTGGCCCGAGGAGCGTGAACGCCTGGCGCAGGACGCCGAGCGCGCCGCCCGCCCCCCATCCGTGGAACGGCCGTCCGCGGGCCGAACCGTGGCGGTGTTCGGTCCTCGCGGCGGGGTCGGCACCACGTTTCTGGCCACGAACCTCGCGGCGGCGTGCGCGGCCAGAGACGCCGACACCGTGCTGGTGGATCTCGATCCCTTCTTCGCCGACGTGACGACCGCGCTGGGGATCGACGAAGAGTCCGCCCCGACCATCGCGGAGCTGGCCCCTGTCGCGGACGAGCTGACCGGCGAGCATCTCGACCGGGTGCTCCACCGGCATCAACTCGGCTTCGGGACCCTCCTGGCCCCGCACCGGCCCATGGAGCGGGGGCTCGACCCCGCGGTCGTGTCGGCGTCCGTGCGGGCGCTCCGGGCGCGACACGAGGTCGTCGTCCTGCACCTGCCGAGGGCGCTCGACGACGCCACCAGGGCCGCCCTGGAGGCCGCCGACATCGTGCTGCTGGTGGTGACCCTGGACGTGCTGGCGCTGCGCGACGCGCGCCGCGCGCTCGACATCCTGCGCGGGTCGGGGCTCGACGGGCGGTGCCGGCTTGTGCTCAACCGAGTCGGGCGAGGCGAGGTGGTGCCGGACGACGCCGAGCGGGTGCTCGGCCTGCGACCGGTGACCATGATCCGGGAGGACCGCGCCGTTCGCCGTTCCCAGGATCGAGGCGAGGTGGTGGCGGGACGGTCCACGCCGGCGGCCCGGCGGGTGGCCGCGCTGGCCCGGCGCATCCTGGAGGAGGCGGGCCCGGGATGACCGTGCGATGGCACCCGGCCGGAGGTCGAGGCCGCCTGAAGGCGCTGGTGGCCGAGCGGATCCGCGAGCGGATCGACCCCGGGGACCTGGCCCAGGTGTCCGCGGCGGAGCGGAGGCTCCGGGTCCGCGAGGAGGCCCTCGGAGTTCTCCGCGAGCACCGGGTTGTGATGCCGGCCCGGGAGCTGACCGGGCTGGTGAACGAGGTCTCGGACGAGGTCGTCGGCCTCGGCGCCATCGAGGGGCTCCTCAGGGACCCCGAGATCACCGAGGTGATGGTGAACGGCCCGGACGACGTATTCGTGGAGCGGAAGGGGCGCATCGAGAGGGTGGAGAGCGGCTTGTTCGAGGGGGAGGAGGCCGTCCTTCACCTGATCGAGCGGATCGTGGGGCCGCTGGGGCTCCGGGTCGACGAGTCGTCGCCCTATGTGGACACGCGATTGCCGGACGGCTCACGGTTCCACGCGATACTCCCGCCCCTTTCGCTCTGCGGTCCCGCGGTGACCGTCCGGAAGTTCGGGCTGACCCCGCTGGCGCCCGAGGACCTGGTTCGCCTGGGGACCGTGTCGGAGGCGATGCTCG
Source organism: Actinomycetota bacterium (assembly GCA_050692915.1). Classification (GTDB taxonomy): domain Bacteria; phylum Actinomycetota; class UBA4738; order UBA4738; family CALAEC01; genus CALAEC01. The sequence continues at coordinate 7,665 of JBOGVU010000011.1, read as the reverse complement.
AGGTGCTCGGCCGAGCCGTGCGCGAGCGCGCCAACATCCTGATCTCCGGCGGAGCCGCATCGGGGAAGACCACCCTGCTCGGCGCGATGTCGGCGTTCATCCCCTCGACCGAGCGGATCATCACGATCGAGGACGCGGCCGAGCTCAGGCTAGGCCAGCCGAACGTCGTCCGGCTGGAGGCTCGGCCACCGAACGTCGAGGGGACCGGCGCGGTGACGGTTCGGGCGCTCGTGCGGAACGCGCTTCGGATGCGACCGGACCGGATCATCGTGGGCGAGGTTCGGGGCGGCGAGACGCTCGACATGCTCCAGGCCATGAACACCGGGCACGAGGGATCCATGTCCACGGCGCACGCGAACTCGCCGATCGACCTCCTGGCCCGGCTGGAGACGATGGCCCTCATGTCCGACGTCGGCCTCCCCGTCGGCCACGTTCGGGAGCAGATCGCCTCGACCATCGACCTACTGATCCACACAACACGAATGAGCGACGGCCGGCGGGTGGTCTCGAGGATCACCTCGGTCGAGGGACTGTCCGGTGGCCGACCTGTCCTGCGGGACGTGTTCCGGTTCGAGCGAGGAGCCGGGTTCCGGGCCACGGAGCGCGGGTCCACGTCGGATCCGCACGGAGCCGAAGCGGCCGATCGTGCCGGACATGTCTCCGCGCTGGTGGGAGGGAGCACGTGATGGCGGCGGCTGCGTTCGGCGCCACGGTCGCCGTGAGCGGTTGGCTCGCCTCGCTGGCGATGGCGGCCCGGCGCGACGAGAGGATCCGAGGCCGGCTGGGTGCCCGGCCCGCACGGGGGACCGGTTCCTCAGGCTCCGCGGTCTGGCTGACGGGGCTGGCGGCCCGGCGTGGGTGGCCGGCCCGGCCCGTTTCCTACGTCGCCGCGTGGCTCGGGGCCGCCGTCGGCGGAGCCACCTTCGGCGCGACCGTGGCCGGACCGGTCGGGCTTCTGGTCGGGGCCATGGGTGGCCCCCTCGGCGTCGAGGGGTGGCTGGGCCGCCGCCGCGTGGCCCGGGCCGCATCCGCCGAGATCCAGCTCCGGGACTTCGCCGTGGCGCTGGCGGCGGCGGTCCGGGCCGGGCTCTCCATCCGCCTGGCCCTGGTCGAGGCCGCCCGTGACGTCGATGACCCCCTCGGCCCGGTGATCGCCGCGGTCGTCCGGGACCTCGAATCCGGCCGGCCGATCGACGCCGCGCTGGAAAGGATCGCCACGGAGCTCGATCTGCCGGATGCCCGGCTCCTGGTGACCTCCCTGGGCGTCCACCGCCGGACCGGCGGCCAGCTCCCGGTTCTCCTCGACGAGCTCTCCGAGGTCGTGGGCCAGCGTGTCGATGCCCGCCGTGGATCTCGGGCGCTCACGGCCCAGGGGCGCGCGTCCGGGGCCGTCCTCGCCGTTCTCCCCGTCGCCTTCGTCGCCCTCCTCTCGGGGACCGGTGGGGACGGCCTCGGCGCGTTCTACCGGACGCCGCTGGGGGCCGGCCTGCTCATGATGGGAGTCCTCCTCGACGCCGCCGGGTTTCTCTGGATACGACGGATCGTGGGGCGCGCGGAGCGGTCTCGGTGAGCTGGCTGGTGGCCGCGGGATTCGCCGTCTCCGTGTGGTGCTTCGGGTGCGCGCTGGCGACCCGTCGCGACCCTCGACTGTGGCGCCGTCTGGCCCCCCCGGCTGCCGGGCGGCGTTCACCTGTGAACCGTCTCGGCCGGTGGACCGGAAGAGGGCGGCTCCGCTCGGTGGTCGAGGCCCGGGTCGAATCGGCTGGAGGGTCGGCCGCAGACGTCGACCGGGTGCTCGGGCTGAAAGCCTGCGGGGCCCTGGCCGGCGCGTCGGCCCTGGCCCTCCTGCGGCCGGGTGGTCCCGTCGGCGTGGTCCTGGGGGCCGCACTGGTCGCCGGAGGGTACGCACTGCCCGACATCCTGCTTGCCGGGCGGGCCCGGTCGCTCCGCGAGCGGACGGAGGCGTCCGTGTCGGACCTGCTCGATCTCGTGGCCGTCTCCGTCAGCGCCGGGCTCACGCCTCGCCTGGCCCTGGAGCGGGCCCCGGAGGCACTCGGCGGGCCGCTCGGCGACGAGGTGTCGCGGGCCCGGCACGCCGTCTCTCTCGGCAGCCCGTGGCGCCTGGTGATCCGGCGGGTGGCGGCGCGAACCGGCCTTCCGGAGCTGCTCCGGCTGGCGGTGACGCTCGAGCGGAGCGAGCGCCTGGGGACGCCGGTGGCCGGACGGCTCCGCGACCTGGCCAGGGAGGTCCGCGCGGACCGCGCCGCTCGGAGTGAGGAGCGGGCTCGCCGGGCTCCGGTGGCCATGCTGTTCCCTCTCGTGTTCCTCATCCTCCCCGCGTTCGTCATCGCCGCCGTGGTGCCGGCCCTCCTGGTCGCCACGCGCGGCCTGCCATGAAGGAGGTGTGCGGATGCGGATCGCGGCGTTTTTCCAGTCGAGGCTGAACGAGCGGGGTCAGACGACCGCCGAGTACGCGCTGGTGATCCTGGCGGCGGCGGCGATCGCTGTGGTGCTGCTGGCCTGGGCCCGGTCGTCGGGGAAGCTGCCGGCGTTCTTCGACTCGATCATCGATCGGATCGTCGGCGAGTCGACCTAGCCCGGTGGCCGAGCCGCGGGGCAGCGCCGCGGTCGAGCTCGCGCTGGTGCTCCCCCTGGCGCTCGTGGTCGCGCTGGCGCTGCTGCAGGTCGGCCTGCTGACCCGGGACGCGCTCGTCGTGGCCGGGGCGGCCCGAGAGGGCGCCCGGGAGGCGGCCGTGTCCGTGGATGAGGCACGGATCACGGAGGCGGCCCTGCGCGGCGGGGGCGGGCTGTCGGCTACCCGGACCGAGGTGGCGGTCGAACGGACCGGGGAAGTGGGCGACCCGGTGACGGTCCGGGTGACCTACCGGGCCCCGGTGCTGGTGCCTTTCGTGGACTGGCTGTTCCCGGACGAGGTCGTGGTCGCCTCGGAGGCCACCATGCGACAGGAGACGGACGGGTCGGACCCGTGAGCGAGCGGGGGAGCGTGTCGATCGTGATCGTGGCGGCCGTGGCGCTCGCCGGGATCGTGGCCGCGTTCTCAGCCGACCTCTCCCGGGTGATGGTGGCCCGGGCCCGGGCGCAGACGGCCGCCGACGCCGCCGCGCTGGGTGCGGCCCAGGAGCTCCTCTTCCCTTCGGGGACGTCGCCCCAGCAGGTGGCGCACGACTTCGCCCACCGCAACGGGGCCCGGATGGTGGGGTGTCACTGCGAACCGGGCTCGAGCGAGGCCCTGGTCACCGTGGAGGTGGAGGTCGAGCTCCCGCTCCTGGGGCAGACCCGAACCGTCTTGGCTTCGGCTCGTGCGGTGATCGCCGCGCCGCCCGGGAGCGAGGGCCTCCAGCCGCTCTTCGTGGCCCGGCTCTCGTGCCTGTTCCGGGAGGTCGACGGGCTGTGGATCGTGTCGGGGTTCCGGACCCGGGCGGAGCAGGCGGCGCTGTTCGAGGCCAAGCCGGGGCTGGCGGCGCCGCCGGGGTCGTCGAACCACGAGCTCGGCCTGGCCGCCGACCTCGGGTACCCGTCGGAGGATGCTGAGCGGGACGCACACTCCTGGGCCTCATCGTGCGGGCTCGAGTTCCCGGTCCCGTACGAGCCGTGGCACGTGGAGCCGGTCGGCGCCTGAGCGTGCCGGGCGACACCTCCGGTCCGTGACGGGCCTCACCGGCCCGAGCCGCGGCCGCGGATAGACTGACGACTTCCCATGGCCGTCGTCCTCGGTCTGCTCGCGGCGATCACGTACGGGTCGGCCGACTTCCTCGGCGGGCTGGCCACGAAGCGGAACCCCGCCATCCGGGTGGCCCTTGTGTCCCAGCTCTTCGGGTTCGTCCTGTACCTGGTGGCCCTCCCGCTTCTTCCCGAAGGACGGTTCACCGGCGAGGCGTGGCTGTGGGGCGGCCTGGCCGGCCTGACCGGCGGGCTCGGCCTGGCGTTCCTTTACCGGGGACTGGCCCACGGCCGGATGAGCGTGGTGGCCCCGTTCACCGCGGTGATCGCCGCGGTGATACCGGTGGCCTTCGGCCTGTTCACCGGCGAGCGCCCTTCGGCCCTCCAGCTGGTGGGGATCGCCCTGGCCATCCCGGCCATCGCCCTGGTCTCCTCGGTTCCCCACCCCTCGGCGAACCCGTCCGCGGCCGGGACCACCGTCCGTTCCCGGGCCGCGTCCCTCGGGGTATTCGATGCGCTGGTCTCCGGGATCGGGATCGGCCTGTTCTTCATCACGCTGGCCCGGCCCGGCGAGGACACCGGTGTGTATCCCTTGGTGGCGGCGAGGATCGCGTCGGTCTCGATGTTCCTGGTGCTGGTGCTGGTCACCCGGATCCCGTTCCGGCCAGCGCGAGGGACCGTGGGCGTCGTGGCAGCGTCGGGCGTCATCGACGTGACCGCGAACCTCCTGTACCTCTTGGGGACTCGCGAGGGTCTCGTTTCGGTCGTGGCCGTGCTGACCTCGCTGTACCCGGGGGCCACGGTAGCTCTGGCCCGGGTGGTGGTGAAGGAGCGGCTTTCCGTGACCCAGCTCGTCGGTCTGGGGCTGGCCCTGACCGGGGTGGCATCGATCGCCGCGGGCTGAGCCTTACCGCAGTTTCGGCAGGACCTCTTCGGCGAGCCGCTGGCGCTGCTCCATGCCCTCGCCGGCGGTCCACAGCACAGGGAACGTCACCCCGAGCGCCAGGATCGCGGAGAGCTCCTCGGTGACCCTGTCCGGCGGCCCGGCGATCATCCCGGGACGCTGCTCGGCACGCTCGTCCACCCGGACCCCGACGTTGTAGGCGAAGTCGAAGACGTCGGGGTCGCGGCCGGCTTCCTCGGCAGCCCGGCGGATCCGGTCCCGCCCCTCCGCCCAACGGTCCGGGGGGGCGTAGCGGTACGAGGGGAGCCACCCGTCGGCCAGCCGCCCCGCCAGCCGCAGGGACCGCGGCCCGTACACGCCGAACCACATCGGGATGGGCGGCTCGGGCGTCGGGGAGATCTCCGCGTCCTGGACCGAGTAGTGCTCCCCTCGAACCGTCACCGGGCCACCGGCCCACAGCCGCCGGATGACCTCCACGCCCTCCTCGAAGGCGTCCACCTTCTCCTTCGGCGGCCGCACCGGGAGACCGAACGCCGCGAACTCCGTGTTCGAGCCGCCGCCCCCGATGCCGAGCACCAGTCGGCCGCCCGACAGCCGGTGGAGGGTCTCGGCCATCTTCGCCGTCACCGCCGGGTGCCGGTACGGCATACCCAGCACGTTCGAGCCGACCAGGATCCGCTCGGTGGCCGCCGCGGCCCAGGTCATCTCGGTCCACGTCTCGAAGCTCGGCCGCGACCCCGGCAGGTGGTCCATCACCGTGACCAGGTCGAAGCCGAGGGCCTCGGCGTGGCGGGCCTCGGCGGCAGGGTCGACGTCGGGCGTGGTCCGGAGGCTCACCCCGAACCGCACCCGGTCAGGCACGGAGCTCGACCGGGGTGGCCCGGAGCGTGGTGATCTTCCCCTCGCGGAACACCCGGATGGCGACCTCCCGGCCGATCGCCTCGCCGGCCATCAGCCGCTGAAGGTCTCGGGCGCTGGCCACCGGCTCGCCGTCCACGTCCAGGATGAGGTCCTCGGGGCGAAGCCCGGCCTTCGCCGCGGGGCTCCCGGCCACGATCTCCACGACCTCCACGCCGGCCTCCCGGCCGACCTCGCGAGCCACCCGGGGCGGCAGCGGGCGTGGCCCCCCGGCGATCCCGAGGTACGCCCGCCGGTACCGGCCCTCGGACATCAGCAAGGAGATGATCCGGCGGGTCGTCGAGTTGATCGGCACGGCCAGGCCGAGGCCGATCCCGGCCACGGCGGTGTTCACCCCCACCACCCGGCAGGCCCCGTCGGCGAGCGCCCCGCCGGAGTTCCCCGGGTTCAGGGCCGCGTCGGTCTGGATCACGTTCTCCACGATGCGCGTAGCGGAGCCGGCCCGGGTGGGGAGCCCCCGGCCGAGCGCGCTGACCACCCCCGCCGTGACCGAGCCGGCTAGGCCGAGCGGATTGCCCACGGCGACCACGAGCTGACCGACCCGGAGCGTGTCGGCGTCCCCGAGCGTGGCCGCGGGGAGGTCGGAGGCCGTGACCCGGACCACGGCCAGGTCGGAGAGGGGGTCGGCGCCAACCACGTGCCAGTCGAGCTCCCGTCCGTCCACGAACGAGGCCGACCCGCCGTCGGAGCCGGACACCACGTGGGCCGAGGTAAGGAGGAACCCGTCGGGGGTGATGACCACCGCGCTGCCGGCGCCCTCGGCCCTCATCCCGCCCCGGACCCGCCGGGTCACCCGGAGGCTCCCCACGGAGGGGATCAGCCTATCGGCCACCGAGGTCACCACCCGCGAGTACGCGTCGAGGGCCTCGCCGTCGGCTCCCGCCCGGGCGCCGTCTCCCTCCACCGCCGGGCCGTGCAGGATCGCGTCCACGTACCGAACGTTCATCGCCTCACTCCTCGCTCCCGGGTCCTCGGGCCCGGACCCGCTCGACGCGCTCGAACGCCTTCCGCAGGTCCCGCAGCCAGTCCTCCAGGTTCGCACCCACCGTCCGCACGCACCACGCCAGTGCCTCGCTGCGGCTCCGGGCCACGCCGGCGTCCTCCAGGACGTCGAGCACGGCCCGTTCCGCCATCCGCAGCCTGGTCATCACGGGCACGCTCAGAGTGGTGAACATCGCCCGCACGTCCCCGCATTCCGCGCCCCAAGAAGCCTTTCGCCGGAACAGGTGCTCGGCCTCCAGGGCGATGCCGATCCGCCGCTCCCGGGTCTCCTCCCGGAACCGCTCGATCCGAGCCTCCCGGGCCGCGCCCTTGGCGGCGGCCGAGGTGCCCCGGGGGTACTCGGGCTCGGGGAGGCGGCCCACCACCAGGATCTCCTCGCGGTCGGCGGTGACCTCGGGGGGTCCGGTGAACCAGCCGTCGGGCAGTCGGCCGGAGAACCACCCGGCCACCTCCTCGTCCGCCGCCACCAGGGTCCGCCCGGCCATGAGGATTACAAGATTACACCCCTCCCACCCGGCGGCCGGACTGGCCGACGGGCGCGTCACGGGCGGCGGGTAGAATGGCCGCCATGGCCATGCGGGCACAGCGGCGGGCGGAGCCCCAGCTGGGGGTGGTCGACTACACGCTGGCCAAGCGAGCCCTCCTCCGGGAGGTCCGGCGGGGGATGCTGTCGAGGATCGACGTGTGCGACGCGCACCCCGAGCTCATGCGGGCGGCCCGCCACGTCGGCCGAGAGACCGCCCGCCAGTGCCCGGTGTGCGACCGGGAGGGTCTCCGCCTCCTCGCGTACGTCTACGCCGACGACCTCAAGCGCGATAACGGCCGGGTGTGGGACCTGGACAAGGGGATCGCCCTGGCCGCCAGGCGGAAGGGCGGCGCCTGCTACGTCGTCGAGGTGTGCACGGGTTGCGCCTGGAACCACCTCACTGAGGCCTTTGTCCGCCGTAGCGCCGGTTAGCCGGCCCACCCCTGCCGCCGTGTGAAGGCCGCCCTGGCCCTTCCCGTGGCCCTGACCCTGGGCGCGCTGGCCGACCTGGCCGCCGGTCTCGTCCGCCGGATCGCCGTTGGCGAGCGGGGCTGGTGGCGGGGGGTCACGGGGCGATGGCCGGATCTCCGCCGGCTCCTTCGATCCGGCCGGGCCCGACCGGCCGCCGTGGAGG
>JBOGVU010000010.1:0-60048 GCA_050692915.1 Actinomycetota bacterium | reverse complement strand
CTTGGCGGAGTTGGAGCGGGGACGGTAGTCGGCCCGGTCGCCTCGATGAGACTATGAGTGAGCTGGAAGTCGATCTTCCTCGTCCGAAAGGGCTGGCTCGCAGGGCCGAGCGGTTGACCTGAGCTGACAAGCGCCGCCGATCGAGGTTCGAGTCCCTGCCGACCGGGCATCGATACGTCCATGACCGGGGCTGGTCATCGAAGGGCCCGACCTGGCGAGAACCTGGGAGGGAGACGGCGTTGCGAAGGAACCTCGAGAAATCCCGTCAGCCGCCGTCGGTCGGTAGGTCCCGCAGACGCAGCGATCCCCTGAGGTCATCCTCCGAGTAGGGGCTTCCGAGAGTCACGGCCACCATTCGTACCGATGGTTCGCAACGAACAAGAAGGCCTGCGCCCTCTATCTGGTCATACGCTCGCCCGCGAGTCACCTGTTTCCCGACATTCTCTGGGGACAACGAGGAGTCTTCGAGGACTGCTGGGTTTCGGGGTCGGGGAATTGGGACCTTGGTCTTCGAGCCCAATCCTGGGGTGGCGCACCTTCTCGACGACAGCTCGATCGTTCTGGCCTAGGAATCGAGGCCACCCTCACGAATCATGCCTCGATCACGAGCCTTCGAGCAGGGCCAATCTCGACGGGGTCGTGCTCCGGTGGCAATCGGGAGTTCCACTCCCCCAGTTTGACTAGATGAATCGGGCCATACTAGGTTTGTTCGGCCTGATTCGCCATGGAGGTGCCCATGCGCCCCGTTCGTGCGCCCCTGTCCCTTTTCGTCGCCCTCGCCCTCTCGACTGGGCTGCTCAGTGCTGCTGGCGCCGGTGCTCAGGAAGGAGGGATCCCCGGGACCGTGGAGGTGGATGGGGAGGTCCTGGCGGAGCTCTCCGGCTCGGCCCTGTCTCTCCGGGACGCTCAGCTGCCCGGCAAGCTGGACTTCGCCTCCCCGAAGCGGGACCCGAGGATCGGGGCCCGCCCTCCTTCCGCCGCCCCGGCCAGCGAGAACGTCGTGGTGAACGACCCGGCGGCGGACGCCACCGAGCAGGACACCCAGAGCGAGACCAGCGTCACCCTGGCGGGTGACAACGTGGTGGTGGGGTTCAACGACTCCGGGCACTGCTTCGACCCGTGCCCGATCGTGCCCGGGCATTTCACCGGGCGGGCCTTCTCCACCGACGGCGGTGGCTCCTTCACCGACGCGGGGACCCTCCCGGACCACGTGGACGGAGACCTCGGCGACCCGGTGCTGGCCACCGACGAGGTCGGCGGGACGGTGTACTTCTCGACGCTGGGCGGCAACCTGGTGGCCAACCACCTCCAGACCTTCCGGTCCTTCGACGGCGGCGTGACTTTCACCGCGCCCGTCAACAGCACCCCGGGCACGGAAGCCGGGATGGGCTTCCAGGACAAGGAGTGGATGGCGGTCGACAACTTCGCCGGTCCCCAGCAGGGCACGGCGTACGTCTCCTGGACCAAGTTCCCGGGAGGAATCGCCGCCCCGTCTCCGTTCATCGAGATCCTGGTGACCCGGTCCACCGACGGCGGGGACTCGTACTTCCCGCCGGGCGGCACGCTGGTCATGCGAGGGTGCGGACAGGGCTCCTTCGTCACCGTGGGTCCCGACCACTCGGTGTACGTGTTCTGGTGGGACTGCAACGCCACACCGCGCCGGATCATGGTGGCCATGTCGACCGACCAGGGTTTGACCTTCGGCCCGCCGGTCACCGTGGCCACCCTGCTCGGCACGGGGGTCAACGGCCGTCTTCCGCTGAATGGCGGATTCCGCAACAACTCGTTCCCCCACGTTGCGGTGAACCCGCTGAGTGGGAACCTGTACGTGGTGTTCAACGACAACCCGGTGGGTGATGACCGGGGAGACGTGTTGTTCACTCAGTCGACCGATGGCGCGCTCACGTGGAGTACCCCGGTCAGGGTGAACGACGACGCCACCACCCTCGACCAGTTCATGCCGACCATCGGGGCCACGTCCGACGGGTCGCGGCTCCTGGTCACGTGGTACGATCGCCGGCGAAACCAGACGGGCAACGACGCCATCGACCGGTTCGGAACCATCGGGAGCATCTCCGGGGACTCGGTGACGTTCGGGTCGAACTTCGCCGTCTCCGACGGTCCTTTCCCGGTGGTCCGAGAGCAGGATCCCATTATCAACATCCAGTACATGGGGGACTACGATCAGACGGTGGCCGACAACGCGTCGTTCTACTCGGTGTGGAGTGACAATCGGCTGTCGAGCAAGGCCCACGAGTTCCAGCCGGACGTTCGGTTCGCCAAGACACCGTCGAGGGCCACCGCGGACCTGGCCGTGTCGGTGAAGGACTCTTCCAGCGCGATCCAGGCGGGACGGGACCTGACGTACACCGTGGAGGTCAGGAACCTCGGTCCCGACGCGGCGTCGGGAGTCACGGTGACCGACACGCTTCCCGGGACCGTCCTCCGCAAGTCCGCCACCGCCAGCCAGGGTGCCTGTGACGGGATCGGAACGGTCGTGTGTACCCTGGGTTCGCTCGGCAGCGGGAAGGGGGCCAAGGTGTCCGTGGTGGTGGTGCCCACCCAACCCGGGACCATCACCAACACCGTCGGCGTGGTCAGCGCGGCCGGTGACCCGGCGACGGGGAACAACTCCGCCTCCGTGACGACGAAGGTCAACGGCAGCATGTTCGTGGTGGAGGCCACCCATAGCAGCGGCGACCTCTCGGTCCCCATCCCGGAAGAGGGCATGGTGGAGGTCACGCTCCCCGTGAACCAGGACGGGCTGGTGAGTGACGTGGACTTCCGGGTGCGGCTGAACCACACCTTCGACCGGGACGTCGAGCTGTACCTGATCCACCCAGACGGGTCGAAGATCGAGCTCTTGGCCGACAACGGCGGGGGTGGCGACAACTACGGGGCGGGCGCCCAGAGCTGCTCAGGGACGTTCACCGAGCTCGACGACTCGGCCACCCAGTTCATCTCGCCCGACGGGGTGGCCCCGTTCGTGGGGGCGTTCCGGCCGGAGCAGGCCCTGGCCCGGTTCCAGGGGAAGGCTGCCGGAGGGACGTGGTCCCTCCGGATCATCGACGACGAACCGCCCGATAGCGGGACCCTGTTCTGCTGGCAGCTTGAGGTCACATCGGCAGTGAGGTGAGGACGGTGGAGGTTCGGGCCCACACAGAAGGGAGCCTTCGATGAAGCGTCTGTCTCGCCGTCGCCGGCGGGTTGTTCTTCTTCCGCTGACGGCCCTGTCGCTGGTGTTGCTCGCCCCTACTCTCCCGGCCGGGGCTCACAAGGAGCACATCCAGCAGATCACCGACATGATCCTGGCCGACCGCCAGGACCCCCTGTTCACCGAGGCCGTCGGCCCGGCGGCGTGCGAGAACGGGTTCGCGGGGCCTTTCCCCTGCAAGAACGTCGACCTGCAGTCGTTCGTTCCCCTGGCGGAGCTGGGTGGGGCCACCGGCAACGACATCTGGGGGTGGACCGATCCGGTCACCGCCAAGGAGTTCGCCATCATGGGGACGTCCAACGGCACCGCGTTCGTGGACGTGAGCGACCCAATGGAGCCGGTGGTGATCGGGACACTGCCCACGCACTCGGGGGCTTCGCTCTGGCGTGACGTCAAGGTGTTCAAGAACCACGCGTTCATCGTCGCGGACCTGGCCGAGGAGCACGGCATGCAGGTCTTCGACCTGACCCGGCTCCGGAACGTCCTGGTGACGCCCACGGTGTTTACGGAGGATGCTCACTACGCTGGCTTTGGCGACTCCCACAACGTCGCCATCAACGAGGAGACGGGCTTCGCATACGCCGTCGGAACCTTCGACAACGTGTTCTTCAGCAACTGCGGTAGCGGTCTCCACATGATCGACGTGAACGACCCGACCGATCCGAAGTTCGCGGGGTGCTTCAGCGAGGACGGCTACACGCACGACGTCGAGTGCGTCATCTACCGCGGCCCGGACGGACAGCACCGCGGCAAGGAGATCTGCTTCGCGTCCAATGAGGACACCCTCACGATCGTGGATGTCACGGACAAGGCCGGCCCGGTGATGCTATCCCGAACCACCTACCCCGGCGTGGGGTACACGCACCAGGGGTGGCTGACCGACAACGAGAGGACCTTCGTCCTCGACGACGAGTCGGACGAGCAGGAGAACGGGCACAATACCCGGACCCGGTTCTTCGACGTCAGCGACCTGGACGCGCCGTTCCTCGACTTCGTGTTCGACGGTCCCACCAAGGCCATCGACCACAACCTGTACGTGATCGGGAACCGAGTGTACGAGTCGAACTACCGGGCGGGGCTGCGGATCCTCGAGACCGACATCCGCAAGGATAGGGCGGCGGAGGTGGCGTTCTTCGACGTCTACCCGCCCGACGACGAGGCCGAGTTCAACGGCTCTTGGAGCAACTACCCGTTCTTCGCCTCCGGGAACGTGGTGGTCAGCGGGATCGAGGAGGGCCTGTTCGTGCTGCGGCCCACGCTGCCCCGCGGGAAGGGCGGCAAGGGCGGGCCGAAGTAGGGCTCGGTCCCGAAGATGCGCAGGGGGCGGGCCATAGCCCGCCCCCTCGCCTTCGGACCAGAACGCTTCTCAGTCCGCGACTCCCGCGGGGCGTTCCTGGGTCTGGGGGTTCAGCCGCGGGACCTGAACCGCGCTGTCCACGGCAGGGTCCTCCACGGTGAATACGTCGAGCCCGCGGCTGGCCCCTCCGGTACTCAGGTTGTTGGCGTAGACGAAGCCGTTGTACCAGTACGACGACCACGTGATCCCGGAGCGCCCCTCCCGCGGCAAGTAGAAGGCGATCTGCTGAGGCTTGGCCGGGTCGGTGAAGTCGACGACCGTCGTGCCGCCGAAGTACCAGGCGGAGACGAGCACGTCCCTCCCGTCCGCAAGCGGCACCATGTTGTAGTTGTGGGCGGTGCAGGGCGAGGTGATAGCGCCCTCCCGGTGGGGGATCACGAAGTTCCCCTTCACCTGAGGATTCCGCGGGTCGGTGACGTCGTAGAACCACAGCGCTCCCAGCGCGGCGTCATCCTCGAAGCACCCCGGAGCCAACGCGGCCCCGCCCAGCTCGTCGCCGAGCACCAGAGTATCGCCCTCCCAGTTGAACGCGGCGGAGTGGTGGATGTTGATCTGCGGGTTGACGATGTGCGCCAGAATCTCCGGGTTAACCGGGTCGGAGATGTCCCAGACCTGTGACTCGGTGATGCACGCCGCCCCGGCCAGCAGGCGGGGCGGGTCGGTGCGCCGGTCCAGCAGCACCGACATGTCGTGACATCCGTCGGCGGGGGAGACGTCCGGCTGGGCGATGATGCGGGAGGAAGCGGGGTTTTTCATGGGGACCTCCACGACGACCACCCGCCGGTGGGTTCCGGAAGCGCAGTCCACCCCTTGCGCCGTGAGCGGGAACGACAGCACGTAGACGATCAAGCGGGGAGCGGGCTTCCCGTTCTCGTCCCGGTGCTTCGTGTCGGGGACGATGGTGTGGGTGTGGGAGCCGCACGGCGTGTCGACCGCGGCGACCTGGACCGGGCTGGCCGGATCCTTGATCGACACGATGCGGATGCCCTCCCAGGCGGTGCCGGTGAGGATCTGGTCCTGGGTGGCGGCGGGGGCCCCGCACTCGTCGCTGCGGCGAGGCCCGTCGATGGACAGGAGCACGATGTTCTTCCAGATCGATACGTCGTTCTGGGATCCCCCGCAGTTGAGCTGGCCGATCTCGGTGGGATTCGTGGGATCGGCGATGTCCACGAGGCGGAACCCGCCGGGGTTGAGGTTCCCGAGCACGGCCCTGTCTCCCCAGAACGCGAGATCGGTGCCGTCCTGATAGGTTCCGCCGTCGTCGAACCGGCCCACGAGGGTCATGTCCTCGTGGAGGTCCGCGTTGTGGGAGGCCTGGGCGGCGGGGACACCTGCCACGGTCAGAAACAATCCCACGATGAGTGAGGACCTCTTCATTCGGCTCCCTCCATTCAACGGGCGGACCAACCCGGCCGAATCCACTGCAAATCGTAACCAACGCGGCGTCGTGATGGTTCAGACCGTAGCCCGAAAGGACCTGTTAGGCAAGCCGACGCGGGGCCCGGGGGCCTGGGTCGACCCGTCCCAACGCTCCGCCCTGGCCGCTTGCCGCTACGGCCATGTTGCCCCCGATGAGGAAGGCCAGTCCGCCGAACATCTTCTTTCGTTCGGCTCCTCCCGACACTCTGATGCGGGCTTGCCCGGATTGGCGCCACGTCCTAGGATCGCACCATACCGTCGGTGGTGACTCGCGGAAGGAGGCCGACATGGATAAGGTCGTGCACTTCGAAATCCCCGTGGATGACGCCGACCGGGCGCGGGCGTTCTACGACTCGGCCTTCGATTGGGGGACCCAGCCGATGGAGGAATACGACTACACGGTCGTGCTTACCACTCCCATCGACGAGAAGACGCAGGAGCCCACCGAGCCAGGAGCGATCAATGGCGGCCTCACGCCGCGCACCACGGAGACGCCCACGCCCAGGATCGTCATCCAGGTCGACTCAATCGATGAGTCCCTGAAGAAGATCGAAGCCGAGGGCGGGAGCACGGTGTCGCCGAGGGCCGAGATGCCCGGCATGGGGGCCTACGCCTACTTCAAGGACACCGAGGGAAACCTGCTCGGCCTGTGGGAGACCCTCTGAGCGGGGGAGCTTTACCAGCCGGGAAGGATCGGGAACACTACGCGGCCGCCGGAGTACGGGTCAACGCGATCTGCCCCGGGATCATCGAGACGCCGATGATGGACCGGTTCTCTGGTGGAACCCCCGAGGGGCGGGAACGGGTCATCAGCCAGGAGCCGGTCGGCCGGATGGGGCGGCCCGAGGAGGTCGCGTCCACCGTGCTCTGGCTGTGCTCCGACCTCGGCGCGTTCGCCGTCGGCCACGCACTGGTCGGGGATGGTGGTCAGACCGTTGGCCTCTGACCACCATCGCCCTCCTTCTCTGCCCCACCCTCATAAGGTGAAATCAGTGATAGATGAACCTCGCCCCGGCACACCTGACACGGGCTGACCACCTCCGAACTGGTGGGGTCGCCGCTCAGTGTTGACCCCATTTCTGACCCCTTTTCGCTCCATCCGGCCCGGTTCGCTGGCGTCCGCTCTTGACCGCAATGGGGCGTCCCAGTCCCGTGACCTGCTAGCGTGGACGGCGAACGGCGGTGAACGGATCAAGCGCCCTTGCCGAGGTGGGGGTCGCGGGTTCGAATCCCGTCGTCCGCTCAAGCAATACTGGCGCTGACCTGCGAGTTTCTCGTTTACTGCTATCTAAGGGTTGTCGTCTCTACCGGATTGACCCCAACCTTGGCCTCATCAGTATCCATCGGCGTTCCGGGCCTTTCGTCGTCGCCGGAGCCGTTGACAGGTGCTACACGTAGTCGAGTCGAGTACGCTGGCCCTCGTCTCTTGATGAGAAGGTGAATCGCCCATGAGCAAGCCGCGCATCTTCCTAGGGTCGTCGGGCAAGCAGGCCAAACTGCTCCAGGCGATCACGCGCGGGCTCGAGGACATCGCCGAGGTGGAGCCCTGGACGACCACGTTCAACCCGGGGCGGTCCACCCTCGACCGGCTCGTCGAGCTCTCCCAGGAGGTCGATTTCGCCGCGTTCGTGTT
Organism: Actinomycetota bacterium; assembly: GCA_050692915.1. Lineage (GTDB taxonomy): Bacteria > Actinomycetota > UBA4738 > UBA4738 > CALAEC01 > CALAEC01. The sequence continues at coordinate 52,425 of JBOGVU010000010.1, read as the reverse complement.
CGCCCAGGACGACTGGACCACGACGGATGCATCCCAGTCCGGCCGGGCGTCGCCGCGCGACAACGTGGTGTTCGAGGCCGGGCTGTTCGGCGGCGCGCTCGGCATCCGGCGCACGTTCATCCTCCACGCGCACGGTTCGAAGCTGCCGAGCGACCTGCTCGGGCTGACCTCCGTCCGCTACGAGCCGGCCACCAGCCCGGCGGAGGTTCGCGCGATCAACCAGAAGCTCCGCAAGGCGATCGAGACCGAAGGTCGCCGCGGACCGGTCGAGGGGCTGTGGTGGCAGCTCTCGCTCACCATGCGGAGCGAGGAAGAACCGTCGGCGGTGAGCCTACTGCGCATCTCGCGGGACCGCGACGGTGGCCTGAACGTGACCGGCCGAGCCTGGCAGGAGGACGGCACCCTGTCGGCCCGCTACTGGAGCGAGGCTGCGAAGGAGCGCAAGGATCCGGCCAGCATCTTCTACTACTGGAAGGGCGAGCGCCCTCGGCACCCGAATGCCCCGCAGCTCGAGGGCACCGGCGAGATCAGGGTGGAGACTGCCGACCGCGCCACCGGGTACTGGACGACACGGTCGGATCGCGACCCCGGGCTGAATGCCCGAACCGCCGGCGTCTACCTTCGAGCCGACCCCTCAGACCTCCAGGTGCTGGACGGCGGGAGCGAGGAGGAGCGCGCCCAGCTCATCGCGCAGCGCCTCCGGGAGTGGAAGTCGGCTGCGAACGCATTCTGAGCACCGACCGCGTAGCGTGAACGCTAGCGCGAAGCCGACCGGCCCCGGTGACGGCTCGGCAAGACCCAGATCAGGCTGCGTGGCAGATGCCGTGACGCTCGACGGTAGTTGCTGACGCAGTCAAGAGGCCGGCTCACGCCCCATTTCTCGCCCTATGTTGCCTCGTTCACGTGGGTTCGCCGCCATCCGCTGGCGGTCGCCAGTTGGCTGGTGGTTTTCTGATCTGAAAGATGAACAGACGCGAACTCTCGTGGACGATCGCAGTCTCATTGCCAAGGTGGGGGTCGCGGGTACGAATCCCGTCGTCCGCTCAAGAACTCTGCTGACTTGCGATTCCCTTCGGAGCCGAGATTCTCTCCCGTGCGATTGGCCCCCACTTTGGCGCCAAATCGCCCTCGAAATGGCCAGCCGGGCCCACGGAGCCTCGATCACATTGCTTCCACCGCGGGATCAAGGATTGAACGGGTGTCCCGGGCACGTGGGGCGTATACCGCGTGCGGGGCTGACGGAGAGGCCGGTAGGTCGTTTCGGCGCTCAGGCTAGGACTCGGCCTGTGTCAGCCTGATCCAGGTGGCCCGAGCGATTGCCCGCAACTCTCCATCAGCTCCGAACAGGGCGGTCCCGGCGAAGTGCTTACGACCCTCGACCCCTGCCGACCACCCGACGACGACACATTCCTCTCCAGGCTCGACCGCCGCCACGGGCCGCCCCGTGAGCCGGCCGAGCACCATCGGGATCTGGGGGAAGCCGTTGGCGAAGGCCCCCGGGCAGTCAAGGGCCGCCCACACGAACTCCGGCCGGACCCGGCCGTCTGCACCCGCCAGCGTGTGGTCGGGTGTCCAGGGCGCCGCGACGATCTCGCGGCCGGTCACGGGACCGGGGAAGATGCGGAGGCCATCGCCCTCGTTCCGCTCGGGGCCGCAGACGAAGCACGTCGGGAAGGGATGGAGGACGAAGCCCGGGTAGCGCCTGGCGGCGTCGACGGCGTCTCTGAGGCCGATGGGTTCCGGGGCTTCGACCTCAACATCAGCGGAAACCCCCTCGGCCACGACTGCCTCGCCGTCGAGGAAGGCGACACCTCCGTCATGGCGAAGGACAAGGGGTCTGCCGATCGGAGGTGGCCGCCGCAAGGTGACCTCTGCAGCGCCGCCGATGATGCCGGCCACCAGACCGCATACGTAGCCCCCGTTTGCCGAGTCGGGAGGGCCACGGAACCGTTCCTGGACACGGATCTCTTGGTCGCTCACGGTCTGTCCGGGCTTCAGCCTACGCCACCGGTCAGGGTTCAGACGGGCAAGCCCAGCCGGGCCGGGTGCCCGCTCCATGTGGAAAGCATCGAGCATGAGGTCTGACAGTGCGGACGAGTTGAAGCGAAGATGTGAGACCTGCTGGCCGGCCCGACTGCACTCCGATTTGTCTTACGATGCCTCACGAAATCGACTGGGAGAGCCTCTCACCGTGGACGAGGAGATCCTCAAGGGCTGGGTCGACGCGTATGGCCGGGCCTGGCAGACGGGCGATCCGGACACCGCCGTGTTGCTGTTCGCCGACGATGCCGCCTACCAGGAGACACCGTTCGCCGAGGCGGCGCGTGGGCGCCAGGGCATCCACGCCTACTGGTCACTGGTCCCCGAGCACCACAAAGACGTCCAGTTCAGCGGCGCGATCCTCTCGGTGACCCCGGCCATCGTTCACTGTCGAGCCACGTACGTGAACCGCAAGACCGGCGAACTGACGAGATTCGACGGAATCTTCCTCCTTGAGTTCGATTCGGAGAACCGCTGCACGTCGTTCCGGGAGTGGTGGCATGCTGATTCGGGGCCCGCTTTCGAGGTCTGACGGGGGCGGACTGATGCCAAGCTGGTTCGAGAGGACGCTCGAGGCCCGTACATTCTGAGCGGGGGGCAGGCGAGCTTGCTGCGGCTGAGCTGATCGAGATGGAGGCGCCGGAGACGCGGTATGCGGAGAGCGGTGGCCTCCATATCGCTTATCAGGCTCTGGGCGAGTCGGCGCCCGACCTGGTCTACGTCGCGGAGTTCTGGAACTCGATCGAGGCTCAGTGGGAAGAACCGGGGTTCGAGCGGTTCCTCCGACGACTGGCCTCGTTCTCCCGACTGATCTGCTTCGATCAGAGGGGCTCGGGGATGTCCGATCCGGTGGCTCTCGAGAAGCTCCCGACGCTCGAGGAGTGGATGGACGACGTGCGAGCGGTGATGGACGCCGTCGGTTCCCGCAAGGCGGTCCTCTTGGGGTCCGGAGGCGGAGGGTTGATGAGTATGCTCTTCGCCGCCACGTACCCGGAGCGCACGGAGGCGCTGATCCTGATCAATTCGTTCGCCCGCCTCACCAGGGCGCCCGATTATCCGATCGGGACGTCGCCCGAGTTCGAGGACCGTATCGTGTGGGAGCTGAAGAACGGCTGGGGCCGAGGGATCCTGCTGGAGACGACGGCCCCCACCCTGGCCAGCGATGCGAGCTTCCGCCGATGGTGGGCGCGGTACCAGCGACTGGGCGCCAGCCCAGGCACCGTGCTCACCATGCGCGGGATGCTGCAGCAGTCCGATGTCCGGCACGTCCTGGACTCGATCCGGGTCCCCACCTTGATCCTGCACCGGGCGGGCAATCGGCTGGTCGATGTGGCGCTGGGTCGCTTTCTCGCGGAGCAGATCCCCGGAGCGCGTTACGTCGAGGTCCAGGGCGTGGATTACTTCCCGTTCGTGGGAGACGCAGACGCCATCCTCGATGAGGTGGAGGAGTTCGTTACGGGGGAGCGCGCGAGCACCCAGGGGGATCGGGTGCTTGCCACCGTCCTGTTCACGGACATCGTCGGTTCCACGCAGCGGGCCGCCGAGCTCGGGGACCGACGCTGGCGCGATCTGCTGCAACGCCACCACGCCACGATCCGCCGGGAGCTCCAGCGGCATCGTGGTGAGGAGGTGGACACGGCCGGTGATGGGTTCCTGGCGACGTTCGACGGCCCCGCCCGCGCCGTCCGATGTGCCCAAGCAATTGGTGACGCGGTACACTCGCTCGACCTGGAAGTCCGATGCGGTCTCCACACCGGGGAGGTCGAGCGAACCGCCGGGAAGGTGGGTGGGCTGGCGGTCCATATCGCCGCTCGGGTGATGGCGGGAGCCCGGCCCGGAGAGGTCTTGGTCTCCTCGACCGTGAAGGATCTCGTAGGCGGGTCCGGGCTATCCTTCGAGGATCGTGGCATCCATGTCTTGAAGGGCGTCCCCGGGGAATGGCGACTCTTCGCGGTGGCGCTGTGATCATTCGCGTCGCCTGAGCCCGTAGACGCTGGCTGTGTGGGCTCATAACCCAGAGGTCGCTGGTTCAAATCCAGCCCGCGCAACGAGAGAAACCGCAGGTCAAAGGGGGTGTCCGAGCGAGGTCCCGGCGGCGATACGTTACCTAGAGAGGGGCGCGTCCGGGCAGCTCGTCATCACGATCGGACCCTGAGCCTCTCCAGGCCTTCCAGCAGCAGGTCAAGCGCGAATTCGAACTCGAACTGATCGTCACAGCCCTGGCCGACGACGGACGCGTCGTCGTGGGTGACCGTCATGTACAGCTCGTAGATCGAGGGGTACGTATCCGCCATCGCCCCGAACATCTCCGCCTCCACCTCCGGATCGGCGTCCGCGGTGTCGTCGAACAGCTCCTGCGAGAATCCGAGCAGCCGGCTTCCCATGGCGTGCATGGCGTGATGGGTGAGATCGATCGAGAGGCCCCCGGCCCGGAACAGCCCGATCATCTGATCCATGTACTCGAGCAGGGCGGGCGTGGGGTTGGTCCGCGACTCGATCACCCGGGAGGCCCAGGGATGGCGGAGGAGCGCTCGGCGGGCCGAGAGGATCCGTTGCCGAACCGCCTTCTTCCAGTCGTTCCCGCCGGCCGGCGGATCGATCTCCCAGACGACGATGTCGACCATCCCGTCGAGCATCTCGTCCTTGTTGGCCACGTGCTTGTAGAGCGCCATCGGCACGACCCCGAGCTGCTCGGCGAGGTTGCGCATGCTGAGTGACTCGACGCCGCTCTCATCGGCCAGGGCGACGGCGGCGCGCAGAACCCGCTCCCTGGTCAAGGGTTCGCGAGACCTCGCCTTCATGTCGACCTTCGTGGCCATCCCGTCTCCTCTCTGAGGAGCCCGGCCCGGGACCGGGGCTTGACAAGTGTACGACGTACACCTAGGATACGCGAGATGGTGTACGGTGTACACTAGGCCGCCTCGATCGAGAGGAGAACATCATGAAGGCGATCGTTCAGGATCGGTACGGCTCCGCCGAGGTGCTGGAGTTCCGGGACATCGAGGACCCAGTGGTCGGCGAGGAGGATGTGCTCGTCGGGGTGCACGCCGCGGGCTCCGGCCCTGACGTGTGGCACCTCATGACGGGCCTCCCGTACTTCGCGCGTCTGTTCCTCGGCGTCCGCAAGCCGAAGGTCCCCGTCCGGGGCCGGGACGTCGCCGGGACCGTCGAGGCGGTCGGCTCCTCGATCGAGGGCTTCCAGCCCGGCGACGAGGTGATGGGCGTCGTCGAGGGCTCTCTCGCTGAGCTCGCCATCGCGCGGCCGGACAAGCTCGTTCCGAAGCCGGCCAGGCTCAGCTTCGAGGAGGCCGCGGCAGTGCCGATCTCCGGCCTGACCGCCCTCCAGGCCATCCGCGACGAGGGGAGGGTGCAGCCGGGGCAGACCGTGTTGGTCATCGGGGCGGCCGGAGGCGTGGGATCCCTCACAGTGCAGATCGCGAAGGCGTTCGGCGCGGAGGTCACCGGCCTGTGCAGCACCACGAAAGGGGATCTTGTCCGGTCGATCGGCGCGGACGACGTGATCGACTACACTCGCGAGGACTTCGCGGACGGATCGCGGCGCTGGGACGTGATCGTCGACACGGCGGGCCGCCGCCCCTTGTCACAGCTGCGCCGCGCCCTTACCCGGAAGGGGACCCTCGTGATCGTCGGAGGCGACGGGGGTGGCCGCTGGACCGGAGGCTTCTTCCGCGGGATGCTCCAAGGGCCCCTGTTGTCTCTGTTCGTGGGCCAGAGGCTGCGCGGGCTGGTCTCGAAGGAGAAGCAGGAGGACCTCCAGGCCCTGACCGACCTGATCGAGGCCGGCAAGGTCACGCCGGTGATCGACAGGACGTACCCTTTGATCGAAGCTCCCGACGCGATCCGGTATCTCGCGGAAGGCCACCCCAGGGGGAAGGTCGTCGTTACGGTGTAAAGCGCCGCTGGAGTCTTCGGACTCTTGGCGGTTGCATGGGTGGGGCCGGACCGCTGGGGGGCCTGGTAGACTTGTGCCGAAAGGGGGCCTGCGGGCCCCCTATTCATGACCCGGCGGGGTGGCCGAGTGGTCAGGCAGCGGCCTGCAAAGCCGCGTACACCGGTTCAATTCCGGTCCCCGCCTCTCGTAAGATTCCCCATGCGGGCGCTTAGCTCAGGGGGAGAGCGCTTCCCTGACACGGAAGAGGTCGGAGGTTCAAATCCTCCAGCGCCCACACAGCCTAGGCCTACTCACACCCACCCCGGACGGACCAGGCCGGACTCGTAGGCGAGGACGACGAGCTGCGCCCGGTCGCGCGCTCCCAGCTTGACCATGGCCCGGCTGACGTGCGTCTTCGCGGTAGCGGGGCTGACGAAGAGGCGCCGGGCGATCTCGTCGTTGGACAGGCCCTGGCCGACCAGGGCCATCACCTCGCGCTCCCGCTCCGTGAGCTGGTCCAGGCGGCTGTCGGGCCGTGGCTCTTTCGAATGCGCGGCGAACTGCTCGATCAGCCGCCTGGTGATCGTCGGCGACAGCAGGGCCTCGCCGTGAGCGACCACCCGGACGGCCTGAAGGAGCTCCTCGGGTTCGGTGTCCTTCACCAGGAAGCCGCTGGCGCCGGCACGGATCGCCTCGAACACGTACTCGTCGATGTCGAAGGTGGTGAGGATCACTACGCGCACGCCGGCGAGGCGGTCGTCCTGGGCGATCTTCCTTGTGGCCACCAGGCCGTCGACGCCCGGCATCCGGATGTCCATGAGTACCACGTCGGGCTCCAGCTCGCTGGCCAGACGGACGGCCTCCTGGCCGTCGCCGGCCTCGCCCACCACCTCGATGTCCTCCTGAGCGTCGAGCAAAGACCGGAATCCCGCCCGTACTAGGACCTGATCGTCGGCGAGGACCACCCTAATCATCGACCCACTCGACCGGCCGAGTGCCGGCCATCCGGGGAGATCATCGAGCGGCTGCGTCCGCGACGGCGAACAGCCGCCATCGGTCGGGGATCCCCTTGAGCTCGTACTCACCACGGTCGACGAACCCGATGCCGGACCCGGCGACGAGGTCCTTCACCGTGCTGGACACCATGACGTCGCCGGCGTGGGCGGACCCGGCCACTCGGGCGCCGATGTGGACGGCGATCCCTCCAACGTCGTCTCCTCGGAGCTCCACCTCCCCGGCGTGCAGGCCGATGCGGACCTCGACGCCCTCGGCCTGGAGCGCATCTCGGATTGCCACTGCGCAGCGGATCGCCCGGGCGGGCCCGTCGAAGACCGCCACGAAGCCGTCCCCGGTCGTCTTGACCTCACGCCCACCATGCCGGTCCAGCTCCCGGCGGACCAGGTGGTCGTGCTGGTCAAGCACGCCCCGCCACCGCTGGTCACCGATCTGCGCCGCCCGCTCCGTCGACGAGACGATGTCACTGAACATGACGGTGGCGAGCATCCGGCCGGTGTCCGACCCTGGCGGAAGCCGCGGCTCGGCCGCAACGCCGGCGAACGCCGAGATCAGCCGGCGAGTCACCCCGGGGGAGAGGAGGGCCTCGCCGCGGGCCACCGCCCGCACGGCCTGGAGGAGCTCGGCCGGATCCGTGTCCTTGACCAGGAAGCCCGTGGCACCCACGCGCAGCGCTTCGAACACGTATTCGTCGACGTCGAAGGTGGTCAGGACAACGATCCGGGTCCGATCCAGCCGCTTATCGTGGACGATCCTCCGGGTGGCCTCGAGGCCGTCCACCCCGGGCATGCGGATGTCCATGAGCACCACGTCCGGGGCCAGCTCGAGGGCCAGCCGAACGGCCGCCTGGCCATCGTCCGCCTCGCCGACCACCTCAATGTCCGCCTCGGCATCGAGGAGGGCCCGGAATCCCGCGCGCACAAGCACTTGGTCATCGGCCAGGAGGACGCGGATCATCCGGCACCGTCCAGGGGCAGCCGGGCCCGAACCCGGAAGCCGCCGCCGGGTCGGGGCCCGGCCTCCAGGTCTCCACCCAGGGCGGCGACGCGCTCCCGCATCCCGGCGATTCCCCTACCGCTCCCCGCCCCGGCCGGCGCCTGCGGCCCGCGGCCGTCGTCATCCACCTGCACTGTCAGGTCTCGGTCCCCGTAGGCGAGGCGCACGATGGCGGTGGCCGGGCCGGCGTGGCGGGCGACGTTGGTCAGCGCCTCCTGCACGATCCGGAACGCCGCGATGTCCACGCTGAATGGCAACGAGCGAACCCGGCCGTCGCTCTCCGTTCGGACCTCCAGCCCGGCCGCGGCAGCCTGGCCCACCAGGTCGTCCAGCCGGGCCAGGGTGGACGTGGGGGAGCGGGGGGCCCGCTCGCCCTCCTGCCGGAGGATGTCCAGAACGGAACGGAGCTCCGTGAGCGCTTCCTTGCTCGCTTCCTTGATGGCCGAGAGGGAGCTGCGGGTCTGCTCCGGGAGCTCCTCGCTCAGATGGAGGGCCACGCCGGACTGCACGTTGATCAGGGAGAGGTGATGCCCCAGGGCGTCGTGGAGCTCCCGGGCGATCCGGAGGCGCTCCTCGCTGGCTCGCCGCCGCGCTTCCTCGTCGCGGATGCGGATCGTCTCCGCGGCGCGCTCCCTCCGGATGCGGACCGCCTCGCCGATACCCAGGAGCACCAGCAGCCAGGCGGCCAGGGCGGCCACGTGCAGCAGCGAGGGAGCGGGCCGGTCGAAGAACAGGAAGTCCAGCCACGGGAAGACGAGGAACCCGGCCGCCGCGGCGATCCACGCGGCCACCCGGTGCCCCGTCACCACGGCGGTGTAGAACGCCACGATCACGGTGACCCAGATGGGGCCCGGGTCGTATCCGAGCAGGAAGTACAGGAGGATCGTTCCGAACACGACCGCCAGGACCGCCACGGGGAAGCGGCGCCGAAGGGCCAGTGATCCGGCGGCGACGATCACCAGGGCCGCCGCTCCCACGTCGAACGCTCGCCGGGCGGGCTGTTGCTGGGAGGCGAAGTACGTGGCCACCGTGAGGAGGGCGGCCAGGACACCGGCCAGGAGCGAGTCGACGATCAGGCTTCGTCGCGTCTCCGCGTTCGCATCCGCCGTCGTGCTCCTGGTGGCCATGACATCAGCGTAGCCTCTGGGCCCGGGCCTGACATCGTGCGCCGGGCGACGTTCTGGCTACTCCCGCCGGAGTAGTCACGCCGTCGTCCCCGTTCCCGAGAGATCGCTCAACGCTCCATCGCCGCGCGGTATGAGCCGCCCTCGGTAGGTGGCTCGTGCCGCCTGCTCCCCCCGGCGCAGCCAATAAGCCTCCCGTCGGACGACGACGCGAGCCAACTCTCTGGCGACGATGGGTGCCGACGGATGCCGAACGGACGGATGCAGAACGAAGGAGGTGGATCGACGTGATGGCCTGGCTCGGAGGCGGATGGTCCGGCGGTCCCTGGATCGGGATCGTGTGGCTGCTGTTCTGGGTGGTCCTCGTGCTGGGGGCGGTGTACCTGCTCCGGCGCCGACCGCCCAGCCCTCACCCCGGCGACTCGGCCGCGGAGGCCCTCGCCGAGCGGTACGCCCGCGGGGAGATCGACGAGGACGAGTACCGGAAGCGTCTGCGAGTGCTCGGGGAGCGGTAGCGGGAGGAGGAGGGCGAGATGGCGCACAGGGGTTATCTGGACCTCTCGTCGATCCGCCTCGTCTAGCGGCGACACGAGTGGAGTCCGAGTGACGGGATTGCCTCATCAGATCGCGATCCCGCAGAGGGCTCGTCCGCGAGGGAAACGGAGGAGTGCGATGAAGGAGAAGACCGCTATGGATGAGGGTGTCCGCGCGGGCGGGGGAGATCTCCGCTCCGAGCCGACCACCACGCAACGCCGGATGCGTCCGGAAACGGTGCCGGCTGGTTCCCGCTGGGCACGGCTCCGCCGGCGCCCCGAGGCCTACGACCGAACAGTCCGCTGGGTCCTCGGCCAAGCTAGCCCAATCCTTCTTCGGGTCTCGCTGGGCATCGTGTTCGTGTGGTTCGGGGCGCTCAAGGTGGCCGGGATCTCCGCCGTCGGAGGGCTGGTGGCGGCCACGGTTCCCTTCCTGGACTCCGCCTGGTTCGTGCCCGCGCTCGGCGTCGTCGAGATCGTGATCGGCGTCGCCTTCGCCACCGGCCGGCTCCTCCGGGTGGTGCTTCCGGTGTTCGCCCTCCACATGGGCGGCACGTTCCTGGTCCTCATCGCGCTGCCGGAGGTGGCCTTCGAGGGGACCAATCCCTTGGTGCTGACGACGGTGGGGGAGTTCGTGGTCAAGAACCTGGTGCTTCTGTCGGCCGGACTCGTCGTGGCTTCGGGGGTCAAGCCGGTCAGTGCGAGGGCCGCCCGACGATGAGGCTCGGCTACCCGGAAGTGAGGGGATGGACGTGATTCGAGGATCGGCTACCCGCCTGTTCCTGTGGGCGGCTGGACTGGTGCTGGTGGCCACAGCCTGTGCCTCCCAGGGCTCGGCCGAACCGCCCCCGTCGGTCGAGGGGCCCGCCGTGGCGGTTCGTGACTACGAGTTCGAGCCGGCCTCCCTCGCGGCGGAGACAGGAGCCACGGTGACCTGGGTGTGGGAGGGGAGTGCCCCGCACGACGTCGTGGGCCAGGGGTTCGAGAGCCCGGATCAGAGCTCGGGGACCTTCCGCCACACCTTCGAGCAGCCGGGGACGTACGCCTACGAGTGCACCATCCACCCCGGCATGGAAGGAACGATCGTCGTGGAGGCGGCCAGACCCTAGCCATCGAGCCGAACGATCCCGAGGACATGGTGACGTATCGCTACCAGCAGTTCGTCGAACATCCTATTAGCCAAGCGGATTTTCTCACCGTCGGGGACTTGCGGCGAGACGAGAGGGCCCCGTACTCGCGTCAGAGCCCGCCTGACCTGTCCATCCCCACCGAAGTAGCGGAACGACGATCGGCGGGCTATCTCACGCGAAGCGGTCGTCTTCCCTGCGCTAAGAATGCCCGTCACGACAATCAGGCGCCCGCCGGAGCGCGTTGACAAAGAGTTGACAGACCGGCAGCGCTGAAGGGCACTCCAGAGACTGGAGGGACTCAGTAGAAGGGTCTGACCAGCGGTTTCCCGACTGCGAGCGTCTACCAGCGCTTTTGCGGGCCACATTCTTTCCTGACACGGAAGAGGTCCGAGGTTCATCCTCCAGCGCCCACCATCATCGCCCGGTCAGAGGGCTTGTCTCGATCCTCGCCAGCGGTGAAAGAATGGATCGGGAATGAGTTCGCCAACCGGTCCAAGCAGCGAAGGACCTGCAACCCGGTCCCTCTCGGACCGGGTTGATCAGTTCGACCGGCGATTCGTCGAACTGCTGGCCCGGTGGGGGATCCCTCTGCTGCGCGTGTCCCTGGGCCTGGTCTTCGTCTGGTTCGGGGGTCTGAAGGTGTTCCGGGTGAGCCCGGTGGCCGAGCTCGTGGCCCGAACCGTGTACTGGGTGGACCCCTCATGGTTCGTCCCCGTCCTGGGAGTGGTGGAAGTGATCATCGGGTTGGGCCTGCTGGCCGGCCGGGCCCTGCGCACGGTCCTGGCGTTGTTCTGGCTCCAGATGCTCGGGACGTTCCTGGTGCTGGTCATCCAGCCGGACGTGGCCTTCCAGCGAGGGAACCCCCTTCTGCTGACCGTGGAAGGCGAGTTCGTGGTGAAGAACCTGGTCCTGCTCTCGGCGGGGATGGTGGTGGGATCCACCGTCCGCAGGATGAGGCAACCGAAGGGGGATCTCCGTCGCGGGCTTGGAACCCCGATCCAGGGCGAGTGAGCGACCCCCGGAGTTCGCTCAGCGGTCGGTCGACGCCGAGCCGCGACGGCGGCCCACCGCGTACAGGGCCAGCCCCGCCAGGCCGAGGAAGGCCACGATGACCAGCCACATGGCCAACCCGAACCCGGTGAAGGCCAAGGGCGCCGCGCCGGCACCGCCGGCTGCGGTCCCCGTGCCCGCCCGCCCGGCCCCGATCACGTTGGGGGCAACGGCCGGGGGAGGATAGGTGGGCGTCAGGGGCAGGACCACCGCGTCCGGCGCCTCCTCCTCGGGCTTCTCCTTCTTCTTCGGTTTCTGGACCTTGGCCTCGACCTCCGTGCACACAGAGGCCACGAAGTCCCTCTCGCACAGGTTCCACCGAAGGAAGTCGCTGTTCAGGAGCTCGGGTGGAAGATCGAACGGGGCGCCGAGAACGCCGGATGGCGAGACGTCGACCCCGCGGAGGGCGGTCAGGCCGACGTCGTCTCCCACGGTGCCGCCGACGTCGACCAGGCCCTCGATCACGCCCACGATCTGGGTCCCGTCCTCGTTTATGAGCACGAAGTAGTCCGTGCCGCGAACCGAGGCCACCGCGGTGGGCGTGCTCGTCTCGAACCGGCTCTGGGAGCCGGTGAGCTCCACGACCCGGCTGAACGTTCCGCCGGACGCCTGGTCCGCCTCGATCACCGTGGACCCGGCCTCGGACTCTTCGGTCAGGGCCACGATGGTGAACGTGGTGTTGAAGTCAAGCCGGGTGATGCTGCCATCGAAGTACTCGATCTCCGCGCGCCCGTCGGGCCCGGTGCGGATGACGTCTCCCTCGCGGAGCGTCTGGCCCTCGGCGGCGACGTTGAAGCCGCCCTCTCCGGCTCGCTGGATCTCGACGGTCCCCTCCTGGAGGTGGAACGTGGCGAACTGCCGCGACTGCGCCGGCCCGGCCGTGAGGATCAGGTACGTGGCGATCAGGGCACCGGCGGACAGCAGGACCGATCCGATGAGGACGCTGCGCTTCGCCCGAACGGTCATCGGGCGTTCTCCACCGGTAGAACCGAAGACGAGAACTCCATCATCCCCCTGCTCCCCTGGATCGACGGCGCGCGGGCCGAGCCGAACAAGACTACACGCTCCGGGCCACAAATTGCATTGGGGGATCGCCCGTGTCGTGCAGAACGTCCCCTGGATACCGCTTTGTGCGGGCGAATTCGATCCGGCTGATCGCCGACGGACCGGGGCCTTCGCCGATCAAGGTGCCGGCCCGCGGGCGAGCAGGAGACACAGTACGGCCAGGATGAGGGCCACCGGCCCCCACAGGAACCGCTCCCACCTGCTGGGGGAGGCGAGGTTCATGAGAGCGGCGAGCGGCATGACGCCGACAAGCACCCACGTTCCCCAGCGGGCCGCGGCGTCTGGGACCGGCGAGAGCTCGTAGCCGCCCCGGGCCAGGACGATCAGTGCGGCGAGCATCCAGACCACGACGGCGAAGGCGCTGGCGACGCGGAAGCCGGCCGGCAGTCTGCCGGAGTGCCGGCCGCCCCAGGAGGCCCGTCCGAGGGGGGCCCCCAGGGCCAGAGTTACCTGGAAGGCCGCGATGGCCATGAAGCCCACGGCGGCGAGGAGCGCGGCCGTGCGGGAGGACCCTGTGACCACGTTCAACGGTCGCTGCATGGTCCGATCATTATCGGGGTCGGCGGCGGGGAAGAATCACCCCGTCGGCCCGGTTCGAACGGAGTGCGATGTCCACGGCCACCCGTCCCTACCTGGTGCTCCGGCCCGAGGATCACGTGGTCCTGGGCGAGGGAGACTTCGGCATGCCCGGTCTGCGGGCCGCGGAGGCGATCGGCCCGTTCGTCCAGATCCAGGCCTCCGGCCCCCTGATCACCGTCCACGACTCGGTGGTCGAGGCCCGGCTGGGCATCGGCCACCACCCCCACCGCCTCAACGAGCGGCTCTTCTACATCGAGGAGGGGCAGCTCGACCACGACGACGCCCTCAACGGCATCACCGGCCACATGGACACCGGGGATGTGGGGCAGTTCACCGAGGGCCGCCGGGGGATGATGCACTCCGAGTGGAACCACGGCGACGTCGACACGAAGGCCTACATCCTGGTGTACAGCACCGACCCCGTGCCGGAGGAGACCGCCTTCAACGTCCTTCGGGACGCCGACGCTCCACGGTACGAGGAGGGCCAGGGAGCCCGGACCAAGGGGCTGGTCGGCCCCCGCTCGCCCCTGCGCGTCAACGGCGACATCCGGCTGTTCACCGACACGCTCCTCGAGCCCGGTGCGGCGCTGTGGCTCGAGCTGGCCGAGGGTGAAGGGGCAGTGGCCAGCGTGCGCGAAGGGAAGGTGCGCATCGAGGACGGCGAGCGCCTGGTCCCCGGGGCCACGGTGGTGGTCCCTCCCGCCGGCGAGCCGCGGACCGTGGTACTGGTAGCGGAGGAATCCGGCCGCGTCGTGCGGGTCGTCCACGGACCCGGGCACGGCTTCGTCCGCGGCGAGCCCATGGCCCGTCGCGGCGGCTGACCGAGGAGAGCGATGGACATCCTGGACGTGGTAGGTCGAGCTCGGGAGAACGAGGCGTTCCGGCGCGAGGTGGTCACCGGGGAGCACAGCCAGGTCGTCCTCATGACCATCCCGGCCGGCGGCGAGATCGGCGAGGAGGTCCACGACCACGTCGACCAGGTCCTGCTGTTCGTGGAGGGACGGGGTGAGGCCATCCTCGAGGGCCGGCGGAGCCCCGTGGGCCCGAACGTCTTGGTGGTGGTCCGGGCCGGGACCCGGCACAACTTCATCAACACCGGCGACGGGCCGCTCCGCCTGGTGACGATCTACGCGCCCCCCGAGCACGCTCCCGGGACCGTGCACATGACGAAGGAAGAGGCCGAGGCCGCCGAGAGCGGCTGACCTCCCGGCAACGGGGGTCCTGCCCGCCCGGAGCGGGTAGACAAGAGCATCGCCCGCAGGCACGATGGAGCCCCATGAGCGATCGTGATCCCACCGCGTCCGAGGAGGGCACCTCGGAGCTGGAACCGACCGAGCCCGGCTCCGCCCGGACCGAGCCGATCGACCCTGATAAGCCGGTGGCACCCCCGCCGCCCGGTGGCTACGCCTCGCTCGGTAGGTCCGGTTCGGGCATCCCCGGGGGCATGATCGTGGCCGCCGTGGTCATCCTGGCCGTGGGGTTCCTGCTCGGCTTCCTGGTGGGCCGGGCCGGGACCGACGACGCGCCTCCCGCCGAGGAGCGTGTGGAGCAGGGCGGCGGCCAGGGAGAGGAAGAGCAGGCCGGCGGGGGAAGGGCAGCGCGCCGGGAGCGCCGGATGGCGTGCCGGCAGGCCATCGATCTGGGGGGCCAGCTCATCGCGCTCCAGCAGCAGGCCCTGGCGAACCAGGTCGCCCTCACCGAGGCGGTGATCGCCGAGGACGCCGAGCGGATCGGGGCCCTCACCGCGACCGGGGAGCAGCTCCAGACGCAGATCGGCCAGGTCCAGGGCCAGCTCGATCAGGCCGCCCAGCGATGCCGGCCCGGCTGAGCTACTTCACCAGCCGGCGGCGCAACAGGTTCAGGGGGAGTACGAACAGCAGCGCGGTGAGGACGGCGATCCACGCCGCGGCCAGGACGGCGACCCTGACGTCGCCGGTGAGCGTGAGCGCTCGCATCAGGTTGACGGCGTGGTGGAGCGGCATGAACCAGGCCATCGCCTGAGCCCATCCCGGCAGGCCCGACACCGGGAAGAAGATCCCCGAGAACAGGAACATCGGGGTGATGAAGAGCGTCCAGTAGTACGTGAAGTAGTCGATCAGCGGGATGATCGCGGTGAACGTGAGCCCGATGACCGAGAACATCAGCCCGATCATGGCGATGGCCACCGGGGTGAAGATCACCAACGGGGTGTGTACGACGCCGAATCCCGCGGCGATCAACACGAACACCTGCCCGTAGATCAGGGCCCGGGTGGTCCCCCACAGCAGCTCCCCCAGGCCCACGTCCTCGATCGTCAGCGGCGTGGCCATGGCGGCGTCGTACACCTTCCCGAACTGCATCTTCACGAAGCAGTTGAAGGTGACCTCGAACGAGGTTCCGTACATCGCCGCGGTGGCGGCCAGGCCCGGGGCGATGTAGTCGATGTAGTCGAAGCCCAGGATCCGGTCGTTGAGGAACGCCCCGAGACCCAATCCCATAGCCAGCAGGTAGAAGAACGGCTCGAAGAAGTTCGGCAGGATGTTGACCTTGTACGTCTTCCGATAGATGGCCGCGTTCCGCTGCCACAGGCGCCACGCGGAGCGAACGCGGACGTCGGGGATCCGGAACAGCGGCGTCTTCCGGACGCGCGCGACGGTGGTGGCCGCGGCGCTCATTCGAGTAGCCCCCGCCCGGTGAGCTGGAGGAACACGTCCTCCAGCGTGGCCCCGCGCAGCCAAACCGCGCCGGGGTCGGGGACCACGTCCCGGACCTTCGCCAGGAGCGCGTCGCCCTCGGCGGTGTAGAACAGCCACCGGTCGGCCAGGCGCTCCACCCGCTCGGCCAGCTCGGCCAGGTCCCGGAGGCCCCGGGCGGCGCCCTCATCGGGCTCGAACACCTCGATGACCTGAGGCGAGGTCTCCCGGGCCACGAGCTCCCGGGGCGACCCCTCCACCAGGATCCGGCCCTCGTGCATGATCACCAGCCGGTCGCACAGCTGGGCGGCCTCGTCCATGTAGTGGGTGGTCAGCACGAGGGTCACGCCCTGGCGCTTCAGAGAGCGGAGCTTCTCCCACACCAGGTGCCGGGCCTGCGGGTCGAGCCCGGTGGTGGGCTCGTCCAGGATCAGCAGGTCGGGCTCGTTCACCAGCGCCCTGGCGATCAGCAGCCGCCGCTTCATGCCGCCGGATAGCCGGTCGATCCGCCAGTCCCGCTTGTCCTGGAGGGCCACGAAGTGCAGGAGCTCCTCGGCCGCCGACCGGGCCTCCCGCCGCGGGATGTCGAAGTACCGGGCGTAGATGAGGAGGTTCTCGACGACCGTGACCTCCTCGTCGAGGTTGTTCTCCTGCGGGACCACGCCCATCCGCCGGCGGATGTCCCGGCCCCGGCTTGAGGGGAGGCCGAGCACGGACAGCTCGCCCGATGTTGGCGGGGACGTGCAGGAGATCATCCGCATGGTGGTGGTCTTCCCCGCGCCGTTCGGGCCGAGGAAGCCGAAGCACTCCCGCTCGCGGACGTCGAAGTCCACCCCGCGGACGGCCTCGAACTCGCCGAATCGCTTGGTCAGGTCGCGCGCGACGACCACGCTCACGACGGGGATCCCCACACCCGGCGAGTCTAGTGGGCCGTGACGGGATCCGCGGTCAGGGCCGTACGGTGACCCGCTCGACCGTCGCGGCCTCCAGCCGATCGGGAAGGGGGGTGACTCCGAGACCGGCGCCGTCGGGCACGGCCATCGTGCCGTCGGGCGCCACGACGAACGGCTCGGTGAGGTCCCGCTCGAAGTAGCGGTCCGAAGCGCTGGTGTCGCCCGGGAGCGTGAACCCCGGCAGCGAGGCCAGGGCCACGTTCTCGGCTCGGCCCACGCCGGTCTCCAGCATCCCGCCGACCCACAGCGGGACCCCGGCTTCGCGGGCCACCTCGTGGATCCGGAGCGCCTCGGCCAGCCCGCCCACCCGGCCGAGCTTCACGTTGATGATCCGGCAGGCCCCGAGCTCGATGGCCCCGCGGGCCACCCGGGCCGAGGTGATCGTCTCGTCGAGGCACAGCGGGGTGGCCATCCGCCGCTGGAGCTCGATGTGGCCCAGGAGGTCGTCCTCGGGCAGCGGCTGCTCCACGTACTCGAGGCCGAGCCCGTCCAGCTCGAGCAGGACCTCGGCCGTCTCCCGCGTGTACGCGGCGTTGGCGTCGACCGACAGGGGAGCGTCGGGGAACGCGTCCCGCACGGCCCGGACCACCGCGGCGTCGCGCCCCGGCTCGATCTTCAGCTTCACCCGCCGGTACCCGGCGGCCACGAACCCCGACACCACCTCCAGGAGGTCGTCGATGCGATCCTCGATCCCCACGCTCACGCCGCACGGCACCCGGTCGCGAACCCCGCCGAGGTGCTTCGCCAGCGAGACGCCCTTCGACCGCAGCTCGAGGTCGACCAGGGCCACCTCCATCGCGGCCCCGGCCATCGGATGCCCCCGGATCCCGGACGGGCGCCCGGCCAGGGCCGCCGGGATCAGGTGGTCCCTGAGGACGAGCCACGCGCCGTCGTTCCACTCGCCCGAGTAGCGGGGGGCCTCCATGGCCGTGCACTCGCCCCACCCCTCGGCGCCGTCGCTCCCGATCGCCCGTACCAGAACACACTCCTTGTCCGCGCTGGTCCCGAAGGAGGTGGTGAACGGCCGCTTCAGCGGAAGGCGGACCCGGAGCAGCTCGACGGCGGCCGGTCCCTCGGTCAAACGGGCTCCAGCACGTACGCGCCCTCGCGGAGGAACCCCGTGGCCTCGAGCCCGCTCTGGAACGCCGCCTCCAGCTCGTCGGCGACCTGGTCGCGCCGCCGCCGGGCCTCCGACTCGTCCTTCTCGCGGAGGGCGAGGTAGTCCTCCGGCACCCGGACGACGGTGGAGGCGTCGGTGGCGGTGGGGTCCGTGGGTGTGCCGTCCATCGCCTCGGCCACTCGCTCGGAGCGGAGGTCCCACCGGATCTCCAGTCTGTCGGATCGTTCGCCCCGGTTGAAGGCATCCTCCATCGGCCCGTAGTAGTCGCGGTGGAACGCCGCCCCGACCGCGCCGAGCTTGTGGAGGTTGAACCGGGCGTTGCGGGCCACCATCGGATCCATGGTCCAGGTGACCTCTTCGATCCCCCGGGCCAGGCACCAGTCCCGCTGGGCCCGCTTCAGCAGGAACCCCACGCCGCGGTCCTGCGCCTCGAGGGCCACCCCTGTGATGTGCGAGTGGAGCACGTTCCGCCCGTCCTCGGTCAGGCCGATCAGGCCGACGAGCGCCCCGACCAGCTCGTCGCCCACGAATGCTCCCAGGACCTGCCCGCCGTGGGTGGCCATGGCCCGGAGGAGGGGGGCGCCCATCACGCGCCGCTCCTGCCAGATCCGGTCGAACAGCGCCGCGGCCGCCCGGACGTCCTCCAGCGAGTTGAGCGGCCTGACCGCGACGGCCTCAGCCATCGGACAGGAGCTCGGCGGCGAGCCGGGCCACCATCTCGGCCCGCGGGGCCATCTCGTCGATCAGGACGTGTTCGCCCCGGGCGTGCGCCCCGCCGCCCACCGCCCCGAGCCCGTCCAGGGTGGGGACCCCGAGCGCGGCGGTGAAGTTGCCGTCGCTGGCCCCGCCGACCTCGGCCTGGCCCACGTCGTACCCGAGGGCCACCAGCCGGCGGTACAGTCCCTCCGAGGCCTCCCGCTCCAGGGGCCCGCGGTTCAGGCCGCCGGTTACCCGGATCGCGGCGCCGTCGAGGCTGGCCTGTAGCTGAGCCATGGCCGCATCCACCCGTCCGGCCTCCTCGTCGCTCCACATCCGGACGTCCACCGTGCACCAGGCCGACTCGGGGATCACGTTCGCCGCGGTGCCTCCGCCGAGCATCGTCACCGTGACGGTCGTGCCGGCCCGGGGATCGGCCAGGTCGCCAATCGCCTCGATCTGCCTGGCCAGCTCGACGGCCGCGTTCACGCCCTCGTCGGGGGCCAGGCCCGCGTGCGCGGCCCTGCCGGCCACCTCCACCCGATAGGTGCCGGTGCCCTTCCGGGCCACCTTGACGGCCCGCCCCGCGGCGGGTTCCAGGACCAGCACGGCCCGGGCCCCCCGGGCCTCGTCCTCGATCAGCGCCCGGGACGTGGGGCTCCCGACCTCCTCGTCCGCGGTGAACAGCAAGGTGACCGGCCCCTCGGGGACCTGCCGGACGGCCTCCACGCACTGCACGATGCCCGCCTTCATGTCGAACGTCCCCGGCCCATGGGCCACGCCGTCCTCGACCTCGAACGGGAACTCGGCCAGGGTCCCGGGCGGCCACACCGTGTCGAAGTGGCAGAGGAGGAGGACCGGGCGGTCGCCCTCGCGGCGCCACACCCGGTGGGCGCCCGCGGCCGTCGTTCCGGTACCCAGCACCTCGCGGCACAGGTCGTCGATGACCGCGGCGCATCGCTCCAGCCCCTCGGGATCGGACGAGAACGACTCCGCCTGCACCAGGAGGCGGAGGGCCTCGGTCATCTCGGCCCTGTTCACTCAGACCTGCCGGCGCATGATCCCCAGGTCGTACAGGAGCGCGGCCACCGTCCCGCCGATCACCGGGCCCAGGATGTACACCCACACCCCGGTGAGCTCGCCGCTGACGACGGCCGGGCCGATGGACCGGGCCGGGTTCATGGCCGCGCCGGTGAACGGCCCGCCCATCAAGACGTCCATGGCGATCGTGAACCCGATGGCCAGGCCGGCGATCTTCCCGAACGAGCCCTCGGGGTCCAGCGCGGTGGCGAACACCACCCACACCAGAAGGAACGTGAGGATGGCCTCGATGGCGATGGCCTGCCAGTCCGCGATCCCCGGAGTCACCAGCGGCGTGCCCAGGGTCACCGGGTCCCACGCGCTCCCGGGCAGCACCAGCCGCAGGGTCAGGGCCCCCAGCAGGCCGCCGGCGATCTGGGCCACGACGTAGGCCACCGCGGCCCCGGTGGTCATCCGCCGGGCCACCCAGGCCCCCGTGGTCACGGCCGGGTTGAAGTGCCCCCCTGAGACGTGCCCCACGGCGGAGACCATCACGCCGATGGCCAGCCCGTGGGCCAGGGCCACCGTGATCAGGCCTGCCCCCCCCACGCCGAGTCCGGCCTCGCTGGCGGCAACGATGGAGCCGGCCCCGATGAAGATCAGGGTGAACGTTCCCACCACCTCGGCCAGCAGGCGCTGGGTCATCGGGCGTTCCATGTACTCCCTCCCTCCGCTCGTCCGTCGGGGTCACTGGTACCCGGGCCCGTTGAGGGTGTCAAGCCGGAGGTGATCAAGTGGCCTCCGCAGGTGCCGATGGTCAGGTATGAGGCCCGGTGTGTCCCTTTGCACGCCACGGCCGGAGATGTCAAGATGAGGGGTCCAGATGTCCGGGCCTTCGGGCCCGGGCTCGGCGGCGGGGTGACGCGGGCACACCCCGCCGCCACCTTTTCGGGTCCGGTGATAGGCTTGAGCCCTTCGGGCGCGTAGCTCAGCGGGAGAGCGCTCGCCTCACACGCGAGAGGCCGTAGGTTCAAATCCTGCCGCGCCCACCAGCCCCCGTCCGGTCCTCGGGGTTGAGCTCCTCCAGGGTCCTCCTCGCGGTCTCCGGATAGCGCACCAGGACGAGCGCCACCACCAGGAGCGGTCCGATCGAGAGCCAGGCGATGGCCGGGCCCAGCCGTCCCAGGGCGTCGGCGGAGAATCCCACGGCCAGCAGGCCGGCAGCGCTACCGGTGAGCCCGGCCAGGGCCAGGAGGCCGCCCGCCCGGCCCCGGGCACCCGTGGGGAACAGCTCCGGCCCGTACACCCCCAGGGCGGGCAGAGCCGCGGACCCCACCACGGATCCCACCAGGGCCCACCCCCACAACGCCGCGCCCGAGGCCAGGAACAGCATCGCCGTGCAGACCGTGCCCACGGTGAGGGCCACCGCTCCCACCGGGCGGCGCCCCCGGGTGTCGGCCAGCCGGCCCCCGACCACGACCCCGATCACCCCGGGCGTGCCCGTGCCGAGGGTGAACAGGGTGATGCCTGCCGCGGAGAAACCGTGCTCGGTGATCAGGTACCGGTTGGCGAAGAACGAGGCGGGGGTGGCGAACACGGCCAGGAGCATCGCCGAGGCGGCCAGGAGCCAGAACCGTCCCCCGTGCCCGGCCATGCCGACGTCCGGATGGGGCCGGGCGAACCGGCGGGTCTCGGGGAGCCGGCGGCCGATCGAGGCCACCACCGGCAGGGCCGCCACCGGTGCCGCGTACAGGAGCCGCCATCCCCACGGTGCGGCGTCGGCCAGGGGGAGGAGCATCGAGGTGATCCCGGCGCCGAGGGCCCCCGCCAGGCCCAACACGCTCACGGCGTAGGCCCGGGAGCCCGCCGGCATCTCCTCGGCCGCGGCGATCGACACGCAGATCAGCATGGCCAGGGCGAACGGACGGGCCACCGCCTGTGAGGCGGCCAGCCAGGGGAGCGAGGGCGCCGCCGCGCCCACCGCCGTGATCAGCGAGCCGATGACCGCCGCGGCCACGATCACCCGGCGCCGCCCCAGACGGTCCGCGGCGGCAGCCGCCAGCACCAGCGCCACGGCCCCGCCGAACCGGGCCGCCACCCCGGCCACCCCCTGGGCCCCGGCCCCGGCGCCGAAGTCGCGGCCGGCGAACGCGATCGAGGACGTCAGGAGCGCGGTGAGGTAGCCGCCGATCGCCGAGGCCGCCGCCAGGACCGAGAGTGCCGCCGCCCCTCGAGCGTCCACGCGCTGGGGAGGCGCCCACCAGGGCATCCGGTCCGTGCCACGCACCAGCGCCCGCCGGACCGGGAGGGCGAACAGCCACCCCACGAACGGGAGGGCCAGCCGATACTCGAGCGTCTGGGTTACCCGGGACCGCCCGTCCCCGAGGTCCTCGACGTCAACCGAGCGGCGATACCCGTGCACCGGCCCCTCCGACGCCTCGAACGACCCCGGCGCCACCTGGCGTTCCAGCACGATGCCGTCCCTCGGCCGGAGGAAGGACTCGGTCGTGGCCGCGTCGACCACGATCGAGGTGACCGCCCGGCTCACGAGGGACCTAGAAGATGTAGGGGCACCACGGCGCGAGCTCGGAGGCGAACATCGCGTCCACCGTGCGCAGCGCGCCGGCGGTGCGTTCCTCGATCCGTCCCGCCCGTGCCAGGGCGCTTGCCGACACGGCCCCGAGGTACATCGAGGCGAGCTCGCCAGCGCCGAGGACCAGGTCCGGCTCCGACGAGGTCGAGCGACACGTGGCGCCCTCCGGGCCGGCCTCGAGCTCCCACGGTCCCTCGTTCCACGGGCAGAACCCGTCGTGCAAGTCGAGGACCAGCCTGCCGGCCGCCCCGTAGGTCCGTCCCTCCAGGGCCGCGGGCGCCTCCACCAGCCGGAGCCACGTCCCGTCGCGGATCCGGACCCCCAGCCCCCGCGGGTTGACGAGCATGTACAGGAGCGGCTCGTCAACAGGGCGCTTCCACCCCTGGGTCGTCCGGATAAGATCGGCGTCGAAGCAGTACCGCCACAGCGCACCGTACGCGTCCGCGGTGGTGGCCAGGAGCTCCTCGACCTGGAGGGTGTGGCCGGGACCGGCCCGAATGTCCCAGGCCTCCTTGACCCGGTAGGCCACGTGGCCCTCCACGGCCTTGTCGGTCTCATAGGCCACGAAGAACAGAGGGCTGGCGCCCTCCCGGGCGTTCTGGTCGTCCCGGAACCGTGATCGGGTCCACAGCTCGTCCCGGTCGGGCATCCCCGGGCGGCGCGGCCGCACCGCGTCGTACACCGGCGGGATCAGCTTGAGGGCCTCGTCCCGGTCCACCATCCGCGTGCGCCCCCGAGGCTCGAACGGAAGCAGGTACGCGGTGTCCTCTCGGCGGATCTCGAAGGCCACGGTGAGCGAGCCGATCCCGTACCCGTACCGCTGGTAGATCGCGGTCTCGGAAGCCCACAAATGGGCCAGGGGCGTGCCGGCCTCGTGCAGCTCGTCGAGCTGGGTCCGCATCAGGCCCCGGGCGATGCCCCGCCGGCGATGGGTGGGCAGGACCCCCACCGAGGTGATGCCGCCTGCCGCCAGCGCACCGCCGGGCACCGTGAGCTCCATCGGGTACGCGGTGGCGTGACCCACGATCTCGTCGCCGTCGAACGCGGCGAGGTTGCGCCCGCCCTCGAAGATCACGCGCTCGTCCTCCAGGTGCTGCCGGCTCAGCTCCTCGCCGAACGACGCGCCCAGCATCCGCATGGCCTCCTCGAACCGGTCGAGCCCGATCGGGCGGATCTCGATGTCCACGGTGGTCGAGTGTACCCACGTACCGAGGTCCGGTAGGCTTCCCGCCATGTCGGTGGTCAACCCGCAGCGGGACTCGCGACGGGGCAACGCATGGCGGCTCCTGGGCATCCTCCTCACCGTGAGCGGGTCGCTGCTGCTGATCGCAGGCGTGGGAGGGATCCTGGTACGCGCGCTCAGCGGCGATCCGGAGCGGATGTTCGGCGCGTTCGACTTCTTCTGGATGCCGTTCGTAGGGGCGTTCGCCCTGGCCGTGGGGGTCATGGCCTGGGTCGCTGGAAACCTCCTCCGGGGCTCGGCCCGGTTCGCTCAGGGGGCAGTGGGTTCCACGCCCATGGTCACCGCTCCACCGGTCGCGGCCGTGCTCGGGTGGAGCTGCCCCAAGTGCGGAAACCAGAACCAGGTCGGCGACGCAGTCTGCTCGGTGTGCGGCACGGACCGGCCGTAGCGTTCGCCAGCGGGGCCGCGGCGCTCCTCCTGGCCGCGACGATCATGGTCCCCCCGCGGGCCGCTGCCCAGGACCCGCTCGCAGCGATCCAGGACCTCCTCGACCGGCGAGCCGAGGCCATGGTGGAGGGCGACCTCGAGGTCTTCCTGGCCACGGTGGAGCCGGCCGACGCGGGGTTCGCCCTCCGTCAGCGGCGACTGTTCGAGGGGTTCCGGCGGCTCGGCCTGGCCTCGTACGAGCTGCGCCTCACCGACGCGTTGTGGCCCGAGCTGACCACGAGCCGGGAGGTGGCTCGTTACGGGCCGAGCGCCGATCCCCGGATCCTCCACGTCGAGGAGCGGTACCGGCTGGAGGGCTACGACCGGGCCCCGGCCCTGGAGGACCTGTTCCTGACGTTCGTCCGGCGCGGCGAGGAATGGCTGGTGGCCTCGGACACCGACCTCGACGACGTCGCGCTGTACTCGGGGCGGAAGCTGTGGGAGCTCGGGCCGATCGTGACCCGGGAGAGCGAGCACTTCCTGTACGTCTCCCACCCCGACCAGGCCGAAGCGGCGAGCCGGATCCTGGAGGCCTCGGAGCGGGCCCTCGACCGGGTGGGGGACCGGTGGCCGGTGCCGTGGCCGGAGCGCGTTCCGATCCTGGCGCCGTCCACCACCGAGGAGCTCCGGCGGATGATCCAGGCCACGTTCGACCTCGACGTGTTCGTGGCCTTCGCCGCGTCCGGCGTCGATCGAGCCCAGGGGTGGAGCGTGGTGGGGCACCGGGTCATCCTCAACTGGCCGACGTTCAGCGCGTTCTCCGACGAGACCCAGGAGGACATCCTCACCCACGAGCTCCTCCACGTGGCCACTCGCGGGACTGTGGGCCCGGCCACCCCGTCGTTCGTCGAGGAGGGGATCGCCGAGTGGGTGTCGGAGGACGACGACGCGCAGTACCTCGGCCCCCGGGTGGAGGCCGGGACGTTCGACAGGGCGCTCCCGGAAGACCACGAGTTCCGGACGGGTTCGAACGAGGACATCCTCACCTCGTACGAGGAATCCGCCGCGTGGGGACGGTTCGCCGTGGAGGGGTACGGCGTGGACGAGGTGGCCGAGTTCTACCGGCTCCTGGGCCGGCCCCGAGTGGCCGCTGGGACCTGGGAGTACCACGTCGACCGGGCCGCCCGGGCCGCGTTCGGCCAGTCGTTCGAGACCATGGAGGACCGCTGGGCCGCCTGGGTGGAGCGCACCCTGGCCTGAAAGTCCCCTTCTTGACATGTGACCAGAGGGTCACGTATCATGAGGCCCGTGACCGATGACCGGGTGTTCAAGGCGCTCGCCGACCCCACGCGGCGATTCCTGCTCGACCGGCTCTTCCTGCGTGACGGCCGCACGCTCACCGAGCTCGAGTCGGAGCTGGAGATGACCCGCTTCGGCGTCATGAAGCACCTACGCGTCCTGGAGCACGCAGGCCTCGTGGTCACCCGCCGGGAGGGCCGGGAGAAGCTCCACTTCCTGAACCCGGTGCCGATCCGGCTGATCCACGACCGATGGATCGACAAGTACACCGAGCGACGGGTGTCGGCCCTTGCGGAGCTCAAGGCGAAGCTGGAGGAGGAGGAGACCGGATGAACACGAAGACCGAGACGACCACCCAGGTGTACCGCGTGTACATCAAGGCGACGCCCCAGGCGATCTGGGACGCCATCACTCAGCCCGAGTGGACCAAGCGGTACGGCATGGGCGGCGTGGTGGACTATGACCTCCGCCCCGGTGGGGCCTATCGGGCCTACCCGGGGGAGGGGATGAAGAAGAAGGGTGCGGAGCTGGGCTTCCCCGTTCCCGAAGTCGCCATCGACGGCGAGGTGATCGAGGCCGACCCGCCGCACAAGCTGGTGCAAACGTTCCGCATGCTGATCGGCGACGAGGCCACGACCGCGGAAGGATTCACCAGGCTCACCTGGGAGATCGCCGAATCCAGCCCGGGCGTCAGCAAGCTCACCGTGATCCACGACCTCGAAGGGGCGCCTCGTCTGGCCGCCATGAGCAGCGGCGAGATGGAGGACCAGGGCGCCGGCGGCGGGTGGAGCGAAGTGCTCAGCGACCTGAAGACGCTGCTGGAGACGGGCCAGTCGCTCCGGAGCTGAGCCCGTCCGATTCAAACAGGAGGGATCGCATGAGCAGGATCGTCGTCACCAACCACGTCACGCTCGATGGCGTGATGCAGGCACCGGCTGGTCCCGACGAGGACCCCCGGGGGGGCTTCGAGCACGGCGGCTGGGCGGTGCCGAACAACGACGCGGTGATGGGCCGGGTGCTGGGGGAGGGGATGGCCCAGGGCGGTCCGCTGCTGCTGGGGCGGCGGACGTACCAGTCGTTCTACGCGTTCTGGCCCCACCAGAAGGACAATCCCTTCACCGAGGTGCTGAACGCAGCCCAGAAGTACGTCGCCTCCACGACGCTGACCGAGCCGCTCCCGTGGGTCAACTCCACCCTCCTCGGTGGCGACGTCGCGGCGGCCGTGGCCGAGCTCAAGGAGCAGCCGGGCCCGGACATCGCCGTCCTCGGAAGTGGGGAGCTGATCCGGTCCCTGATGGAGCACAGCCTGATCGACCGGTTCCTGCTCATGATCCACCCTCTGGTGCTGGGATCGGGACGCCGGCTGTTCCCCGACGGGAGCCCGCCCACCACGTTCAGGCTCCTCGACAGCGTGACGACGACCACGGGGGTGGTGATCGCGACCTACGAGACCGCAGGACGGTGACTTGAGCCGGAGGCCTCGGGGGACCGGGGCCTTCGGCCTTTCCGTCCCGGCGGCCCATGCCCCGCGCTACCATGGCCCGCATGGCGGAGCCCGACGAGCTCGAGATCCTGCGGCACTCCACCTCGCACGTGATGGCCCAGGCGGTGTGCGACCTGTGGCCGGGGGCCAGGTACGCTATCGGGCCGCCCATCGAGGACGGCTTCTACTACGACTTCGACCTGCCCGAGCAGCTCACCCCCGAGGACCTCCCCCGGATCGAGGCCCGGATGCGGGAGATCGTCGCGGCCGAACAGCCGTTCAACCACGAGGAGGTCTCCCGGGAGGAGGCCCTCCAGCGGTTCGCCGACCAGCCCTACAAGCTCGAGATCATCGAGGGGGTCGAGGAGGCCGAGGGCGCCACGGGCGACACCGTCTCGATCTACCGGAACGACGGGTGGCAGGACCTGTGCCTGGGGCCCCACGTGGAGTCCACCGGGAAGCTGGGGGCGTTCAAGCTGCTCTCGGTGGCCGGGGCGTACTGGCGGGGCGACGAGCACCGCCCCCAGCTCCAGCGGATCTACGGGACCGCCTGGCCGACCGAGGAGGAGCTGGCAGACTACCTCCACCGACGCGAGGAGGCGGAGAAGCGCGACCACCGCAAGCTCGGCCCGGCCCTCGACCTGTTCTCGTTCCCCGACGAGCTCGGGGCCGGCCTCGCCGTGTGGCACCCGAAGGGCGGCCGGCTGGTCCGCCAGCTCGGCGACTTCGTCCGGGAGATCCACGTGGCCCGGGGCTACGAGCTGGTGACCACGCCGCACGTGGCCCGCTCGGGGCTGTGGGAGACCTCCGGCCACCTCGAGAAGTACGCCGGGAACATGTACCCGCCGATGCACGACGAGGCCGGCGACTACTACGTGAAGCCGATGAACTGCCCGTTCCACGTCCTCATCTACCGGTCGAGGACGAGGTCGTACCGCGACCTGCCGCTCCGGATGTCCGAGCTCGCCACCGTGTACCGGCACGAGAAGGCCGGGACCCTCCACGGCCTCCTCCGGATCCGGGGGCTATCGATGGACGACGCCCACATCTTCTGCACCCCGGACCAGCTGGTCGACGAGGTCCTCGGCGTGTTCGACCTGACCCTCGAGGTGTTCCGGGTGTTCGGGTTCGAGGAGCCGAGGATCGAGCTGTCCACGAAGCCCGGCGAGGCCATCGGCGACGAGGCGATGTGGGCCCGGGCCACCGAGGCGCTCCGCGGCGCCCTCGACAGGAGCGGGATGGCCTACGACGTGGCCGAGGGGGAGGGCGCGTTCTACGGGCCGAAGGTGGACTTCCACTTCCGTGACGCCATCGGCCGGTCGTGGCAGCTGACCACGGTGCAGTGCGACTTCGCCCTACCGGAGCGGTTCGAGCTCGAGTTCATGGGCGAGGACAACCAGCGCCACCGGCCGGTGATGATCCACCGGGCCATCCTCGGCTCGCTGGAGCGGTTCATCGCCATCCTGATCGAGCACCACGCCGGGGCGTTCCCGATGTGGCTGGCCCCGGTGCAGGTGAAGGTGATCCCCATCGCCACTCGGCACGACGGGTACGCGGAGAAGGTGGCGGACCGGTTGCGCGAGGCGGACCTGCGGGTCGAGGTCGACGACAGCCGCGAGACCCTCGGGAAGAAGGTGCGCGCGGTCCAGCTGGAGAAGGTGCCCTACGCGCTCGTGGTGGGGGACAAGGAGGAGCAGGGGAGCACCGTGGCCGTCCGAGACCGAGGGGGAAACGAGGCCCGGGGCGTCCCGCTCGAGGCCTTCCTGGCCCGCGCCATCGTCGAGGACAAGGAGCGAGCGCTGGAGACCGGGGACGTCGGAGGCCTGTAGTGGAGCGGCTGTGGGCCCCGTGGCGGATGGAGTACATCGGCCAGGCCCGCGAGGGCGAGGATCAGGGGTGCCTGTTCTGCGAGAAGCCGAAGGAAGGGGACGACGAGAAGGCCCTGATCGTGGCGAGGAGCCAGCAGTCGTTCGCCATGCTGAACCGGTACCCGTACAACAGCGGTCACCTCATGGTGGCGCCGTTCCGCCACGTCGGTGAGCTCGAGGCGGTCGAGGACGACGAGACGCTGGACATGCAGCGGCTGATGCAGCGGTGCGTGAAGGCGCTCAAGGAAGCGATGCAGCCCGAGGGGTTCAACCTCGGGATGAACCTCGGGACAGTCGCCGGTGCGGGAATCCCGGATCATCTCCACTGGCACATCGTCCCCCGCTGGAACGGCGACACCAACTTCATGCCAATGGTTGCCAACACCAAAGTTCTTCCCGACTACCTTGAGGAGACTGCGGCCCGACTGGGACGCTATCTTCGCTGACTCAATGGTCGATAGGGACGCAGCTCAATTCGGTGAGCGAGAGGCGTTCACAGCAGCGATTGTTGAGTCGGACGAAGAAAGGAAGGTCATCGTATCTGGACCGGGAACGGGTAAGACAACGACGTTCAGGCGCGTCTCAAAGGAACGTTCTGGTCCGGTTCTGGTTCTGAGTTTCCTTAGACGCCTGGTAGAAGACCTGCGGGAAGACTTGGAGGGCTTAGCCGACGTCTACACGTTCCACGGCTACGCCTATCTTCAGCTACGAGCTAACTCCGTTCCGGGAATAGGCCGCGGGTTCACGTTCTATCCTCCGCTCTTTGAGTTGGTCTCATCGGATCTTGCCTGGCTATCGGGGGTGGACGTCGCGCCACAGGGGATTGCGCTCGCCTTCAACACGCTCAACGAACGCGCTCCCGAAGTAGCTCAGGCGCTAGCCAGCGGCAACTACTACGACGCCGTTACATACTCGGACTCCGTGTACCGGTTACTCCGTCACTATCGTGAGGATTTAACAAGGGTTCCGGCGGTAGATCAGTTGATCGTAGATGAGTACCAAGACTTCTGTCGGATGGAAGTGGAACTGATCAATTTGCTCTCACGGTCGAGTCCGGTCTTGATTGTTGGGGATGACGACCAAGCCCTCTATTGGAGAAGGGGGGCTTCGCCGGAGTTCATCCGTGAGGTTGCAAGAAATGGAGATTTCCGTTCGTTTGAGTTGCCCTTCTGTTCTCGATGCCCTGAGGTGGTTGTGAACGCGACAAATGCCGTTCTCGGCGAGGCACTAAGCCTGGGGCTGCTTGAGGATCGCGTTGAGAAGCGATTCGAAAGCTTCCTGCCAGCAAAGCGGAAGGTGAGTGAAGCGTTTCCTAAGATTCGACACGTGTACTGCACGGTACAGAGTCGTCAAGCGAACTATATGGCCCGCTACATCACGGGTCGGATTGCGGAGATTCCGCAGGCGGACATCCTTGAGTCATACGAGGCGCGCCAGCCGACGGCCCTGGTGATCGGCCCGCCTCATGTAGCTGAGCAGGTCCATGAGGGGCTTGAGAGAGAACTGGGACGGGTGGAATTGAAGATGGGGGACACCGAAGAAGTCCAAATACTTGATGGCTATAGACTGCTGGACTCCTACGCAGATTCCCGATTGGGATGGCGGATCGTCACCTACCTCGATCCACCCGGAGACATGAAATCGATACTCCACAAGACGCTGAGACTGGGTGGGGAGTGGATCGATGTGCTACCTGCTGAGTATATCGAGAAACATTCTTTGAATCGGGCCACCATCGTGTCCTTGAAGCGAGGTAATGAAGTGGCCACGGACGATGCTGAGTCTCTAGCCGCATTGGGAATCGACTCGAGTCAGTTCCTTTCGCCTGTGGAGCAGGAACGGACAGGGGCGGAGGATGCGGATCTGACTGTGGAAGCAGAAGAGGGGACAGGGAGGAGCCACTCCCCCCAAGGGTGATGGTGACTACCTTCCCAGGTTCTAAAGGACTTCAAGCTCCATATGTCTACATAGTTGGAGTGAACCAGCCTGAGCTCCCAGCCCGAAACGACGCACCGACTGATCACGAGGTCTGTTCCTTCCTGGTCGCGCTCACTCGGACGATGACGTCGTGCGAGATTCTCTCCTGCGGGAGGCTGTCGGGAATGGCAAGAGCCCCGAGTCAATTCGTACGGTGGATCGACGACCATGTTGAGAGAGTCAGAATCGACAAGGACTACTGGTAACTGGCAGTGGTCACATGGCCCGAGGGGTCGTTGTGAAGGCGGTGAGGAAGTCGGGGCCCGTGAGCCTTTGTTGACTCAGTTGGGACCCGACATGCTCAGAGTTCTCCCACGTAGCTTGATTTGCTAAGGCGACCGCAACCGCGCGAAGCGCTTCACGGAAGGCCTGAACATGGCTCTTTGTCATGACTCTTGTTTCCGGAGCTGCGACGGCATTTGACTCAAGTCGTGCCACCGGATGCACGAGTAGGGGTGTTGCAGAAGAGGGCCGGTCGTACTTCGAACGGAACCAATTCATAGAATGCGCGAGTTGAGCGACATCTCGGCGCCAGATTCTGTTCGCTGTTGAGCCACTCTTGCACTCAATAACCAAGTAGCGGGACTCGCCGATCGCCCAGAGAACGTCAGGTCCCGTCCCCGTATCCCTTTCTGGGCGTTGAGTGGGAAATCCAATCAGTCTCCCGGCGGTTTCAAATGCATCCTCGAACGCGTCGGTTTCATCCGGGTGGAAAACCAGAGCGTCGATGACTGCATTTGTTCCTACCAGGAGGCTGTTGCGATCCGGGTACCTGGAGGCCAGGTAGCTCGCCGCCAGCCGAGCCTGATCCTGAGTGGCCGCCAGACGGCGGTACGTGACTCCCTCAATCGGTCGAGTAACTCGCGGATTGTGGCGCACGGCTCCGGCAAGGGCCTGCTGAGCTCTGGGCGGGTCGACGTGGTGCTCGTATACAGCAAGTTGCTCCTGGAGCCAACCCTTCAAGCGCGCCTCCTGAGCGGCATTAACCGCCTCGCTCATCTCCCTCGTTGCGATTGCATACTGCCCTGTAGATGCCGCGTTGAATGCGTGACGGGAAGACTTCGCCATAGGCGTGACTCCGGCTGCTTCGTATGACAAGCCTGCGAGTGCTTCACGGCTGGCCACCACCCAGGCCTGATCGCGATCGAGAGCCTGTCCGATCACCCCGAGAAGCTCCGAAATGTCTTGCCCTTCGAGCTGGGCTGCCAGCTGACGGGAGAGATGAAGTTGTGCCCTGGTTGCTGGTCCAAGTTTTCGAGCGTTTGTAGGTTGCGCGATTAGTTGTGAGAGACGCGATCCGAGAAGGATCACGACGCAGTAGTCGTCCGCACTTCGCACGCCGCGACCCATTCCTTGCTCGACTCGCTGAAGTTGCCGGCCCACCATGGCCTCTGTCTCGCCGAGCGCAACCGCCTCACGTCGCTCGATTCCCCCGTAAGCTTCTGGCAAGCCATCTACGACAAGAATCCGACAGGCGTCATTGGGGAGGTCGATCCCGTCATACTTGTTGACCAGAACCACGAGCCCGACGTGCCCTTGCCGGAGTCGTTCCACAGCATCGCCGATGTCCTCCGCAGCAGCCGTTAGGTCCGCAATGCCGTCCCATTCGGTTGCACGCCGGAAGGAAGGAACAAGAACGACAACATTCACTCGTTTGGCATAGTCTCGGAGCGCCGACCTCAGTTCTTCATCCGAGATACGGGGATTGATCTCCTGGGGCGCAAGGATCACTGCGATCTCCCAAGTCGGCTGCCGTGGCCGGAGTGATAGGACGTTCGACGGCTTCGGGCTTGGCATTGAAGTGAGTGACTAGAGCACTATCGTCTGCAAGCGTTGCCGTAAGGTAGACACGTCGCTTCGCTTGAGCGAAGCTTGAGATTCTATTGACTGGCGGTACGGGCGGTCTTATCTCAAGTGCTGTGCCGGTAAAGACCGCTTGGCTGACAGACAGAACATCAGCAACAGGGGCCAGGTGAAGGTGAGTTCATCGTCCTCGCGATGCTCATGGAGGATTCGTGTGACCTCCGCGGACCTGTCAGCCCAGGCCCAGAATGGGACCCTCAATACTGCGGAGGGCAAGCCATCTTGAATGTCGAGAAATGTGGACTCCGATTGGCGTCGAAGGTCTTCGGAGAATCTCTCCAGAAGTGTCGAGTAGACCGGGTGAGAAGACGGCATCTCGACGGTGGTTTGTTCCTCGATTGTCGCAATCGCCGCGTGGACATCATCAATGACCACGCTTCCGATGGGCAACGGAATTGGCCTGCCCTGAGGACCCCCAAACACCGACCGCCCGTTGACGAGCTTGTGAATGTTCACTACCCCAATTGACTCACCGGAGAGGTACCTGACTGCCTCTGGATCGACGACGGTCGGGATGCCGAGCCTGTCGGCTTGCATAGTTACTTGCTGGGCCAGATAGGTGCTCGGGGCAACGTAGAGGGCTGGACCCAGGCCATCATTCAGGCAGCTCTGGAGTATGAGAAGACCAACCAGCGTCTTTCCGCCACCTGTATTCATCTTTATGGCGAGGTCACGTTCGTCTCGGCGTTCTTCCCAAGAATCCAAGACTTGGCCTTGCACATCCCGGAGATAGCCAAAGCCTGGAGCCTTGGACGGAAGAGAGGTGAAGATGTCTCGTGGAGACTTCAGGCTCTTTAGTTGCTTGTTCGTGGTCAGCTTGCCGAAGTCGATAGGCACAGCCCCTCCTGAAGGATTTCCCTGCGAGACTCTCCGCCGAAGTCTAATGGAGTCACCGAGTGTCATCGGCCGGTCCCGCCGCGCATGCGCCTCAAGGCATTCGAGCTGCCGTTTCGGAGGCCGGCGGTTCAGGAGGGTGACAGGGGACTGCGGTCAAGGACGCCGTCGAATCGCTGCCGACGACCCATGGGTCCGCGCCCTAGAGCGTGCGATCGCCAGGTACGCCGTTCACCTGACCCAAGATGAGACTCCCTGTGGACTGGACAACGTCGACGCTCGTCCCGGCCCGTTCACCTCAGGCTGATAGTCTGCTTGGCCTGCCCGGCCACCAGGAGGAGCCAGATATGGCTATCGCCTCGCAGGAGGAACCCACCCAGCGCCCCGCGGCCAGGGCGATCGAGCTTCGGAAGGTCTTCGGTGAGGGGCCTGCCGCCGTGGAAGCCCTCCGGGGCATCACGCTTGACCTCGAGGCCGGCCGGTTCACAGCGATCATGGGCCCGTCCGGCTCTGGAAAGTCCACCCTCCTGCACTGTCTGGCCGGCCTCGACCGGCCGACCTCGGGCACTGTCTTCATCGGCGACGTCGACCTGACCACGCTCGACGACAAGCGGCTCACCTTCCTGCGGCGGGACCGGGTCGGCTTCGTCTTTCAGGCCTACAACCTGGTCCCCACGCTCACGGCTGCCGAGAACATCACCCTTCCCCTCGACATCGCCGGTCGGGACGTCGACCGGGGCTGGTTCGACACCGTGGTCGACACGGTCGGCCTCCGCGACCGCCTCACGCACCGGCCCAGCGAGCTCTCGGGCGGCCAGCAGCAGCGCGTCGCCGGCGCCCGGGCCCTGGTCAGCCGGCCGACCATCGTGTTCGCCGACGAGCCGACCGGCAACCTCGACTCCCGGTCCAGCGCGGAGCTCCTCGAGTTCCTCCGCTCAGCCGTGGACGACCACGGGCAGACCATCGTGATGGTGACCCACGACGCCACGGCCGCCAGTCGCGCCGACCGGGTCGTGTTCCTCGGCGACGGGCTCGTCGTCGACGAGATGCGGGACCCCACCGCCGAGGGGATCCTCGATCGCCTGAAGCTCCTCGAGGTGTAGGGCCGTGTGGCGGGCGACCCTGAAGAGCCTCCTGGCTCGCAAGCTCCGCCTGGTCCTCACGGCCCTGGCCATCGTCCTCGGGGTGGGCTTCGTGGTGGGGACGCTTGTGCTGACCGACACGCTGAGCCGGGCGTTCGACCAGGCCTTCGCCACGACGACCGAGGGGACCGACGTGGTGGTGCGCGGGTCGTCCGCGTTCGACCCGGGGTTCGCCGACCCGGGGAGCGGGGCGTTCGAGGAGCAGCCGCCGGTCCCCGAGGACCTGCTCGAGCAGGTTGCTGCCGTCGACGGCGTGGACACCGCGGCCGGCGAGGTTACCGGGTACGCGCAGCTCATCGATCCCGGCACCGGCGACCCCATCGAGACGATCGGGGCGCCCACGATCGGCGTGTCGTGGAACCCGGCGTCCGGCGGGCTCGAGGTTCGGACCGGCAACCCGCCCGGCCCCGGCGAGGTCGCCGTGGACGCGGACACGGCCGAGCGGTTCGACCTCCGGATCGGCCAGCGCATCGAGGTCATCCTGGTCGGGCCGACCCAGGCGTTCACGATCTCGGGGACGGTGGGGATCGGCGACCTCGACGGGTTCGGGGGCGGCACCTTGACCGTCTTCGACGTCGCCACGGCCCAGGAGGCCTTCGACCGGGTGGGGGAGTTCGACGCCATCACCGTGGCCGGCGAGGAGGACGTCGCCGCGGTGGCGCTCCGGGCCCGGGTCCAAGAGGTACTGCCTCGCGGCTACGAGGCCGTCCTGGGCACGGCAGTCGCCGCCGAGACCGCCGACGAGATCGAGGAGGGCCTCGGCTTCTTCCGCACCGGGCTCCTGGTCTTCGCCGGCGTCTCGCTCTTCGTCGGCGCCTTCATCATCTTCAACACGTTCAACATCATCGTCACGCAGCGGATCCGCGAGCTGGGGCTGCTGCGGGCGCTTGGGGCCAGCCGGCGCCAGGTGCAGACCTCGGTCCTCACGGAGGCCGTGGTCATCGGGCTGATCGCGTCGATGGCCGGGATCGGGCTGGGCATCGTGCTGTCCTTCGGCCTCCGCGCGCTGCTCGATGCGTTCGGGGGCGGCCTTCCCGACACGCCGGCGGTGATCCTGCCGCGCACCCTGATCGTGGGGGTGATCATCGGGACGGTGGTCACCGTGGTCGCCGGCGTGGCCCCGGCCAGACGGGCGTCCCGCGTGTCGCCGATCGAGGCGCTCCGGGAGGGCCAGCTCGGGCCCACCGCTTCGCTGCGCCGCCGGGTCATCGTGGGCGGCGTGGTCACGGTGGTCGGGGTGGCGGCCCTGCTGTACGGGCTGTTCGGCGGGCCGTCCGACGCCGCCCTGATCGTGGGGCTGGGGGCCGCGCTGACCTTCGTGGGCGTGGCCATCCTATCCCCCCTAGTGGCCCGGCCGATCGCAGGGATCCTCGGGCTGCCCCTCCGAGCCGCAGGGTTCGCCGGACGTCTGGGCCGGGAGAACGCCATGCGCAACCCGCGTCGGACCGCGTCGACGGCCGCCGCGCTGATGATCGGCCTCGGCCTGGTGACCTTCGTGGCGGTGTTCGCCGACTCGCTGAAGGCCTCGTCCGAGGCCGCCCTCGACGAGGCGATCCGGTCGGACTTCATCCTCACCAGCGGCGGCTTCGCCCCGCTGAGCCCACAGGTGGCCGAGGACCTGGAGGGCAGGCCCGAGATCGCCGTGGTCTCGCCCACCCGGCTCGGCTCGATCCGCGTCGAGGGCGGGACCGACTTCGTCACCGCGGTCGACCCGGCCACGTTCGGGCAGGTGACGAACACCGCGTTCGTCGCGGGCTCGCTCGGATCGCTGGCGGACCCCGACACCATGATCGTCCTCGACGACGTGGCCGAGTCGCACGAGTGGTCGCTCGGCGATCGGATCGAGCTCCGGTTCGCCCGGACCGGGACGAAGGAGCTCACGGTGGGCGGCCTGTACGAGGACCCGCAGATCCTGGGGAACTACGCGATGTCATTCGACACGTTCGAGGAAAACTTCTCCCAGCGACTGGACACCTACGTCCTGGTCAAGCTGGCCGAGGGGGTCTCGCCGGAGGAGGGACGCCGAGTGCTCGATGGCGCCACGGAGTCGTTCCCGAACGTCCAGGTCCAGGACCAAGCCGGGTTCAAGGAGCAGCAGGCGGACCTGATCGATCAGCTCCTGGCCATGGTGCAGGTCCTTCTCCTGCTGGCCATCGTGATCGCCCTGTTCGGCATCGTGAACACGCTGGGGCTGTCGATCTACGAGCGCGTCCGGGAGCTGGGGCTGCTCCGCGCCGTGGGCATGAGCCGGGGTCAGGTGCGGCGGATGATCCGGTCCGAGGCGGTGATCATCGCTGTCCTCGGCGGGGTCCTCGGCGCGGCCATCGGGGTGCTGTTCGGCTGGGCCATGCAGGGCGCGCTGGCGTCCCTGGGTATCGACCGGCTGCGGGTGCCGATCGGCTCCATCGTGCTCTACCTGGTGGTCGCCGGCCTCGCCGGCGTGGTCGCGGCGATCTGGCCCGCCCGCCGCGCCGCCCGGCTCAACGTCCTCGAGGCCATCGCCTACGAGTAGCCGTCCTGATCGGGCTCGGGCAGAACTGTGGGGGGTGGAGCTACCCGCCTGCGTTGCCGCCTCCGACCCGGTACCTGCCGGATCAGGAGCTCCCCGGCGCCGTCACCGAGACGGCGTGCTCCTCTTGGGGGAGAACCTCAAAGGCAAGCTGGATGGGTGGCGGCGATCGGCTCGAGCTCCTCCTGCTGCCGGTGGCCGGGCACTTGGCCCGGCCACCTGGCACGCATGGTTCCCCTACAGATGGAGGGAGACCTGGATCGTCGAGCATTCGCCCACGGCCTGGGGCACATCTTCCGGTCCATCGGCGATGCCCGAGCCCGGCAGCTCGAGGTCGCCGAGGAACACATCACACCCACCGGTGAACGAGCTCAGCTGAGACGGAAGAACCTGGCCGGGGACCTTTGGTCCATGGCTGTGCAGCAACAGGCCGACCTGAGCGCCCCGTGGATTGGTCAGGCCAACGCTGCGCTCGGCCATCCCGATCTCCGGGAACGCCGACCCCCGAACGTCACCGACCTGCAGGTGGCCGCCGAAATCGCCGCTTCCGCTGCCACCGATCACCTTCCCCGCGCCGACCAGGAAGTCGCCCTCAGCGTCCTCGTTGAAGAGCAGGTCCGCGAGTCCGCACGGAGTGGCAAAACACGCCTCCGGGTTGTTGAAGACGACGAACCACATCGTCACCGCTTGCCCGGCGGGGAGTCCGGACGAATGGAAGGTTGCGCTGATGCCCCCATCGGTCCTGACCAGGGTGGATGTTCCGATCGGCGTGGTCGGGTCCCAGGTCTGGAATACGGGCCGGGTCGATCGGGCCGCCGGCGTCGCAAGCGCCGCACCTATTCCGGGCGTGAAGCTCAGAACGGCCGCCACGGCCATGGCAATCAAGGAGCGTCTCATCGGTCCTCTCCTTTCCCTTGCGAGGAAGGCACCTCGCTTCCGTCGGCGGGCAACGTTCACGATCAGGGACTCAGACTCGCATCGTCGCTCCTCCCTTCTGCCCATCGGGATCCGACCTCTCCTCCTCGTGGGTGGCCCGACCGTCCTGGCTCGGCTACGGCGTCCCGACGTCCAGGAAGAGCACCGTGATCCGAGGCCCGATGCCCCGGTCACACGTGTCCTGCGTGACCTCACCATGCATGGCGCCGCCGCGGACCCGGATGTTCTCCCAGACCATCACGTCGCCCTCGGAGCAGCCGTCCGCCCCCGAGCCGCTGGTGAACGTGAGCGTCCCCCGCCCGACCTCGATCGTGCCGGCGTCCCGAGGTGTGGATGCCAGCTCGCCGGCGTCGTCGAGGCGGTAGCCGCCGCCGAAGTCGATCCGCAGGAGGTGGCCGGTGCCCTCCACCAGCCACATGCCCTCGAGATCGATGGGGGCGACATCGGGGGTGATGGCTCCGCCGACGTAGTAGCCGGGGGAGAGGTCTTCGGCAGCCGGCGAAGTCGGGGAGACCCTGGTCAGGCCGTAGCGCTCTCCGACGGGGAGGTTGCAGCCCCCCATGATCGTGGGGTCGTCGAGGCTGGATCCCTGATGGACGGCCTCCATCCGTCCCTCGGCCACGATCCCGGCGTCCCACGAGAAGGTGTATCCACCCCCGCAGGAGCCGCTGACGTCGGTGAACGTGATCC
Source organism: Actinomycetota bacterium (assembly GCA_050692915.1). Lineage (GTDB taxonomy): Bacteria > Actinomycetota > UBA4738 > UBA4738 > CALAEC01 > CALAEC01. The sequence goes on along the minus strand of JBOGVU010000010.1, from coordinate 13,738 downwards.
TGTGTCCCTCGATCTCGTAGTTGGCGGTGGTCCACGAGTCGGTGTCGAGCACCCCGCCCCAGGTGAACGTCCCGTCGGGGGCGAACCAGAACATCATGGGCTCGGGAAACGCCCCCTCTCCGCGGTCCTCGTACCAGATCCCCTGGAGCTGCTCGACGGTGGGGGCGCTGCCCACTCGTGTCGTCGGAGCGTCCCCTCCCACACCGCGGTCGGCGGGACGCGTCTCACGGTCCCGCAGCATCGTCACACCGACCACGGCGGCGGCGATCACCAGGACCGCCAGGAGCGCGTAGCCGCCGGCCCGCTGCCGGGTGCTGCGCCGACGCTGGTTCCGGCTCTGCCGTTCCAGGGCCCCGGGATCGGGACGGACCTTCTGCGTCGCCATGCGGAACACCTCCTGCACGTCAGGCATCCCGCCCTCCTTCCATCGCTCGGAGGGCCCGTCGACCCTGCGTCGCCAGGGCCCTGACCGTGGATGGACGGACGCGCAGGATGCGCGCCGCCTCCTCGGACGGATAGCCGAGGAGGTCCGTGAGCAGGAGAGCGGCCCGCTGGCGTGGGGTGACCTCGAGGAGGAGCCGGCGCACGTCGGCGCGCATCTCCGCGTCGAGGAACTCGTCACGCCGCTCCACGACCGGGATCACCTTCCGGATCGCCATCGCCGCCCGGCGGCGGCGCATCCGGAACCCGTTCAGGGCCACGCGGAAGAGGTAGCCGACGGGGTCGGAGATCCCGTGGATCTCGCCCCACCGCTCCCAGAGCTTCAGGAAGGCGTCCTGCATCAGCTCCTCGGCGTCCTGGCGGTTCCCGGTCACGAAGTACAGGGCCTTGTAGAGGCGCTCGTGCTCCGCCTCGAAGAAGTCGTCGAAGCGGGCCCATGCCTCGACGGGCTTGGAGGGGAACTCCACCACCTCTCCCTCTGCCTGCACGAACCATGGATGCACGAGGGCCCCTTTCCGCTGACGCCGGCAACGCTACTCTTCGGCGTCCGGGCGGACGAGGTCCCCGGGCGGCGACGTCCGTTCGCTCGATTGGCTCTCGTTCACACCCGTGTGACATGATCGGCGGGTGCCCGTGCCGCCATCAGCCGGTGGCGGCAGCGGTCGACGGGAGGTGGTTCGCGATGAGCAAGGATCGCAAGGTCTATCCCCTGCTGGCGGCGGCCGTACTCATGGTCCTTGCCTTGGCCGAGACGGCTACGGCCGGCGGCAAGCCCGAGAAGGAGACCATCACGTTCTCGGAGACCTTCGAGGACGAATTCCTGTCCGACGCCTGCGGCCTCGACGTGACCACCACGGTCACCGGGCGGCTCACGTTCTTCACGTTCCCGGATCAGCCAGTGGGCCCGCAGGACATCACCTCGGTCCACGTCGACTTCGTGGCGACGGCAGGCGACAACATGGCTCGGTTCAAGGACGTCGGGATCGACCTGGTGCGGGTGGAGCCGGACGGGACGGCGGTCCTGATGATCGTCGGGCAGCTCCCCTTCGACTTCACCGGCGTCCTGATGATCGACCTGACCACCGGCGAGGCGATCCTGGAGCCGCATCACTTCGTCGACACCACTCGTGTCTGTCACCTGCTGACGAAGTAGCTGGCGTCGTGGGCATGGAGGCGGTCCGCAGAGTGGGCCGCCTCCGCGCCGCAACGGGTCGTCAGCCGGAGAGGGAGTCCAGGAACGGGTCGACGGCGGCGTCGTTCTCCGCCATCCCCCAGACCTCGGTGGCCTTCCCGTCCTCGATGTGGAAGACCTGGGCGTACTTCCACTCGGCGCTGGAGCCGTCCGGCGCCGTGGCCGACGCGGTGCCGAGCACCACGACGTGCTCGTCGTTCCCCAGGATGTCGTGGATGTCCAGGGACGGCGGTCCTCCCATGGCCTGGGTCTGGCGAGCGAAGAGATCGAGGACCTTGGCCTTCCCCTCGTAGGATCCGGCCCATCTGCTGTTGCCGCCGACGTGCCAGATCACGTCGTCGGCGAGGTGGGCGTCCATCCACTCGACGTCACCCTTCTCGAACGCCTGGAAGCCCTCCCGGACGAGTGCAGCGTCTGGATGCTCCTCGGGCGTCAACGCCATCGCCCTCCTCGCGGCCCGTCTGGCCGCTGCGGACCAGCCTACTCCCGGTCCTCAGAGGGAGAGGGGGGTGTCGCAGAGGCGACACCCCCTCTCATGCCTGACTACTTGACGCTGATCGAACCCTGCATCCAGGGGTGGATCGCGCAGAAGTAGAGGAGCGTGGTGCCGCCGGGCGAGTTGATCTGCTTGTCAAAGCTCTGCCCTGGGAAGAACAGCACCGAGTCCCCCGGATCGTCGAACTCGCCATCGCCGTCGTCCAGCTCTGGGACCGGCGGGCCGCCGGGGAAGTGGCCGCCCAGCGCCGCCCCGATCGCTGCGTCGCAGTCGGGGCAGGTGCCCAGCACGAAATCGGAGAACGTCTGCACGAGCTGGTTCTCCGTGGCGATCGTCACCGTGTGCGGGGCGTCGGTGTCGTCCGAGTGGGCCCAGGTGACCGTGTCCCCGCTCTTGATCGTCACCGACCCCGGCGAGAAGCGCAGGTCGGATCGGATGACCTGGTTCGGCCTGAGGACCTCGTCCCCCCTGGTATGAACGGTCTTCCCGCTCTCGGCGGTGGCGATGCCGGCCGTGGCCAACGCGGCCAGCCCGAGAACAGCGACCACGAACGTAAACCGTCTCATGGGCTTCCCCTTTCGATCGACGGCTCTCTCTGACCTATCGTTTCTCCATCGGTATGTCAAATGTGAACCGGCCGGATTAGCCTCGTAGCCGTCACGAAGTGAAGACAGGCGGGTCCACGGGGGGTTATGGGTCGAGCGCCACCCTGGATCCTCCGGGTCGGTTCTATGGTGGCGAGCCGTGGCGACGGAGAAGCATCGCGACGAGTACGGGGTCATCCTCCATCACGAGGACCAGGGCCTGCTGGAGCTGCGGTGGTTCGAGACGTCAGCAGACATGACCGACGACGACTTCATGCGGTCGATGGAGCGGTACGCCGCCCTGGGACTTCGCGGAACGCCAGCGCGTCCTCGACTGGTTAAGCGAGTAGCCCACGACGCGTCCGCAGGTCTTCGCCGACAAGGCGCTTGCCCCCACCGTCGAACAGGTAACCGTTCGGTCGCCACAGTGCCCGAAGGGCCACCCCACTCACGGTCCGCTGCCCCGGCACCAGGTCGCCGCCGGCCGCCCCGGCGCCGCCCATGCCGCATGACGGACCGGGGACGAAGTGTGACCGGCGACGAACGCAGATGCTAGGGGCGGCCCCTCCGGTGGAGGAGCCGCCCCCCTAACCTCCGCGGCCGCTAGCTCAGACGGGCAGCAGCGGCCGCTCCGTGAACTCGGCGTCGACGGTCATGACGCGCCACCCCTGGCTCGCGAGGTGGTTGAGCATCCCCTCGACGGTGGGCCCGAGGTCGGTGCTGACCCCGTCCTCCAGGATGTTGAAGCGTGAGATCAGGCCCAGGGCCCGGCCGCTCTCGTGGAGCACGGCGGCACCGCTGTCCCCGAACATCCCCGCGCTGTTCGACTGGTACTCCTGCTGGTTGTGGCTGGTCAAGATGCCGGTGCGCGGCCGGAGCTCGGGGGTCAGGTCGAAGGTGAAGCCGTACCCGTAGTACATCACCTCGTCCCCGAAGGCCGTCTCGCCGGCCAGGGCCACGCCCTCCGGTCCGGTCCAGTGTCGGACGGACGCGCTGAGGTCGTCCTCGCGGCCCGCATCGACCTCGATCAAGGCGAAGTCGAGGTCGTCCGTCCGGAACACCACGGTGCCGAACCCCTCCGGCTCCATCCGGAACGTCTCCTCGGCCTCCTCGGCGTGGAGCCGCTCACCGACCGCCTCGGTGCAGTGGGCGGCCGTGGAGACCAGGAGCCGCCCGGTGTCCTCGTCCCGGAACACGAAGCCCATCGTGCAGAACCCGGAGGCCTCGTCACCGAGCAGAGCGCCCGGCTGGATCCGGCACCACGCCGCGTCGCAGCCCGGCTCGCTCGCCTCCGGGGCGGTTCCACCCCCCACTGGAGGGCCGGTGATCTTGGTCGTCTCACTGTCCTGGTTGTTGCTCGAGTCGGGATCCACCAGGTGGCCCGTGACCGATGCGGTGTTCGTGATCGACGTCGGCCTGGGCGGCGCGGTCACGTCGAGCGTCACGGACGCGGACGACCCGGCCGCGAGCGTGCCGAGGCCGCAGGTGACGGTGCCGTCGGACTCCTCGCATGATCCCTGCGACGCCGACGCCTGCTGCAGCGTCACGCCGTCCGGCAGCCGGTCCTGGACGGTCACCCCGCTGGTCTCCCGGGGCCCGGCGTTCGTCACCTCGAGCGTGTACGTGAGCGGGCTCCCCGCCTTCACCCGGTTCGAGGAGGCCGTCTTGGTGATGCCCAGGTCGGCCTCGGCCACCCACGGCGCGGGCCCCTCCCCGCTCCACCGGAACACGTCGAACCCTCGTCCGATGTCCCCGGTGTACAGGTACGGGCCCTGGTAGAACTTGGCCGCCCAGGTGTTCATGTCGGGCATGACGGCGCCGGCGAGCTCGACCGGGGTGCTCGGGTTCGACCAGTCGACCACTCGGGCGCCGGCGACGTACCAGCCGATCGACATGATGTCGGTGCCCGGCGCGAACCGGCCGAAGTGCGAGGTGCAGAACCTGGGGCTCGGCCCGGTCACGTTCGGGACGTAGTACCCGAGCGGTCCGATAGGCTGGTTCTCGTTGGCGTCGGCGATGTCGTAGGACGCCAGCCCCTCGCCGGGGCAGGTGCCCGGCGCCAGGAATCCCCCGAACACCAGGCTCTCGTTGTTCGTCACCATGAGATCGAGGTCTGAGTCCGGGAAGACCCCGTGGGCGTACGAGCCCACGTTCGGGGTGCGCGAGACCAGCACGGGGTTGGCCGGATCCGTGGTGTCGTAGATCCGGTAGTTGTTCTCGGAGGCCGCGTAGGCCCTGGTGCCGTCCAGGCTGAACTCGACGTCGTGGACCCCGCCCTCGGTCGTCGGGCCCGGCAGGACCGTCGGGTTGGCGAGGTCGGTGAAGTCCACGATGGGGATCTGATTGATGGCTCCGGGGAGCGCCCCGTTGGAGGCGTACCCGTACGGCTTCGTGGGGTGGAAGGCGAAGTTGTGCACCCCACCGAGGCCGGTCCGGAGGCGGTACATCGGGGCCCACTCGAACGGATCGGTGATGTCGAAGACCCCGATCCCTCCCGAGCCCTCGCCCAGGAGGGGCACGGCGCTCGGGCCATCGGTCAGGGTCACGTTGACCGTGGTGCCCGCGATCACCGCGTCCCGGATCGGCACCCCATCGCTGTTGCTGATCTCCAAGCCGGGGATCCCCGCGTCGATGGCGTTGCCGGCAGACGGCGCATCGTTGTTGTCCACCTGGACGAGCCCGATCGCCCCGGCCTGCTCGGCCGATTCCATCTTCTGTTTGAACGTGAAGGTCGGACAGTCCTGCACCCCGTCCGCGTTCACGAACTTGTCGACCAGGGCGATCTTGCCCTGGACATCCACGCCCGCGTACTGGAGCGGGCTGCACCCGGTGCCGGCGTACACGAGGTCGGCCGTCTGTCCGGCGACCGGAGCGGTGCCGACCCACTGGGTGCCGGCGAAGAACCCGGCCAGGTCGCCGGGGGTGTTCACCCTGACGCCGACCCCGCCGCCGTCCTCACCACACGGGTTCCCGCTCTGCTGGGTGAGGGCGAGTACGACCTTGGTCTCCCCGGTCGTGGGATCGACGAACTTCTTGATCCCGACGTCGTTCCGGGGCTGGCGACACGTGACCTGGGTCACGAACTCGGGGTTCTCCGGGTCGGTGATGTCGAACACGTACCCCCCGCGCTGATACGAGCCGACCACGGCGAAGTCGCGCTCTGCCATGACCGGCCTGCTGCGCGCGGGAAGTTGGTTGCCCTGTTCGTCGACGAACGCTCCCGTCCCGTAGTCACGGAGCGGGACGGTATGAGTGAAGAACTCCAGGTCCGATCCGACCTCTGGGGCCGGCGGGATCCCGGGATCGTGGTCCCCGGGATTGAAGTTGAAGACGTGTTCGAGGTTGAAGAGCTCCGGCGTCCCCGGCGGCGATGGTTCCTGGGCGTCTGCGCCCGGAGTTCCCACGAGCGTTCCGACGAGCATGATGGCAGCCGCTCCCAGGGCGAGGGAACGACCCCTGATCTTGCGGGACTTCTCGGTCATGACCCTGCACTCCTTCTCCGTGGCGGGCTCGGCCCGCGGACATGGCGTGGCAGAGATGTATTCGACCTCCCTCATCACCTCCCCTTCATTGCGCATAAGGAGATACACGGCTGCGTGAGTCGTGTCCAGTCGGAAAAGTCGGACACAAGAGGTCAAGAGCGGTTCGGTTTCTCAGGACCTCCGGAGGCTGAGGGGCTTCCTCGGGGCCTGATGCCCCTTCGTCACGAGCTGGACGCGACCTTCCACAGGTAGCCGTCCGGGTCGCTGAAGTACCCGAAGTACCCCCACTGAGTGGCTGCCGCTTCCTTCACGACGCCGCCACCGGCCGCCGCGGCGTTGCTCATGACCTCGTCAACGGCTTCGCTCGACGGGACGATGTAGTGGAAGGAGACGCCACGGAACCCGGATCCCTCGGAGGAGACGCCGGCATCCTGGGCCGCCGCCTCCCGCTGGTAGAGCGCCAGCGACGACGATCCTTCACCCAGGTTGATCGACACGAAATTGGGGTAGTCCTGGTCGATCGTGCAGCCCAAACCTTCCCCATAGAACGTCTTGGAACGGGCCAGGTCCTCGACGCCGAGCATGATGGCGGTCACCTGTAGCGCCACGGTTCGTCTCCTTTCTTCGCGGTGGCGATCCAACCGCTTGACGGATCGAAGCGGCGATGTGTGACGGCGGCCTTGTCCAGCTTCTGACCGCGTCAGTTTTGAGATGATGCTGGCGATATGCCTCTGAGTGGTCCTCCGGGACATGCCGAGCCTGTCGGCGATGTCGTGGGGGAGGGAGCCGCCGACAAGCATCCCGATGATCTCCTTCTCCCGGGGCGTGAACCGCGGCCTGCCCGGCTCGGCGCCGGTCGAGGTTCCAGGTGTCACGGGGCCGCTCTTCCTCGAGGCCCGGCGCCCGCGCCAGGATGCGGCATGATGACGAGGATGCCACACACGGCCGGGGTCGAGTGGCACCGCGATGAGCCGCTGGGCGAGGCCGAGACCGATCGGCCCGCGAAGTAGGCTGTGGCCTTCGAGACGAGGAGGTTCGTCGTGGCCGAGGTCAAGGAGTCGATCGAGAACGCCGTGCGGTACCTGTCGGAGCATCCGGACGAGGCCCGGTACACGGACTCCTTCGCCCGGGCCAGGCTCGGGGAGGCGCTGCGGGTGGAGGTGGAAGGGCCCGACGGCCTCCGGGTGACCACTGACATGCCGCCGGGGGTCGGTGGTCGGGGCGAGGTGGTCTCACCCGGGTGGCTCTTTCGAGCCGCCCTGGCATCGTGCGTGGCCACGACCGTGGGGATGGAGGCGGCCCGCGAGGGTGTCTCGCTACGTTCGCTGGAGGTCGAGGTGGATAGCGAGTCCGACGACCGGGGGATCCTCGGCATCGATGAGGCCGTGCCGGCCGGCCCGCTGTCGACGCGGATCCGGGCGTCTGCCGACGGGTCGAGGAGGCCACCCTGCGCGAGTTGGTCGAGCGGGGGGCGGGCCGGTGCCCGGTGTGCGACGCGACCAAGCGGGCCGTCGACGTGTCGATGGAGATCGAGACGGCCTGAACGACTCCCGCACGGCTCCTGTCGGCCGCCTGTGCGAACATACGTTCGATGCGCAAGGCGGCCACCATCCTCCACGCCGACGCGGACGCCTTCTACGCTTCGGTGGAACAGCGGGACGATCCCGGGCTCCGGGGCCGGCCGGTCATCGTCGGGGGCGGGGTGGTGCTGGCAGCCTCCTACGAGGCCCAGGCATTCGGGGTCCGCACGGCCATGGGCGGCCGGACGGCCCGCCGGTTGTGCCCCCAGGCGATCGTGGTCACGCCCCGGATGTCGGCCTACTCGGAGGCCAGCAAGGGCCTGTTCGAGGTGTTCGAGGACACCACGCCGGTGGTCGAGGGGGTCTCGATCGACGAGGCTTTCCTCGACGTCGGTGGTCTTCGCCGGATCGCTGGCTCGCCCGAGATGATCGCGGCCCGGCTCCGGCGGGAGGTCCGCGAGCGGGTGGGCCTGCCGATCACGGTCGGCGTCGCGAGGACGAAGTTCCTGGCCAAGGTAGCCAGCGGGGTGGGGAAGCCCGACGGCCTCATGGTGGTCCCGCCCGACCGCGAGCTCGAGTTCCTCCATCCCCTCCCGGTCGAGCGGCTGTGGGGCGTGGGCGTGGTGACCGCGCGGAAGCTCCACGACCACGGGATCACCGCGGTCGCCCAGGTGGCCCGCCTCGCGGAGCACCGGCTCGTGGCCATGCTCGGTCGGGCCTCGGGCCGCCACCTCCACGCCCTGGCCCACAACCTCGACCTCCGGCCGGTCGAGGTGCGCCGGCGCCGGCGCTCGATGGGGGCACAGCGGGCCGTCGGCTGGGGTCCGAAGACGCCTGAGGCCCTCGACGCCACCCTGGTCGGGCTGGTCGACCGGCTCGGCCAACGGCTCCGCAAGGCCCACCGCGTGTGCCGCACGATCGTCCTCCGGCTTCGGTTCGACGACCTCTCCCGGGCCACCCGGTCGCACACGCTCTGGGAGGCCACCTCCCGGACCAGGACGATCCTGGCCGCTGCCAGGGGGCTGCTGGCTGCGGCCACGCCGATGATCCGAAGCCGTGGATGCACGCTGGTCGGCGTCACGCTCACCAACCTGGCTCCCGACGACGCGATCCAGCTGGCCCTTCCGCTCGGCCGCGGCCGGGGGGCCTCCCTCGACGCCACGCTCGACGCGGTGAAGGAGCGGTTCGGCTCGGACGCCATCACCCGTGCTGTGCTCCTCGGCCGGGGCAAGGACCTGTCGGTGCCGCTCCTTCCCGACTGATGTACCGTGCTCCCAATTGATTCGAGCGGATCGCTGATCTCGTGAGCGTCCGGGTCGCCGCCGGGGTGCTGTTGATCGTCGCGCCCCTGTGGTTCAACGCGGCCTTCGCGCTGCTCGCCAGGCGGTTCGACTACCCAACCATCCTGCGGCGATCGACGAGCGAGATCCTCGAGCGATTCCGTGCCGGCGGGTCGTCGCTGATCCTCCTGTGGTGGGCGTTCATGCTGTCGGGCTTGCTACTCATCGCCGGGGCCGTGCTGCTGGGGCAGACGCTCGGCCTGAACGGCGTGGTGGTCGTGGCCACGACCTTCGGCGTCCTCGCGGGCCTCGTCCAGACCCTCGGGCTGCTGCGATGGGTGTACGTGGTGCCCGCGCTCGCCCGCGACTACTCCGACCCGTCCCTGGAACCGGCCGAGCGTGAGGTGAACGCGGCGGTCTTCCGCGCGCTTCACCGGTATCTGGGAGTGGGCGTCGGCGAGCACCTCGGCTACATGTTGACCGGCATCTGGTCCGGGTTGATCGGCCTCGCGGTGATCCAAGGGACGGCGCTACCGACGTGGTTGGGATGGCCGGGCATCGTGATCGGCGCCGGGCTGGCGATCGGCTCTGCGGAGTTCCTCGGTCCGAACGAGGAGCGCGGTTGGCATCTCGCCGGGACGGCGATCCCGGTCCTCTACATCGCCTGGTCCGTGTGGCTCCTGGCCATGGGCATCGCGCTGATCGCCTGACTCTAGCTCTACAGCATCCTCTTCCTGGCGAGCTTGGCCCGGGCCGCACCGATGGCCGTCTTCACGTCCTTCTCCTCCTCGGGAGGCGGAAGCACCGCGGCCATCCCCAGCGCCTCGATCCACAGCTCTCGGGCCCAGCCCATGGTGTGGTAGAGGTGCTCGTCCTCCTCCTCCTCGACCTCGGCGTGGGCGTTCTTCAGGGCCTGAGCCGTCTCGCCCGTCATCTCCTGGGACAACAGACCGATCAGCTCCCAGTTCTGGTGATCCTTGGTCTCGGCGTCAACCACGGCCTCCGCGGCGACGAGCTGGGCCGCCGAGGGGTCGCCAGCCGCCCTCGCCGACCGCATCGATTTCACGAGGGTCGCCGCCTTCTCCCGAACGGTCTGGCGCCCCGGCGTCTCGTGGTTCGGGTCCAGACCGAGCTCCTTGAGCAGGTTCTCCACGATCTGGACGTGGTTGCGGGTCTGATCGAGGTACTCCTGCCACTCCTTCTTCAGGTCCTCGTTGACGGCGCATCCGACCGCCGCCTCGTAGACCTGCACCCCGCCCAGCTCCGTCTCCAGGGCCTGGTACAGGAGTTCGCCGAACTGCTCGTCCTTCTTCATCTCAACCTCCCGGGCTCCTCGGTGGACCTCCGACGTGTTCTCGACCCGAGTTACCCTCGCCGCCTCCGGCGGAAACGCGGAACCTGGATCCGCGCGGCTCCGGTCACCCGCTAGGGTTGGGCCACGCTGGCGGGAGGAGCGGAGCATGCGAACGAGGCGGATGGAGGAGATCCCGGGGTTCGGGATCGACCGGGTGGCGGCGGTGGTGGGGGAGGACCCCGAGGTCCTCCGGCTGGAGAACCTGGACACCGATCTCGTCCCGGCCGAAGCGGCGCTGCGGGCCACCCGCGAGGCCGTGGGGCAGGACGAGGCCAACAGCTGGCTGCCGTTCACCGGCAAGGCCGGCCTCCGGCGGGCCGTGGCCGGCCAGTTCGCGGAGCGTTCGGGAGTCACCGTGGACTCCGACACCCAGGTCGTCATCACCTGCGGGGAGGGCGACGCGATGGTGGATGCCCTGTTCGTGACCACCGATCCCGGCGACGAGGTGATCCTCGTCGACCCCACCTACGCCGGGATGATCAACCGGGTCCGCATCGTCGGGGCCGTCCCTCGCTTGGTCCCACTCCGGGCAGAGGACGGCGAGTGGCGGCTGGACACCGATGCGTTGGCGGCGGCCGTCACCGACCGCACCCGGGCCATCTTCGTGGCCAACCCGGGGATGCCCACCGGGAACCATCTGAACGACGAGGAGTGGGAGGCCATCGCAACGATCTGCCGGGACCGGGACGTGTGGCTCGTGTACCTGGCGTGGATGGAGCGGATCCTGTTCGACGGGCGGCCCTACCGTCACCCCGCCTCCCTGCCGGACATGGCCAAGCGGGTCGTCCACGTCGGCTGCGTCACCATGGAGCAGCGGATGATCGGCTGGCGGATCGGATGGCTCGTCGCGCCGGCCGAGCTCGCCGGCGACGCCGCCCGGGCCCACATCTACAACGGACTGACGCCGGGGGGCATCGCCCAGGCCGGCGCCGTGGCCGCGCTCCATGCGCCAGCCGAGGACCTGACCGCGGCGGTGAGCGAGTGGCAGCGGCGCCGGGACGCCATCCTCGAGCAGCTCGAGGGGCTCCCGGCGGTCCGTCCCGCCGGGGGCTGGTCACTTCTGTTGGACGTCGAGGCCCTTGGGTTCGCGCCGCCCGACCTCTCGCAGGCCCTAGTGGCCCAGAAGGTGGCCGCCACGCCGATGACCACCTGGGGGGAGCGGGTATCGCCCCGGTTCATCCGGTTCGTGTACAGCAACGAGCCGATCGACCGCCTGGCGCAGCTCGGCGAGCGTCTCCGCGCGGCCGTCGAACGGCTCTCCTGAGCCTGGCGGAGCGTTATCGGCGATTTGCGGCGTCCGGGTGTCCGGCCTACGCTCCGGCTGAGGCTTCGGGCGGATCCCGGCCAAAGGAGGAGCGTCATGCGAAAGGCTTCCCCACGTCTCGCTGCCCTCGCCACCTTCCTCATCCTCACCCTCACTGCCGGCGGCGGAAGCGCGGTCGCCGGTCCGGGTGGAGGTTCGGGAGGAGGAGGCGGCAACGGAACCGCCGCTTCCGACGAGATGGTTCCCGGCCATCAGCACGGTCCCTCGAGCGGCCATCTCCCACCCACTCAGTCGAACGTCGCCCTGATCGGCAAGCAGAAGCTCACGACGAAGGCTGACCGGGTCTCCGATGTCGCGGTGTTGGGCGACTATGCCTATGTGGGCCAGTGGGCCGGGGGACTCCCCTCACCCCAGTGCCGGGGCGGCGCCTATGTGGTCGACATCTCCGACCCCGCCGACCCCGAGAAGGTGGGGTACCTTCGGAGTCACCAGGACACCTACGTGACCGAAGGCCTTCAGGCCCTTCACCTGGACACGCCGGAGTTCACCGGTGACCTCCTGGTGATCAGCAACGAGTCCTGCGGAACTCGAGGGATCGGCGGCCTCACCCTGTGGGACGTGACGGACCCGCTCAATCCGGTGAAGCTGTCCGAGGACGGCGGCGACTACACGGACGGGCCCTTCACCGACCCGACGAACATCGACCCCGTCGCCCACGACTCCCACAGCGCCATGGCCTGGCAGGCCGGCGGCAACGCCTACGTCATCGCCATCGACAACGACGAGGATCCCAACGACCTCGACTTCTTCGACATCACGGACCCGCGCAACCCCGTGCTGATCGCCGAGACCGGGATCGGGGACTGGCCGGCCGCGCAGGTCAACGCGTTCGGGAACTTCCCCACGAGTCACGACTTCGACGTCCGGTTCATCGACGGACAATGGCTGGCCATGGTGTCCTACTGGGACGCCGGGTGGGTCCTGCTGAACGTCGATGATCCGGCCAACCCCATCTTCGTGGACGACTACGACTACCCGGCCTGCGAGGTGCACGTCCCGGACGTGTGCCCGCCCGAGGGGGAGGCCCACCAGGGCGAGTGGAGCGAGGACGGGAGCCTGTTCATCGGCACCGACGAGGACCTGGCCCCGTTCCGTTTGATCTTCGACGTGGTGGGCGGGCCCGCCGCCGGTGAGTACCCGGCGGAGGAGTTCTCCTGGACCATCCCGATCTCGACGCTCGACGACCAGCTCGTGAACGGCCCGGTGGTGTTCGGCGGATACGGGTGCCCGGCGGGCGACGCCTCCCAGATCCCGCCCGCGTCGGTGCTCGATCCGGTCACCGCGCCGGGCGAGGACCAGATCCTGATGCTCCAACGGGGTCCCGTGGAGGACCCCAACAACCCCTTCGAGGCGTGCTTCTTCTCGGAGAAGGTCGAGCAGGCCCAGATTGCCGGCTACGACGCGGTCCTCATCGCCAACCACCACACCGGGTCGGGGGCCGGGGCCCAGCCGGACGCCACGCTCTGCGGGAGCCAGGGGCACATCTTCACCCCGACCATCCCCGGGCTCTGCGTGGGGCACCGGCTGATGCACACGCTGTTCGACCGGACGCCCGACTACACGGTGCCGTACCCGGTCGGCGACCCCGGCGACCTGGAGCCGGACATCGGGGACATCGGCAACGGGAAGATCGACGCCACGTCGTTCTTCAGCGGCTGGGGCGGGTCGCGCCTCCTGGACGCGGAGACACTGGGCGAGATCGACCAGTACTACATCGAGGAGGCCGGCGACCCTGCGTTCGCGGTCGGCTTCGGCGACATCGATGTCCACGAGGTTGCCACCGGGCGTGGGCCGGACGCCGACCTGGCGTACTTCGCCCACTACTCGGGCGGGATCCGGGTGGCCCGATTCGATGCGAGCGGCATCACGGAAGTCGGGCGGCTCATCGACCAGGGCGGCAACGACTTCTGGGGTGTCCAGCTGACGGACAAGTTCGTGGGCGGCGACCGGGTCGTGGCGTACAGCGACCGCGACTATGGCCTGTACCTGGCCACGTACACGGGTCCGTAAGCCTCGCGGTCCGCGAGTGTTGGGGGGCCGGAGTCCGGCCCCCCAACACCATCAT
>JBOGVU010000009.1:0-60525 GCA_050692915.1 Actinomycetota bacterium | reverse complement strand
GTGGCGAAGAGCACGGACTTGGCTCGGAACACGTGGATCTCGCTCGTGGCCAGCTCGTAGGCCACAACCCCGGCGGTACGTCCATCCACCATGAGCAGATCGATCACGTAGAACTCGTTGAAGAAGCGGACGTCCCGCTTGATGCACTGCTGGTACAGGGTCTGGAGGATCATGTGGCCCGTGCGGTCGGCGGCGTAGCAGGCCCGGCGCACGGCGGCCTCGCCGTGGTTTCGGGTGTGCCCTCCGAACCGGCGCTGGTCGATCTTCCCCTCCGGCGTCCGGTTGAACGGGAACCCCCAGTGCTCGAGCTCCACGACCCGGTCGATCGCCTCCCGGCACATGATCTCGGCCGCGGGCTGGTCGACCAGGTAGTCGCCTCCCTTCACGGTGTCGAAGGTGTGCCACTCCGGGGAGTCCTCCTCGACGTTCCCGAGCGCGGCGCACATCCCTCCCTGGGCGGTGCCGGTGTGGGAGCGGGTCGGGTACAGCTTGGAGATGACCGCGGTGGTCACCTCGCCCGAGGCCTCCAGGGCGGCCCGGAGCCCCGCGCCGCCCGCGCCGACGATGACCGCGTCGTACACGTGGGTCGTGGTCATCCGTTCAGCGGAACTGGGCGGGATCGAAGGTGAACACGATCACGGTGCCGAGCACGAACAGCGAGAACCCCACGATGGCGAACGTCCAGTTCCAGGCGAGCCGCCCTCCCGGACGGCGGACGTAGTCCTGCACGATCACCCGGGTCCCGTTCACGCCGTGGAGCAGGGCCAGCGCCAGGAGCATCCAGTCCCACGTCCGCCAGAAGGGGCTCGACCACCGATCCACCACGAAGTCGAAGTCGACCCGGGCCACCCCCTCGTCGAACACGTGCATGATGAGGACGTGGCCGACAGCCAGGAACAGCAGCAGGATCCCCGACAGACGCATGAACAGCCACGCCCAGAGCTCGAACCCGGTCCTGGGGCGCTGATCGGCATCGGCCGTGGGACGAGGCTCGGTCGTTACGGCCATCAGCCGAAGAGATCCTCGATGATCCGGCGTCCCATGATCCAGGTGATCGGCGCCATCGAGCCGGCGAACAGGAGCATCGTGGCCCAGAACAGCTTGGCCTGATGATCCGTGGCGCTGGGCCAGAAGTCGATGATCATGATCCGGATGCCGTTCAGCGCGTGGTAGATAACGGCCCCGACCAGCCCGAGCTCCATGATCTGGACGATGGGGTGGTGGTAGACGGACACCACCCGGTTGTAGGCGTCGGGACCCCACCCCACCAGGGCGGTGTCCACGATGTGGGCGAACAGGAAGAGGAGGATGCCGACCCCGGTGACCCGATGGGCGATCCAGGACCACTGGCCTTCCCGGCCTCGGTACGGGGTGGAGAACTCCGAACGCCTCCTGGACGTCACAGCAGGCAGAGGGTATCACCGGGACAACCCGGGACCGGAGCCTAACGGGGCGGCCGCCGAGCCCCCGTGACGAGACGGAGATGGGAAGCTTGACCGAATCCTGGGGGCGGGATAGGGTGTGGGCTCGCCGCCGTCCCGATGGCGGCACCAGGTGATCGTGTTCCGCATGATTCCATCGCTCGGACCTCGGCGCCGCCGCGCTATCGCGACGGCGGTCTTCGTCTCTCTGGTCGGCATGCCCACCGCCGCCCGGGCCGCCGTGACGTGCTCGTTCGCCGGCGGGACCGTCCAGGTCACCCTGGGGGCGGCGGAGGACCAGGCCTCGGTGGTTCGGGACGGCGACGACATCGTGGTTCGGGACGGGACCGCGGAGATCGCCTGCGGAGGTCCGACCGTCACCACGGTGGACACGATCCGGGCGAACGACGCCTCCAGCGGAACCACGACGTTCACGATCGACCTGTCCGGCGGACCCTTCGAGCCCGGAGCGACGGACGAGGGCGACATGACCTCGGAGATCGAGTTCTCCGTGGACCTGGGCGCAGGGTTCCCTGACCGCCTGACGATCGTCGGGACCAGCGGGCCCGACGACATCCTCTTCCGCAGCGACGGGATCGTCCTTAACAACGCGGACGAGCCGTTGCCGGCCGATGTCGACGTCGACGTGACCACGGCCGGGGTCGAGGAGCACGAGGTGCTGGCCGGCGACGGGGACGACATCGTGAGCGGCGACGCCACGCTCCCGGGACCCTTCCCCTCCCGGCTCCTCTTCGACGGCCAGGGGGGCAACGACACCCTCACCGGCGGAACGGCGGCCGACGAATTCGCCGGTGGGGACGACGACGACGACCTTCTGGGTGGGGACGGCGCGGACGAACTGTCAGGAGGACCCGGCGCCGACGAGCTGGACGGTGAGAGCGGGGACGACGAGCTCTTCGGCGGGGGCGACGCCGATCTCCTGGAGGGTGGGCCGGGGGCCGACACCCTGGACGGGGGGGGCGGTACCGACACGGAGATGGGCGACAGCGGGGACGACGTGTTCGACCAGGGCGCCGATCCCAACGGCGCCGACACCCTCGAGGGCGGCGATGGCTTCGACCTGGTGGCGTACGACCTTCGGGACGGCGCGCTCGACGTCACCGTGGGGATCGGTGCCGACGACGGCGAGACCGGCGAGGGCGACGACGTCGAGGCAGACGTCGAGGGCGTGCTCGGCGGCTCGGGCATCGATTCCCTCACCGGCGACGACCAGGACAACGTGCTCCGGGGCGGGCCCGGCGACGACACGATCGACGGCGGAACCGGGGAAGACGTCGTGGACGGGGACGCCGGGAACGACACGCTGTCCGGCGGCGCCGGCAACGACACGGTGAGCTTCTTCGGAGGACCCGCGGTCACGGTGAATCTGGCCACCGGGCAGGCCACCGGGGAGGGGAACGACTCCCTGACGGGGGTCGAGAACGCCGAGGGCGGGTCCCACGCCGACGCCCTTATCGGCGATGGCGGCGACAACGCGCTCACCGGGCGAGGAGGGAACGACTCCTTGGACGGCGGCGGGGGGGACGACCTCCTGCGGGGGAACGGAGGGGCCGACACCGTCAGCTACACGGGCGCTCCCGGTCCGGTGTCGGTGAACATCCCCGGCGGGTCGGCGACCGGTGACGGGACCGACACGCTGGTGGGGATCGAGAACGCGGTGGGCGGTCCCGCTGGCGACACGCTGATCGGGAACGGCCAGGCGAACACGCTGATCGGCATGGGGGGCGCCGACACCCTCGTCGGAGGCGACGGGAACGACCTCCTCCAGGGCGTGGGGGCCCACGACCGTCTCGATGGCGGCGGAGGGCACGACGTGCTGGCCGGGGGCGACGGGAACGACCAGCTCCTGGGCGGTCCCGGGAAGGACACGTTCCGGGAAGGGGCCGAGAAGGGACCGAACGGCGCTGACACCATCTCTGGAGGTCCCGGGCAGGACCTGGTGACCTACGGGGGACGAAGGAACCGGGTCCGGGTGAGCCTCGGCGGCCCGGCCGACGGGCAGAAGCGCGAGGGCGATCGCGTGGGCGGCGACGTGGAGAAGGTCAGGGGGACCAAGCGCGGGGACGTGCTGATCGGAAACGGCCGCAGGAACATCCTCCTGGGCGGCCCCGGCAACGATGTCCTCAAGGGACGAGGCGGCCGGGACCGGCTCATCGGCGGGGCCGGCAAGGACCGCCTCGATGGCGGGCCCGGCCCGGACGTGTGCCGCGGGGGCGGGGGGAAGAACGTGCTGAGGAACTGCGGGAAGAAGAAGCGTTGAGGCTCCGCCCACCCAGCCCGCTCCGGGGCGCGGCCGCCCTGGCGGTCGCGGCCGCGATGGCGGTCGGGGTGACACCCACCGCGGGGGGGCAGGCCGACCCACGCCCGAACATCCTGCTGATCGTGACCGACGACCAACGGCCCGGAGAGACCATGAAGGCCCTGAAGAAGACCCGGAAGTGGCTGGGGCGCACCGGAGTCTCGTACACGAACGCCTTCGTCACCACGCCCCTGTGCTGCCCATCCCGAGGGTCCCTGCTGACGGGCCGGTACGCCCACAACCATGGGATCGAGGACAACCAGAAGCCCTACCGGCTCGACCAGGACTCCACCGTCCAGCGGTACCTCCGCGACTCCGGGTACCTCACCGGCTTCGTCGGGAAGTACCTCAATGGGTGGGAGCCCACGCGTAACCCTCCGCACTTCGACCGGTGGTCGCTGTTCTCCCCGCTCGAGTTCGCCCACGGGTACCGGAACAACCCGTTCAACCTCAACGGCCAGATGAAGACGGTGAAGACGTACTCCACCGACTACCTGGGCAAGCGGGCCCGGAGCCTCCTGCGGTGGTTCGAGAACGACGACGCCCGGCCGTGGCTCATGCACCTGTGGCCGTTCGCCCCCCACGGGCCCTTCGTCCCATCGAAGAAGTACGAGGACGCCAAGGTTCCCCGATGGGGGCCGAGCCCGGCGGTCCTGGAGGCGGACCGTTCGGACAAGCCCGCCTACCTCCAGACGAAGTTCCGCTCGCTGAAGACCGCGCGGAACATCCGGAAGAACCAGCTCCGGATGCTCATGTCGGTGGACGACATGATCGAGGCCGTTCGGCAGGAGCTCGGCCGCCTCGGGGAGCGCGAGCGGACCCTGGTCGTGTTCGTGTCCGACAACGGGTACGTGTGGGGGGAGCACGGATGGATCGACAAGCGGTTGCCGTACACGAACTCCATCCAGGTCCCCATGCTCATGCGGTGGGCCGGCCACCTGCCGGGGAAAACGATCGATCCGCGGCTCGCCACGAACGTCGACGTGGCGGCCACGATCTTCGACGTGGCCGGGATCACTCCGGCACATCCGGTAGACGGCCGCTCCCTCCTCGATCCCTGGGACCGTGATCGGCTCTTCTTCGAGTACTGGTTCAACGGCGAGTCCACCATCCCCACGTGGCGGTCGATCCGGACCAGGACCTCTCAGTACATCGAAACGTATGAGGAGGGGACGGGGGCCATCGCCTCGAGGGAGTACTACGACCTGGTGAACGACCCGTTCCAGCTCACGAACCTGCTGGGCGACGGCGACCCGCTCAACGACCCGCCGCCGGACGAGGTGACGCGGCTGTCCCTCCAGCTCGACCGTGACCGCCGCTGTGAAGGCACCACGGGGCCGGGAGGGTGCCCGTGAGGCGTTCCCTCGTCACGGGGGCGGTGGTCGTGCTGTCGGCCGTGGCCACGGCCCCGGGTCCGACTCCTCCTGCCGAGGCTCAGCAGGCCGGCCGGCCCAACGTGCTCATCGTCCTCACCGACGACCAGCGCATCGAGTCGATGGGCCCGATGCGCCGGACCCGGGCCTGGTTCAAGCGCGGGGGGACCGAGTTCGTCAACGCGTACGTCACCACGCCGCTGTGCTGCCCGTCCCGGGCCTCGATCCTCACCGGCCGGTACGCCCACAACCACATGGTTCGGACGAACGCCGACGCTCCCGAGCTCGACCCCGAGTCGACGATCCAGCGCTACCTCGGCGATGCCGGTTACCGCACGGGCCTCGTCGGCAAGTACCTGAACAGTTGGACGGGCCCGCCATCCCGCTTCGAGCAGTGGCACACGTTCGAGAACGTGTCGAAGTACAAGGGCGCCCGGTTCAACTCGAACGGCGTGGTCCACAAGGTGAAGAAGTACTCGACCGACTACATCGCCGACCGGGCCAGGGGGCTGGTTCGCCAGTTCGAGCTGACCGACGCGAAGCCGTGGTTCCTGGTGGTGAGCACGTGGGCCCCGCACACGCCGGCCCAGGCGGCCAAGCGCCACCGGAACAGCAAGGTGGGACGGTGGGCCGGGAACCCGGCCGTGTTCGAGACGGACCGGACCGACAAGCCACCCTACGTGCAGGCCAAGAGCTCAGGGTTCAAGGGCGGCCGGAGGCTCCGGGAGCGCCAGCTCCGAACGCTGAAGGCGGTGGACGAGATGGTGGAGCGCCTGTTCACCACGATGTCCGAGCTCGGGGAGGCCGGCGACACCCTGGCCTTCTTCCTGTCCGACAACGGGATCATGTGGGCCGAGCACGGGATGAAGTCGAAGACGACGCCCTACACGCCGGCGATCAAGGTCCCGCTCTTCGTTCGGTGGCCCGGTCGGGTGCCCAAGAAGGCCGTCGATCCGAGGATCGCCGCGAACATCGACATTACCCCCACGATCCTGGAGGCAGCCGGCATCACGCCGGACCCCGAGTACCCGCTCGACGGCCGATCGCTCCTCGACGGGGCCACCAGGGATCGCCTCCTGCTGGAGCTCACGGGGGGGAACAACCAGATCGACGCGCCGACCTGGGCGTCAACGCTCACGCCGGCGTACCAGTACGTCGAGTACTACGACGACCTCTCCGGGGCCGTGACCTTCCGGGAGTACTACGACATGGTGAACGACCCGTTCCAGCTGGAGAACCTCCTGGCCGATGCGGATCCCGAGAACGACCCGCCGATCGACGAGCAGTCCGCGCTCGGCCTACGGCTGGCCCGGGACCGCCGATGCGAGGGGACCGAGGGCCTGGAGCCGTGCCCGTAGCGGACGGCTGAGGGTCTGGCCGACGCCCGCGGGGTACCCTGACCGGGATGGCGGGCCAGGACGATCGGCGGACCACCGACGCCGGCATCGAGGTCCGGGCGCTCTACGGGCCCGATGACCTTCACGGGTTCGACTCGGAGCGGGACCTGGGGAACCCCGGCGAGCCGCCGTTCACGCGCGGCGTCCACCCCTCGATGTACCGGGGCCGGCTGTGGACCATGCGCCAGTACGCCGGCATGGGGTCGGCCGAGGAGACGAACCGTCGCTTCCGCTACCTCCTCGACCACGGACAGACCGGGCTCTCGGTGGCTTTCGACCTGCCGACGCAGATGGGCTTCGACTCGGACCACCCACGGGCCGAGGGGGAGGTCGGCCGGACTGGTGTGGCGATCGACTCGGTTGATGACATGGCCCGGCTGCTGGGCGGGATCCCGCTCGACCGGGTGAGCACCTCGATGACGATCAACGCCACCGCCGCGGTCCTCCTTATCCTGTACGAGCTCGTGGCCGAGGAGCAGGGCGTGTCCCCAGACCGGCTCGGGGGCACCGTGCAGAACGACATCCTCAAGGAGTACGCGGCCCGGGGGACCTACATCTACCCTCCGGGTCCCTCGATGCGGCTGGTCACGGACCTGTTCGCCTACTGCCGCGACCGGATCCCCAGGTGGAACACGATCTCGATCTCCGGCTACCACATGCGGGAGGCGGGAGCCACGGCCGTGCAGGAGCTCGCTTTCACCCTGGCCAACGCGATCGCCTACGTCCGGGCGGCGGTCCAGGCCGGGCTCGACGTCGACGAGTTCGCCCCCCGGCTGTCGTTCTTCTTCGCGTGCCACATGAACTTCTTCGAGGAGGTGGCGAAGTTCCGGGCGGCCCGGCGGATGTGGGCGCGGATCATGACCGACGCCTTCCGCGCGAGGGACCCGCGCTCCGCGATGCTCCGGTTCCACACACAGACCGGCGGGGCCACGCTCACCGCCCAGCAGCCCGAGAACAACATCGTCCGGACGGCCCTGGAGGCCCTGGCCGCGGTCCTCGGGGGGACGCAGTCGCTCCACACGAACTCTTTCGACGAGGCCCTGGCCCTGCCCAGCGAGCGCGCGGCGAAGATCGCCCTCCGGACCCAGCATGTGATCGCGTTCGAGTCCGGCGTGGCGAACACTGTGGACCCGGTGGGAGGCTCCTACTTCGTGGAGTCCCTCACGAACGAGATCGAGGCCGGGGCCCGGGACTACCTCGAGCGGATCGAGGGGATGGGCGGCGCCGTGTCCGCCATCGAGGCGGGCTGGATCCAGGACGAGATCCACGAATCGGCGTTCCAGATCCACCAGGGGACCGAGTCCGGTGACCGGGTCGTGGTGGGGGTCAACCGGTTCGTGGAGGACGACGAGGAGCCGGTGGAGCTTCACCGGGTCGACGAGGATGCGGTCCGGCGGCAGATGGAAAGGCTTCGGGCCCTTCGAGAGAGCCGCGACGGTGGGGCGGTGGACCGCGCTCTGAAGGAGGTCGAGGAGGCGGCCCGTGGCACCGAGAACGTCCTGTACCCGATGCGGGAGGCCCTCCGGGCCAGGGCCACGCTCGGCGAAGTCTCCGACGCCTTGCGCAGCGCCTTCGGCGAGCACCGGCCCGACCGGTGACCCTCGGCGGGGCTGCCGTTGCGGTCGGTTCCGCCGTGGCCCTCGCGGTCGGTGCTTTCCCCTCGGAGGCCGCGTCCCCGGTGAACCGGGCCGCGTGCAAGATGCCGCGGGCGTTCCTGGAACGCACGGCCCGCGGTGTTCACGGCGGCCGGAGCGGCGACATCCAGATCGTGACCCGCCAGCCCGACTTCGTGGGGCCCGGGTACCCGCACAGCGGGCCGTGGCCGTACCTGCAGCGGGTCCCGCTCCTTCTCCACGGGCCCGGCTACGTCCGCCCCGGCGTCGCCATCGACCGGCCGGTCACCGCGGCCGCGTTGGCCCCCACCTTCGCGGAGCTCGTCGGGTTCGACCTGTCCGGGGCGGCCGAGGGCCCGTTGGCCGAGGCCCTGGTCCCCGCGGAAGAGCGTCCGGATCCGCCCAGGCTGGTAGTGACGTTGGTGTGGGACGGGGGAGGGCGCATCGTCCTTCGTACCTGGCCGAAGGCCTGGCCGGAACTGAAGGCCCTGATCGGGCAGGGCACCTGGTACGGCCGGGCCACGGTGGGCTCGTCACCGTCGGTGACGCCGGCGGTCCACGCCACGATCGGGACCGGGGTGTTCCCCGACGAGCACGGCTTGACCGACCAGACGCTGCGGATCAAGGGGCGCATCACCACGCCGTGGGCCGCCGGCCCCGGCCGGTTGGAGCGGCCCACGCTGGCCGACCTGTACGACCAGGCCACTGGGAACGTGGCGCTGGTGGGGGCCGTGGCCACGGAGCCGGGGCACCTGGGCATGATCGGGCACGGCTCGTCGCTGGAGGGCGGCGACCCCGACGTGGCCGTCCTGAAATCGGGGACCACGGGCGCCCGGTGGGGGCTGCCCGGGCCGATCGCCTCGGCGTTCTCGTTCCCCTCGTACGTGAACGACGTCGGTGGCCTGGCGGAGGCCGCGCGGGCGCTCGACCGCCGGGACGGCCGCAGGGACGGCCGGTGGCGGACCAGCTCGATCGCGGGGTTGAAGGGGGGCTTCGACACGCCCGCCCGGGTCCCGTACCAGACGGCCGTGGTCCGCGAGCTGATCCGGCGGGAAGGGTTCGGCGACGACGAGGTCACCGATCTCCTCTTCGTGAACCACAAGATCATCGACCTGGTGGGGCACCGGTGGACGCTGAACAGCCCCGAGATGCGCGACGCGGTCCGGGCCCAGGACACCGACCTGCCGGTCCTGATCCAGATGCTCGACGAGGAGGTGGGAACTGGGCGGTGGGTGCTGGCGCTCACGGCCGACCACGGGATCAATCCGAACCCGTCGGTGTCCGGGGCAGTGACGCTCGACCGGGGCCTGGTGGCCCGGGCGATCGCCGAGCGGTTCGACGACGGCGACGGCGTACCACTGGTGCAGGCCGTACGGCCCACCCAGATCTTCCTCCGCCGTGGCGAGCTGCGCGGGTCGCTCGACGCCGTGGCCCGGTTCCTTCTGGGCCTCCGCCGAGCCGACGTGGCGGCCGGGCGGGTCCAACCGGGGAAGGCCGGGGGGCCCGCCTTCCAGGCCGCGTTCCCGACGGCGCGGCTGGCGTCGCTGCCCTGCGCAGCGCCCTGATCTTCGGCGGATGGGTATCCTGCCGCCCATGACCGTGGCCATCGTGGGCGGGACCGGGGACGAGGGATTCGGCCTGGCGGTGCGGCTGGCCGCCGCGGGCGTGGCCGTGACCATCGGGTCCCGGGCCGAGGAGCGGGCTCGCGAGGCCGCCGGCCGGGCCCGCCAGGCCGCGGGCCCCGACGCACCCGTGGACGGTGCTGAGAACCCCGCCGCCGTGGCCGGCGCCGAGCTCACGTTCGTGACCGTCCCGTACGAGGGGCAGGCCAACACCTACCGATCGTTGCGGGAGCACTGGCCGCCGGGCGCCCTCGTGTGCGACACCACCACGCCGCTGGCCACGGCGGTCGGCGGGCGGCCCACGCAGGTGCTTCGGCCCTGGCAGGGCTCCGCGGCCGAGCAAGCCGCGGCGCTCCTGCCGGATGGGGTCCGCCTGGTGGCAGGGTTCCACACCGTGAGCGCCGAGCCGCTCACCGACCTGGCCGAGCCCCTCGACGCGGACGTGCTCCTGTGCGGCGACGACGGCGAGGCCAAGGGTGCGGTGGGCGCCATGGTCGACCGGATCCCTGGGTCCCGGTGGATCGATTGCGGAGGCCTGGCCATGGCCCGGGTGCTGGAGCCGATCACGGCCCTCCTGATCTCGGTGAACCGGAAGTACGGCCTCCGGGGATCCGGCGTGCGGCTCACCGGCCGCGACGCCTGGGGACCGCCTCCCCGGTGACGATCGGCGATCCTTCGGAGGGCCGGTACGTCGACGTGGGGGATACCCGCCTGTGGGTGCTCGAGATGGGCCAGGGCCACCCGCTCGTGCTGCTGCACGGGGGCCCGGGCCTCGACCACACCCAGTTCCGCCCGTGGCTGGACCCGCTGGCCGAGCGCTTCCGGCTCATCTACGTGGACCAGCGGAGCCAGGGACGCTCGGACCCGGCCGACCGCCGGACCTGGAACCTGGCCCGCCTGTCGGCCGACGTCTCCGCGCTGGCCGGCGCCCTGGGGCTCGACTCCTACTCGGTGCTGGGGCAGTCGTTCGGCTCCTTCGTGGCCCTCCAGCATGCCGTCGACGAGGGCTTCGCCAGCCACTACATCCTCATCGGCTGTCTCCCCGAGAGCCGGTGGCTGGACCGGATCGAGTCGAACCTGGCCGCGCTGGAGCCCCCGGAGCTCAGGGACCGGATCGAGGCGTCCTGGGACATGGAGACCCGGGTGCAGACGGTGGAGGAGTTCCGCAGGCTCCTGACCGACCAGCTGCCGTTCCACTTCGCCGACCCGGATGGGGAGCCGTACCGGGAGTTCCTGACGACCATCGAGCGCCACATGCGGGTGTCGCCGGACGTGCTCCGCGAGTTCGCCACCAACGACTACGGGGCCATCGAGGTCGAGGACCGGCTGGGGGACATCGAGCGCCCGGTGCTCGTGATCGCGTCGGAGTTCGACTGGGTCACGGTCCCGGAGGCCGGCTGGGCCATCGCCGAGGCCGTGCCGCAGGGGGAGTGCGTGCTGGTCAAGAACGCCGGGCACATGTCGTTCGTAGAGAAGCCGGCCGTGGTGATGCGGGCGATCCACGAGTTCTTCGACCGGTTCCCGCCGTGAAAGGGGAGCCGGCCGTCCTGTTCTACGACGCGGGCTGTCCCGGCTGCCGGTTGTTCGCCCGCGTCATCCTGGCGGCGGACACAGAACGCCGGATCCGGACGGCGCCGCTCGACTCGGCGGAGGCCGACCGCGCGCTGGGAGGCATGCCCGAGCGGCAGCGGTTCGGCTCCTACCACCTGGTGGTCGGCGACCGGGTGGCCAGCGGCGCCTCGGGCATGGGCCCCCTCCTCGAGCATGCCCGGCTGGTCCGTCCCCTGGGGCGGCTGGTCCGGCGGTCCCGGGCGGCCCGGGCGCTGGCCGCGGGCACCTATCGGTTCGCGGCCCGGCACCGGGCCAAGATCGCTAGGTTCCTGCCTCGCATCCGGCTCCCTCGGTAGGTGTAGAGGGGTGTACGAGGGTGTATACTGGGCTGCCATGAAGCGGACGAACGTGGTCGTGGACGAGGAGCTCGTCGAGCGGGTGAAGCGGATCTACCGGGTCCGGACGACCCGCGATGCGATCGACCTCGCCCTCCGACGCCTGGTGGGGGACCGAGAACCTCGGCGGTTCCTCGAGCTCGAAGGGATCGGTTGGGAGGGCGATCTCGACGAGCTCCGCCACCGCGATCCACCCCCTGAGTGGTAGTTCTGGCGGACACCTCGGCGCTCATCGAGTACTTCGGCGCCACGGGGGGTCCGGCCCACCTCGCCTGTCGCTCGCTCGTGAGCTCAGGTGAGGCCGCGCTCACCGACCCGGTCCTCATGGAGGTCCTTGCCGGAGTGTCGAGGCGGGACGTTGCCGCGATCCGGCAGGCGGCGTTCGATCTTCTCTTCCTGCCGGTCGCTCCCGTCTTCGACTACGAATCGGCGGCCGAGATCTATCGGTCGTGTCGGGCGGGGGGCGAAACGGTGCGGGGCTTGATCGACTGCCTGATCGCCGCCGTGGCCATCCGCGAGGACGCCGAGCTGCTGCACAACGACGCCGATTTCGAGGCCATCGCCAGGCACACGGCGTTGAGGATCTATCGTCCCTGATCGGCCCAGGCCTCCCGGGCCCAGGCCACGGTGCGCTTCAGCCCCTCGCGCAGGGGCACCTGGGGCTCCCAGCCGAGACGCTCCCGGGCCAGGGTGATGTCGGGGCACCGGACCTCGGGATCGTCCACCGGCCGCTCGGTGAACACGATCTCCGAGCGGGAGCCGACGACCTCCCGGATCGACTCGGCCAACTCCAGCACCGTGACCTCCTCGGGGTTCCCCAGGTTCACCGGGTCCTGCTCGTCGGAGGAGAGGAGCTTCCAGAATCCCTCGATCAGGTCGTCCACGTAGCACAGCGACCGGGTCTGGCTGCCGTCCCCGTGGACCGTCAGGGGCTCCCCCGCCAGGGCCTGGGCGATGAACGTGGGCACCGCCCGCCCGTCGTCCCGGCGAAGACCGGGGCCGAAGGTATTGAAGATGCGGGCGATCCGGACCTGGATCCCGTGGGCGTGACGGTAGGCCGCGGCCATGGCCTCCGCGTACCGTTTGGCCTCGTCGTAGACGCCTCGAGGGCCCACCGGGTTGACGTGGCCCCGGTACGACTCCGGCTGGGGATGCACCTGGGGGTCGCCGTACACCTCCGAGGTGGACGCCAGGAAGAAGCCCGCCCCCTTGGACTTGGCCAGCCCCAGGGCCCGAAGGGTGCCCAACGCACCGACCTTCAGCGTGTGGATGGGGTGCTCTAGGTAGTCGGCGGGGGAGGCCGGCGAGGCGAGATGGAGGAACCAATCCACCGGCCCGTCCACGTGCAGGTAGTTCGTGACGTCGTACCGCTCGAACCGGAAGGCCGGTCGCTCGAAGAGATCCGACACGTTGTCCGCGCTGCCGGTCAGGAGCGAGTCGAGGACCACCACCTCCCAGCCCTCGTCGAGGAGCCGGCGGCTGAGGTGGGAACCGAGGAAGCCCGCGCCCCCGGTGACCACGGCCCTGGTCACGGCCGGACCGGCGGACGCCCCGTGGGCAGGTACGTGAACCCGTGCTCGGCCATCGTGGCCGGGTCGAACAGGTTGCGCCCGTCCACCATGATGGGTAGCTTCATGATCTCGCGGACCCGTACGAGGTCGAGGCCGATGATCTCGTCCCACTCCGTGCATACGACCGCGGCGTCTGCGCCCGTGAGCGCGATGTACGGGTCATCGACCACCTTGAGGGCAGGGAGCTCGGCCTTGGCGTTCGGCCCCGCCTGCGGGTCATAGCCGACCACGACCGCCCCGGCCGCCAGGAGCCGGTCCGCCAGCCCGAGTGCAGGCGCGTACCGCACGTCGTCCGTTCCCGGCTTGAACGCCAGGCCGAGCAGAGCCACCCGCTTCTCCTCGAGGTTCCACAGGATCTCCTCCACCTTGCGGAACGCGGCGTCCACGGCTTCCTCGTTGATCCTGGCGATCTCCCGCAGGAGCGGGAAGTCGTAGCCGAGGCGGCTGGTCAGCCTCTCGAACGCCAGGAGGTCCTTCGGGAAGCAGGACCCTCCGTAGCCCAGGCCCGCGGACAGGTGGGCCTTCCCGATCCGAGGGTCGGCGCCCATCACCTCGGTGATGGCGTCGACGTCGGCGCCGGCCGCCTCGGCGATCCGGGCCAGGGCGTTGGCGAAGGAGACCTTGAGGGCCAGGAAGGCGTTGCTGGCGTGTTTGGCCAGCTCGGCCGTGTGGAGGTCTGTCTCGATCCATAAGGTGCCCTCTCCAACCAGTGGCGCATAGAGCTCGCGCATGACGGCCAAGGCGTCCTGGGAGTCGCTCCCGACCAGGATGCGGTCCGGGCGGAGCGAATCCTCCACGGCGCTGCCCTCCCGGAGGAACTCCGGGTTGCACACCACCGATAGCTGGCCGTCGGATCGGTGCCGGGCCAGGATCTCGGAGATCCGTGCCGCCGTCCCCGCCGGGACCGTGCTCTTCTCGACGACCACGGTCGGCCCCGTTGCGTATCGTCCGACGAGATCCGCAGACTGTTCGACTGCGATCAGGTTGGCCTCTCCGGACGCTCGGGGAGGAGTCCCGACACAGAGGAACGCCACCTGGGCCTGGCGGAGGGCCCCGGGAGGATCCGCCGTGAACCGGAGCCGGCCCTTCTCAACGCCCGCTCGGACCAGCTCTTCCAGCCCGGATTCGAAGAAGGGCATCCCCCCGCGGTGGAGGAGCTCGATCTTGTCGCCATCGGCGTCGGTGGCCGTGACCTCGTGGCCGACGTGCGCAAGGGTCGCGGCCGTGGGGAGGCCCACGTGTCCGGTGCCCACCACCCCGACCTTCATCCGGCCACCCTACTCGATGACCAGGAGCGTCTGGCCCGCCTGCACGATATCGCCGGTTTTCACGGCGAGCTCGGAGACCGTGCCGTCGAGCGTGGCCGCGATGTGGTTCTCCATCTTCATGGCCTCGAGCACGCACACGACGTCTCCGGCCTTGATCTCCTGACCCTCCTCGACCAGGACGGTCAGGATCGTCCCCTGCATCGGCGAGGCGATCGTGCCGTGCCCGTGGCGGTGATGATGCTGGGCCGCCGGCGGCGGCGTCGGCCTGACCGGGAGGGCGTCGCCCCACACCCGAACCGGGATCCGCCGGCCGGAGACCTCCACGACGACGGTGGCGGTGGGCGTCTCCTCCGTCTCCTCCGTATCGACCGTCTCCTCCTTCGGTGGGGGATACGCGCCCGCGGCCAGGGCTCGCTCAACCCACTTCGTGTCGTGACTGCCCTCCCGGAACGTGAGGGTCTCCAGGACCCACTGATGGAAGGGAACGGTGGTGGGGATGCCCTCTACCTCGAGGTCCCCGAGCGCCCGGAGCATCCGTCGCCGGGCGGACTCCCGGTCCGGGGCCCACGCCAGAAGCTTGGCGAACAGCGAGTCGTAGTCACCGGGGATCACCCCTCCCTCGGTGACCCCGGCGTCCACCCGGACGAACGGCCCCGCGGGCAATCGGAGCCGGCGGACCAGGCCCGGGCCGGGCAGGAAGTCGTTGGCGGGGTCCTCGGCATTCAGCCTGCACTCGATGGCGTGCCCCCGGAGATCGGGGGAGAGGTCCACCTTCTCCCCCATGGCCACCTCGATCTGCAGCCGCACGAGGTCGAGGCCGGTCACGAGCTCCGTCACCGGGTGCTCCACCTGAAGCCGGGCGTTGACCTCGAGGAACCAGAACGCGCCGTCGTCGTCAACCAGGAACTCGACGGTACCGGCGTTCACGTAGCCGGCCGCCTTGGCCACGGCGGTGGCCGCCTCGCCGAGCCGGGACCGGAGGTCGGCGTCCACCACGGGGGACGGACTCTCCTCGATCAGCTTCTGGTACCGACGCTGGATCGTGCAGTCCCGCTCGCCGAGGAACGAGATGTTCCCCCGGTTGTCGGCCATGAGCTGGGCCTCGACGTGATGGGCCCGGGTGATGTATCGCTCCAGGTACACCTCGGGCCGCCCGAAGTACGCCTGGGCCTCCCGCGCCGAGCGGTTCACGGCGTCCTCGAGGTCCTCGGCGCGCTCCACCAGGTGCATGCCCCTGCCGCCCCCGCCGTGGGCGGCCTTCACGGCCAGGGGGAAGCCGATCGCGCCGGCCACGTCCAGGGCCTCCGCCGCGGTTACGGGCTCGGAGATCCCGGGGATCACGGGAACCCCCACCTGCTCCGCGGCCCGGCGGGCCGCGGCCTTGTCACCCATCCTGTCCATCGCCTCCGGCGGGGGCCCGATGAACGTCAGCCCGGCCTCGGCGCTCGCCCTGGCGAAGTCGGGGTTCTCCGCCAGGAAGCCGTACCCGGGGTGGACCATGGTGGAGCCCGATGCCCGGGCCGCCTCCAGCAGCGCAGGGATGTTCAGGTAGGAGTCCGCGGGTGCGGGCGGCCCGAGCCGCTGGGCGCGGTCCGCCATCTGTACGTGCAGGGCGTCACGGTCGGCGTCCGAGTAGACGGCCACCGCCGGGATGCCGAGCTCCCGGCACGTCCGGATGACCCGGACGGCGATCTCTCCTCGGTTGGCGATCAGGATCCTCGGCTCCGTCACAGGCACGCTCCCCGGGCGATAATCGGTGCCCTCATGGGGCCGGTCAACACGTCGGGTCAGGATAGCCTGGGGCACGCGGTCCGCGCGGCCGGTATCGACGTGTCTCCCGTCTGGTTCGATGAGGTCGCCTCGACTAACGAAGAGGCCCGTCGCCTGGCCGGCGAGGGCGCTCCCGACTGGACCGTGGTCGTGGCCGGGCACCAGACCGCCGGGCGGGGTCGCCTGGGCCGACGGTGGCTGGACGTCCCCGACCGGTCCCTGCTGTGCTCCGTGATCCTTCGGCCTCGGTTGACCCCGAACGAGGTCCACCTCGTCACGCTGGCCGCTGCCGTGTCGGTGATAGACGCGGCTCACCTGCCCCGGCTCGGCGCGAAGTGGCCGAACGACATCGTGGTCGGCGAGCGGAAGTGCGGGGGGATCCTGGCCGAGGCGGACGTCCAGGGCGGGACCGTGCGGCACGTGGTGCTGGGGGTCGGCGTGAACGTCTCCGCTGGCCCGGAGGACTTCCCCGAGGAGGTCCGGGACACGGCCACGAGCCTGGCGATCGAGGGGGCCAGCATCGACCGCGACGGCCTGCTGACGGGGTTCCTGGGATCGCTCCGCGGGCGGCTGCAATCGGACGGGTTCCCCGCGAGCATCGTGGAGGTCTACCGCCCGTTGTGCCGGACCCTGGGTCGGCGGGTGCGGGCCACCACGACCTCGGGGGACCGGTTCGAGGGCCGAGCGGTGGACTTCGACGAACTCGGGAGCCTCCTGGTGGAGCGGGGGGGCCGGATCGAGCGGGTGGCGTTCGGCGAGGTCATCCACCTGAGATCGTCGGCCACCAGCGGGCCGATGTAGCAGCGTGACCGGCTGGCCTGGTCCCTCCAGGCACGCACGGTAGGATGGCCCGCAAAGTGGAGAGCGGGAATGCCCATGACCCCGAGCATGGATGACTCGAACGTAAGCGCCCCTTCGGACGCAACCGGTGACGCGGAGCCGCGTCGGCGGGTCCGTGAGCTGGAGGAGCGGCTAGACAGGCTGCAAGCCGAGCACGATCGGGTCACGAGGACGCTGTCGTACCGCCTGGTCCAGAGCCTCCACCGCGCCTTCGAGGCCGCCGTCCCGTGGGGCACCAGGCGGCGAAGCCTCTTCCTAACACCACTACGAGGCATCCGGCTGATCGGGCGGGAAGGGTGGGCCGCCTTCGTCTACCGCCTGGTTCGGGTGGACCGCTGGGTGCCCAGTCTGTGGCGACCAGCGATGCCACCTTGGGACCGGCTGTCTCCGGAAGAGCGGTATGAGGGCTGGCTCCGTTTGGTCGTCCTTTCGCCGCGTCGCCTTCGAAGGCTTCGACGACGAGCCAGCCGATTCACGTACCGGCCCCGGATCGCCATCGTCGTTCCGGTGTTCGACCCGGAGCCGGTCTGGCTCCGGGCCGCCATCGAGTCCGTCAGGAAGCAGGTGTACGCGAACTGGGAGTTGCATATCGTCGACGATGGATCCACGCGAGCGGACGTCCGGGAGCTGCTGGCGGCCTACGCAGCACTAGATGGGCGGATCGACGTGATTACGCAGGATCGGAACATGGGGATCGCGGAAGCCTCAAACGCCGCGCTCGAGCGCGTGACGGCCGATTTCGTCGGGTTCCTCGACCACGACGATGAGCTCAAGCCGAACGCCCTGTATGAGGTCGTCCTGCGGCTGAACGACCGTAGCGATCTCGACCTCATCTACAGCGACGAGGATAAGGTCGACGTGCACGGCCGGCTGAGCGATGTCTTCTTCAAGCCAGACTGGTCGCCCGATCTCCTCATGTCGGTGAACTACCTGAACCACTTCACCATCTACCGAACCGAGGTGGCTCGGCGGGTGGGTGGGTTCCGGCCAGGGTTCGATGGAAGCCAGGATTTCGACCTAGCGCTCCGGGTGTCCGAAGCGACGGAGGGGATCGACCACATCGCGATGCCGCTCTACTCGTGGCGGAAGGTCCCCGGATCGGCGGCCACCCATCTTGACTTCAAGCGCTACGCGTTCGACGCGGGAACACGGGCCCTTCGAGCCGCACTGGAACGTCGGGGATACCAGGGGACCGTCAACCCGGGGCTGGTGCCAGGTCGATATCGGGTCTCCTACTCCATCCGGGGCCATCCGCGAGTGGTCATCATCATCCCCACCCGGGACCGCGTCGACCTGCTGCAACGATGCGTGGACAGCGTTCGCCAGCGTTCCACCTACGATCGATTCGAGGTCGTGGTCGTTGACAACGACAGCACCGAGACGGCTACTCTCGAGTACCTGGCTGGCCTGTCCGAGCGCGTCATCCGGTATCCAGGCGATTTCGATTATGCCGGGATGATGAACTTCGCAGTGGAGGAGCTCGGCGACGCGGACTTCGTCCTACTGCTGAACAACGACACCGAGGTCATCTCGGGGGAGTGGATCGAGGCCATGGTCGAGCACGGTCAGCGGCCGGATGTCGCTGCGGTGGGCGGGCGGCTCCTGCTCCGCGACGGGCGTCCGCAGCACGAGGGGATCGTGGTGGGGCTGGGCGGGTCTCCGGCCCAGAACGCCTCCGTCGATTACTTCGAGCTGGGCAGGACGATCCGAAACTGCTCGGCCGTGACAGCCGCGTGCATGCTCACCCGGACCGAAGTGTTCCGGGAGCTGGGCGGGTTCGAGCCGCGGCTCCGCGTGGCGTGGGGGGACGTGGACTACTGCCTACGGGCCCGGGAGAAGGGCTACGAGATCGTCTACACGCCGTACGCGCTCCTGTACCACGAAGAGGGGAGCACCCGGGGAGTGGGCGGTCTCCACGGACCCGAGGACGACGCCTTGTTCCGTTCTCGCTGGGGGGATTACCGCGACCCCTACTACAATCCCAACTTCGATATCCACCGCCCGTTCGGGATAAGGCTGGGGGGCTGAGTGCCGGCGGATCGCGAACCGCGCGACGGCAGCGAGCAGGTTGCCATCGAGGACCTCAGGGTGCAAGGAAGAGAAGGCGAGGGGCCCGTCCTCGTGCCCGAAGGCGACGCCCTTCGGTATGAAACCGAAGTCAACCTCGCCAATCACAACAACTCCCACACGCTGCTGGTCCTCATGACCGGCTACAACAAGAAGGTTCTCGAGGTCGGCTGCTCAACGGGCTTCATGACCAAGATCCTCCAAGAGCGAGGATGCTGGGTGACCGGGCTGGAGATCGATCCAGTGGCCGCCCAGCGGGCGGCCCGGTACTCCGAACGCATGATCGTCGCGGACATCGAGGCCATCGACTTCGCCCACCTTTTCCCTGACGAGCGGTTCGACGTGATTCTGTTCGGGGACGTCCTCGAGCACCTTGTGGATCCCCTGGCCGTGCTCCGGCATTCGGCCTCGATCCTTGCCCCAGAGGGCGCGGTGTTGGCCTCGATCCCCAACATCACCCACGGCAGCGTCCGACTCGCACTGCTCACCGGCCGGTTCCAGTACACCCCTGAGGGGCTCCTGGACCGCACCCATCTCCGCTTCTACGACCGGGAGGGTGTGGAGGCGCTGTTCGAGGACGCCGGGTACCTGATCACCGATCGTCGGCAGACGACCTTGGACCTGTTTGAGACCGAGCTGGAGCTCCGTCCCGATGATCACCCGCCGTTCCTGGTCGAGGCTGTCCGGGAGCTACCCGACGCATCCACGTACCAGTTCCTGGTGCGCGCGGAGCCGGTCCTCCCTTCGGACGTCCCGGTCCCCGTCCGGAGCCCGGAGGACGTGGCGGAGCCGGCCCGCCGCAGGCTCTGGGCCGTGGAGGAGCGCTTGGCCCGGCTAGAGCGGCACATGACCGGGCTCCTCACGGAACTGGGGGTCAAGGACAGGGTTCTGGCGGAGCGGAGCGTCACCTTCGCGGAGGAGATGCGGGTTCTCCGGCTCCGCCTCCGGGCCCTCGAGGCGGCCCGGGCGTCCGAGGAGGAGGGCCGCCGGTGGGCCGTCGGCGAGCTCGACCGCATCAGGGGGTCCGTGGGGTACCGGATCACCCAGGGGATAACCGGGCGCCTGCGACGCGCCTTCCCACGGGACACCCTCCGGGGGCGAGTGCTGGGTCGGTTCCGGCGATTCCTAAGCCGCAGGCTCGAGCGCCGGGCCAGGCGGCGCGCAGCGCCTCCCGTCTTCGAGGCGGTCCCGGAGCTCCCGGAGGGCCTGGCCGTCGACCTCGACGAGTACCGTCGGTGGATCGAGACCCACGAGCCATCCCCCGGGGACCTGGAGGAGCAGGGCCGGCGGGCCGCGACCCTCCTCTACCGTCCGCTCGTATCCGTGGTCGTGCCCACCTGGAACCCTCCCGTGGACCTGCTCCGGGAGATGGTGGAATCCCTCCGTGCTCAGACGTACGGTACCTGGGAGCTCTGCATCGCCGACGGGTCGTCCGAATCGGGTGTGCGGGACGCCCTAGAGGACTTGGAGCGGTCTGACGAGCGCATCCGGGTCGTGCGCCTGGACCGGAACCTCGGCATCTCCGGAAACACGAACGAGGCGCTGAAGCTCGCCACGGGGGAGTACACGGCGTTCCTCGACCAAACGGACGTCCTGGCGCCATTCGCGCTGTACCGCGTGGTCGAGGCGCTGAACCGGGATCCTGGCATCGACGTCCTCTACTCCGACTGGGACCTGCTGTCGGAGGACGGCCGGGTGCGGTTCAACCCATTCTTCACCCCCGAGTGGTCGCCGGATCTCCTGCTCAGCGCGAACTACATGGTTCACCTCTCCGTCGTCCGCACGCGCCTGGTGCGTGAGGTGGGAGGTCTCCGCCCAGAGCTCGACGGTGCCCAAGACTGGGACCTCCTGCTGCGGGTCACCGAGCGGACCGACCGGGTGGTCCGGATCCCGGCGGTCCTGTACCACTGGCGAGCCGACCGCTCCTCGGCCGCCATATCGCTGGCTGCGAAGCCCGACGCCGAAGCGGCCCAGCGGCGAGCGGTGGAGGAGCGCCTGACTCGCGCAGGGGAAAGCGGCGCGGTGGTCCGTGAGGACGACGGTCAGCTGCGGGTCCGGTGGGCTGTCCCCGATCCCCCCAAAGTGAGCATCGTGATCCCCACCAGGGACAACCGGCCGCTCCTCGGTCGCTGTCTGGAGGCGATCCGACGTTCCTCCTACACGAACCGAGAGGTCATCGTGATCGAGACCGCCGGGCGGACACCTGAGCGGGAGGAGTGGTACGAGCACCTTCAGGAGCAGTTCCGGTGCCGGGTCCTGTGGTGGGACGGACCGTTCAACTACTCCGCCGTGAACAACTGGGCCGCCCGGCAGAGCTCGGGGGACATCCTGCTGTTCATGAACGACGACACTGAGCCGTTGACGGTCGATTGGCTCAACGAGGTCGTCGGATGGCTGGGCCGGGAAGGCGTGGGGGTCGTTGGGACCCACCTGCTCGCGGAGGATGACACGATCCAGCACGGTGGGGTCATCATCGGGATGGGCGGGTTCGCCGAGCACCTCTTCCGAGGGCTCCTGCCCGGAGCGTGGAGCCTGATGGGCTCCACGATGTGGTACCGGAACACCACCGCAGTAACGGGGGCGTGCCTCGCTGTCCGCAGGCAGGTATTCGAGGAGGCGGAGGGGTGGGACGAGCGGTTCGTGCTGTGCGGGAGCGACGTGGAGCTGTGTTTGCGGGTTCGCCGGGCCGGCTACCGTGTCGTGGTAACCCCCCGGGCCCGGCTCCGCCACTTCGAACGGGCCACCCGGGGCGATGTCGTGCCCGAGGAGGACTTCTGCCTGTCGTTCTGGCACTACCAAGGCGAGCTTTACGGCGGCGACCCATACTTCAATCCGAGCCTCTCGTACGAAGACCCCATCCCCAGGCTCGCCCGGCCGGAGGACCGCCAGCCGGCTGTCTTGGTATCTACCACCATCGGCCGGGACCTTACTCCACGACCTCCCGGGGATGAGCAGGGCCACGCAGCAGTAATGGCGGAGTCTTCCCGCGTGTCAGCCGCGGACCTCCAGGCAATTGCCGACTCCCACCAGGCAGCTCACGGGGCCCGAGACCTGAGCAGCGTGACGTGGTTCATCCCCGATTTCGAGAACCCTTTCTACGGGGGGATCCATACGATCTTCCGGTTCGCTGACCGGCTGCGCGAGTACCACGGTGTGGAGAACCGATTCGTGGTGATAGGCACCGGCCCGGAGAAGTTCATCCGGTCGGGGCTCCAGGCTACGTTCCCCGGTCTTGCGGATGTGCCGATTCACGTGGCCCCCGGGGGGGCCGCGGGAGTGCTGGCCACGGTCCCGCGGTCCGACGCGGCCATCGCCACACTGTGGGTCACCGCCTACCCAATGGTGGAGTGGCGAGCGGCCGACCGGTTCTTCTACTTCGTGCAGGACTTCGAGCCGATGTTCTACCCCGCCGGTGCCATGTACGCGCTCGCGGAGGAGACCTACCGGATGGGGCTGTACGGGATCGCAAACACGCCGCCGCTCCAGGAGATTTACAGATCGTACGGGTGGCCATCGATCGGGTTCACACCGTGCGTCGACGCTGAGGTCTTCAACCCGAGCCGGCCCCCTCGTCGGCCCGACCACCCGCTCACCGTGTTCATGTACGGTCGCCCGGGCCACCCTCGGAACTGCTACGAGCTGGCCGTGGCCGCGCTGCGGCGGGTCAAGGAGCGACTGGAGGACCGGGTTCGGATCGTCACGGCAGGCTCCTGGGCTGGCGGGGAGACTGAGCCTTGGTTGGATCACCTTGGGCTCCTGGACTACCGGGCAACGGCCGACCTTTACCGGCGGTGCGACGCCGGCCTGGTGCTTAGCGTGTCCAAGCACCCGACCTACATCCCGCTTCAACTCATGGCTTGCGGTTCGTTGGTCGTGGCGAACGACAATCCCGCGAACGGATGGCTCCTCCGAGACCAGGAGAACTCCCTCCTGGCCGACCCAACCGCGGACGCGCTCGCCGACGCCCTGGAGCGGGGGCTGCACGACGATGGGCTCCGAGCCTCGCTGATTGCCCGGGCCGCAGCGGACATCGAGGGGCGACACACGGACTGGGCCGGGGAGATCGAGCGAGTCTACCGGTTCATGCGCGACCCGGGCGAAACGCTGCCCGCACCCTCCGGCTGAGCCATCGCCTGGGCACCACCGCCCACAGCACCATAACGGCCAGGGACGAGATCGACACGATGGCGCCGGGGAGGAGCCAGGATGGCTCGAAGGAGAACACGACTCGATGCTCACCAGGATCCAGCCGGACGGCTCGGAGGGCGTGGTTCGCGCGCAGGATCGTGACGGCGTGCCCGTCGACGGTGGCACGCCAGCCCGGATCCCACGTGTCGGTGAGGACCAGGACGGCCTCCCGCTCCGCATCGACCGACAGGACCACCCGCTCGGGCTCATAGGTCTCCACGGTGGCTTCGCTTCCCGGCTCACACCTGGTCGAACGGTCGGGGGGAGGCGCTTGGCCCGAGGGTGACTCAAGTACGGCAGTGGCCCGGAGCTGGGCAGTCTCCATGCCGGCCAGCCGGTCTATCGCCGTCCCCTCCGCAACCCACGTCCAGCAGTGGAGCAGGAAGGCCGGTGGAAGAGCGCCCTGCTGTTCGAAGACGGCGTAGCTGTCTCCAGCGAGGGGAGGTCCCAGTCCGTCCGTCCCGTCCTTCCCCAGGACGAACCCGACGCCCAAGAGGTCCAGGACCGGATCAGCGGCCAACGAGGGATCCGACAGGTTGTACACGACGTTGAATGCCTGAGCGTTCTCGTGCTGATCTTCGGCCAGGCTTATCAGATCCACGTACCGGCGGGGGATGAGGGCGTCGTACCCCTGAACGTCGTAGAGGTCGTGAACCAGGGCGCCGTTGACCTGGATCCAGTATCGGTTCAGTCGGACGAACCTCGGACGAGGTCGTGTGGAGGACTCGAGGTAGTCGATCGCCGCGTCGGTTCGGTATAGCTCGTCCTGCCGCTGGAACGGATGGTATCGGAACCCGAAGAGCCACAGGTCGAGCGTGATGAGTGCCAGCAGCGGGAGACCGATCAGCACGGGGCGGCGCGCGCCCTTCCAACCGAGCAGGCAGACGGCGGCGCCGCCCATGACCAGGAGTCCCGCCATGACCACTCGCGGCAGCAGGTAGCCCGGATCGATCGCCCCGCGGTTGAGCACGGTGACGCTCAGGAACACCCCGAGCAGGAGGGCGAGCGAGGCAAGGGCGACCGGCCAGCGACGGGGGCGGCGGATCAGCTGGTCGGCCCCGATGGCCGCCAGACCGGCCAGCGCCGCGTCCAGGAGGAAGACGATGCGCCCAGGAGCCCGGACACGATCGAGTCCCGGGACCACCTCGTACAGGACCCGATAGAAGCCCGTGCCGATCGCGGACAGGAGACTGATGACGCCGATCACGATGAACCCCCACGCGAACCGGTCCCGACGCGACCACACCGTGACCACGACCAGAACGAGGGTGAAGATCCCCACGTACATGGCCGCCTCGGTGTAGTTGGGAGGTTCGAGGCCGTTGCCATCGATGGGGTTCCCGAATCGGTCGGGGATCAGCAGCGCGAGGACCTGACGAGCGGGCAGGGCCGAGGCAATGAGGAGGTCGTAGATCTCCACTCCACGGATGATGTCCGAACCGAACTCCAGAGACCCCAGGAGCTGGATCGTGGCAAGGCCCCCTCCGAGCACGAACGCCACAACGGCAGGGATCGCAATGGCCACCAGGGCGCCGCCAAGGGCTGCTTCGCCTTCCCGGCGACGGTCGACGACCACCCCGACGCTCAGAACGGCAACCCACAGCGCGGCGGCGAGCCACACGTAGATCGTCACCTGGGGATGTCCCGCCAGGGCGCTGAGTCCCAGCCCGGCGGCCGCCGCCGGCACGCCGAACCGATGTCGTCCCTGGAAGATCATGGTTAGGCCTCCGAGGACCAGGGGGAGCCATATCCCCGCCGACACAAAGGTGATGTGAACGCCCCAGCCGGTGAAGAAGCCCGAGAACATAAAGATCACCGCTCCGGCCGCGCTGGCCAGCGGATGAAGGCGAAGGAGTCGGAAGAACCAGTACGCCAGGAGCAACCCCCCGAGCCTGGACAGCACCAGGATCCAGGAATAGACGACGGTGGTCTCGCCGAGCGCGAAGAGCCAGCTGGGCGGATACCACACGGCTGCCTGTGAGTTCGCTGCGAAGGGCAGTCCGGCGAACCGGTGTGGGTCCCACAAGGGGAGCTCCCCCGCTCGGAATCGCTCGCCGAGGTGAAGACGGAGCGGGTAGTAGAACGTGTACGCATCTCCCTCGAGCGGGTTCGCCGGCTGTCTTATCTCTTCGACGGACGTGTCGCTGGGGCGGGGCTCCCAGTCGACCGGGAACAGCACCTTGCCCGTCACGACCGGGAAGTCGAAGGCCAGCCAGACGACGAGGAGACATGAGATGGCCAGGCGCCTCATGGATCTCGAAGGGGTGGCCCGACCCGGTTCGAGCTGGGCCGTCGCCGTCATTGAGGCGGTACGCTAGCACGCATGTCGGAACCCCGGACGGCTCCGGGGGAGCCGGCGACGGCCAACGAAGCGGATCGAGCGGGATCCGAACGGGATAGCGCGCTCTCCCGGAGTTGGGATGGCCGTTCGCTGCTGACTCTCGCTGCCGCGCTCGGGTGGATCGCACTCTTCGTCGGGGCCCAACAGAGCCGCCAGGCGGGCCTCCCCGCGACCGACACGCTCTGGGCGGAGGACGGGCATCTCTTCTTCACGGCCGCCCTGAACTTCGATCACCCGTTCGAGCTGCTCCTCGCCCCAGCCGGGAGGTACCTGCACGCGGCCCCCAGGATGATGGCATGGCTCGCTTCCGGTCGCCCGCTGTCGGAGGCGGCATGGCTATTTGCGACGCTCTCGGGCCTCACCGTAGCGGGTCTCTCCTTGTTTGTCTTCGTCGCATCGAAGCCGCTCCTCCCGGCCACGGGGGCAAGAGCACTTCTGGCAGCGATGATGATTCTGCTGGCGCCGGCGAACGTCGAGTCGCTCAACAACGCGGCGAACCTCCACTACTTTCTCGGCTTCGCTGCTTTCTGGGCTCTCCTGTCCCAGCCTCGGTCGTGGGGTATGAGTGCGGTCGCCGCTGGGGTCGTGGCGGCGGCGGCGCTCAGTGATCCAGTCACCATCGTGATGGCGCCGCTGGCCATCCTCCCCGTGGTTCGTCGATGGGGGCCTCGCCGTGTCCTCGTGGGGGGAGTGTTCCTTCTCGCGCTGGCGATCCATGGATTGGTGTGGCTCAGCGCCGACCGCGCCGGTCGCTACGCGGACCCGAGCATCCCCGTGCCCGTTCAGCAGCAGCTCGAGCGACGGGCCTTCGCCCCGCAGTCCTACGCTGGGTCGCGACCACTTGAGCTGCCGGCGCTCTACGGTCTCCGGGTGGTCGGTTCGCTCTGGGGCGGGAACGAGTTCCTGGCCCAGGCGTGGCGTTCGCTGGGCGATCCCATCGCGTACGGGGGGTTGAGCGCGGTGGCCGCGTTGGTCCTCGCCGGGGCGCTCCGGGGGCATCTTGAGGCGCGCTGGCGCTTGGGGCTCTTCCTCGTGTACTCGGTGATGTTCTTCGTGGTGCCTGTGGCGATCCGAGGGACCGAGCACTTGGAATCTCAGCCGGACTCCCTATCGCTCGCCGGATCGCGATACGTGCTGATCCCTGCGCTGCTCCTGCTCGCCACGATCTCCGTCTGCGTGGAGAGTTCCCCCGGATCTCCTCGGTCCGGCAGGGCTCGATCGCTCCGTGTCGGCGCAGCGGTGGTGGTCCTTGTGGTGGCGCTCATGGACCTGCGAGATCCCAACCTGCGATCGCTGGGCCCGACCTGGAGCACGGCACTCTCCGAGGCGGCTGAGCGTTGCCGCTCCCGTGAGGCCTACGTGGAGGTCCCGATCACGCCACCCGAAGGCTTCACTGTGCTGGTGTCGTGTGCTCGCGTCCTCGCCGACGCGTCCGACGACAGCGAAGCCGCCTCGGCTGGAAGCCGGGCCCTGAAGATCATCTCGGAGCGAGCCACGTACCGGCAGTCGAGCACTTCCAGGCCGAGCGACTCGAGCTCGGAACGCAGCCCCCCGTAGGTGTACCGGTTGATGTGCTCTTTCGCGTACCCGCCTGGGAACACCTTGCCGTACGTCCACTCGAGCGCTCTCCACAGACGTCGGCCGTAGTCAGGAGTGCCAAGGATCAGCATCCCGCCAGGAGCGAGTACTCTGATCTGCTCCGACAGGCGGACCTCGTCACGGGGAACATGCTCGATCACCTCGGAGCACACCACGGCATCGAAGGCTCCGTCCCGGAACGGCAGGTGGTTCATGTCGCCCTGAAGAAGCATCCGTCCCGGACTTCGTAGCCAGCGGAGCTTCCGGATGGCCAGGTCCATGCCGACGCCCCTCGGGAGGTTTTGGACGATCCGGCTAGAACCGCACCCGATATCGAGGACTCGGCCACTGGTGGGCACGAAGTCCTGGATGATCTTGAATCGCCGCCGCTGCCAGTAGCGCTGAAGCGGGATCCACGAGTCGAATGCCCGATGATCGTAGTCGGCAGCTTTCACGGAGTTCCGCAAAGCGAACAAGCGACCGATCGTTCGAAGATATCCGATGCCGAGGCGCAGCATCCGCATGCGGCTCACCGGCCGAGCTCCTTGATACCAGAACGGCACCTCCGTCACGTTCCAGCCCTGGCAGTAAGTCCGAACCAGAAGCTCCGGCTGGACGTCGAGGCCGCGGCCTCGAGGCTCACCGATGTCCTCGAGAACCTGCCGTCGGTACATCCGGAAACCGCTCGAGAGATCGCGGTAGGGGAGCGAGAGGATCTTTCGATAGAGGAAGTTGAGGAGCCTGCTGAGGACGCGACGGACGAACCGCATCTCGGGATATGAGCCCCGCACAAAGCGGGACGCGATCAAGACGTCGCCCTCCTCCCGCTGGTACCACATTGTCCGCACGTAGCCGGGGCGGTGCGAGAAGTCCCCGTCCATGGTGATGACGTACGAGCCGGAAGCGGCCGCCAGCCCCGCTCGCAGTATCGTGCCGTAACCATCGCCTTCGGCACGTACGAATCTGGCCCCGAGCCCCTGAGCCAGAGGCTCGACATCCCGATCGTCGGGACCGGCGGCGACGATGACGAGTGGCCTGGGAACTGAGGGCCCAAGCTCGCCGGTCAGCGACGGGACCAGGCGAGTCAGGTTATGGTCGGCCCCCCAGATCGGGATGACGATGGACAGCTCCGATTCTGACATCCCCCGGATTCTAATCACCAAGGATCAGGCGCCGACTCGGGGGCCCGATACGCGTGTCGAACGGTGGTCACGCGGGTGGTGGACCCGGTTCGGCCGGCTCGGGTTCCTGGTCCCGGTGGCCCTTGCGATCATCGGTGCCCCGGCCGTTCTTCAGGCGCCGATCAATCCCTATGACGGCGGGTGGCTCCTGACGCTATCCCGGTTCACGTCGTTGTCCATGGTGCCCTACCGGGACCTAGGGACCATGTACGGTCCGGGGCCGCCCATCTATGGCTCGATCCTCATGCACATCTTCGGCAGGGGCACCTTGCCGGTGCGCCTTGGGTTCCTGGCTGTCCAGGCAGCGCTGGCTCTCATCGTCTACCTCCTCGCAAGGCGGTTCGTCGGCCGGTGGGCGGCGGTCGCGCTGTCCGTGCCTATCGCCACGATCGCGGCGTCGCAGTCCCATTTTCATTTCGCCTGGTCTCTCCTGCTCGTCCTGTGGGGGATCTGGTTCGTGTTGCGCTCGGAGGAACGTCACGAGCGTCAGGCAAAGCCCATCGCCATCGGCGCGTTCCTCATGGGAATGTCCTTCTGGGGACGGTACGAGTTCGTTCCATTCGCCGCCGTCCTCGTCGTGTTGACGTGGTGGTGGCTGCGACCGAATCTCGGCAGAGGGGCCCGATGGGTGTTGATCGCCGGGCTCACGCCGCCGACCCTGTTCGGTGCCTACCTGCTCGGTGTAGTGGGGCTGGAGCGTGTGTGGCTCGATCTGGTGGAGTTCCCGGCCCGCTTTTATCCTCGCTCCGATTGCCGAGGTCTTCAGCCGGCGTGGGGCGCAGCCTGGGAAGCTCTCCTTGCCCCCTTGCGGGGGCGGATCTGGACCGACCATGAGGTCGTCCTGAGTATTGGAACCTTTGGGCCCCCGATCGTGGCAGGAGTAACGCTCGCGTTGAGCGCTGTCCACCTGAGGAGGCGCCAGATACGCGGACTGGCCATGGCGCTCGCCGGACTCACTGTTGCGTTCCTCTGGCTTGAGCACCGTGCTCGGGCTGGAGCGGAGCCGGAGCCTGTGTGGGCTCCGATGATGATCTCGCTTGCCATGCTGGTCTCCCTGCTACGTTCGCGGTGGGCTCGGGGCCTGACCCTGGGACTGCTTAGCGCCATGATCATCCCTACCATCATCACGTCGTGGGCGCCGAGGAATCTGGCGGTCTGGACGAACTGGCCTCGATACGATCGGCTCTACGGGTTCGCGGACTTGGACGAGACCTTCCTATTTCATCGGCAGAAGTGGGAACGGCTCACCCGCGTGGTGCACCTGTACGCTGGTCCGGATGAGCCGATCTTCGTCGCCCTCAGTATCAACACGGGGCATTTCGCGAACATGCCTATCTTCTACTGGGTCGTCGACCGTCCCCCCGGCTCACGGTACATCGGATTCCAGCCGTGTCTCACGGACCGAGCTCCGGTGCAGCGTGAAATCGTCCGCGAGTTGGCCGGTACCGATGTGATCATTCAGGTCCCGTACTTCGGGAACCCACCGCCTCCGATCGCGCGCCCATCCACGGTTCTCGACGACTACTTCCAGGATCGGTTCGACACCGTTTACGAGGACACGGTGCTGTACGAGAACGATATTGCGGTACTGCTGCGTCGAAGCTCGGACGGACGGTCACTCTGATGTTCGCTCAGCCTCGCCTCGTAGTGAATCTGTGCGTCGGGCGACCACCAGCATCTGGCGGCCGAACAGCGGCCAGACGAACCTGAGCCGAAGATAGAGGGAGAGCAGGAACGTGCTCCTAGGGACGCTTCGTTGCTTCACCGTGTACGGGAGGAACCGGGGGACGACTCGGATGGTGTCGAACCCTGAGAGCTTGAGTGCTTCGACCAGGCTGTAGTGGGTGAGTGGTGTGTGATGGTCGAAGTAGTCCCAATATCTCCCATTGAGGTAGCGGATGTTTGGCATCAACACGATGAGCGTGCCATCCCGCGACAGCACGCGGTGGCATTCGTCTAGCGTGTGGATTACTGCTTGCTTGTCCTGTAGGTGTTCAAAGAAGTTCGAGGAGAACACGACATCCACGGACCCCGCCTCCACGGCGGAGAGATCGGTGCCACTCGTCTGAATAAACTCCGCGTCCCGCGCGTGCCTGGCAACATCGGGGTTGACGTCCACCGCGATCTTTCGACCGCACTCGATGGCGTTGATGAACTCGCAGTGGCCCGCTCCGAGGTCCAGTACCGCGTCCGACCGGCGCACCAGCGGCTGGAAGATCCGCTGGCAAAGGATCGCCCACGCCCGTTCCTTGAAGGCCCGATCGTCGGCCGCGAATCGCTCCCGGTACAGGCGGGAGAGGCGATCCTCCCCGAGGGGAGCAGGTGGGGACACGCGAGACTGATACCCGGTCGCCCGCTCCGTGTCAATGCCCCCATCTGGGGTCCTCCCGGGGGCGTACCGAAGAGCGGAGACGAGGTTCCCCCGTTGATGCGAACACCTCGCTCGTCCAGAATAGGAGCCACCGAGCCAAAGGAACGCTATGGCCTTCTCGCATGACGTTGCCGTAATCGGAGGATGTGGCCGAGCAGGGCTCCCGCTTGGGCTGGCGTTCGCGGACCGAGGGCTCAGGGTTCTGCTTGTAGACCGCGATGCTGGGGCAGTGGCCACCGTCGAGCGGGGCGAGATGCCCTTCGGCG
This sequence comes from Actinomycetota bacterium, assembly GCA_050692915.1. Lineage (GTDB taxonomy): Bacteria > Actinomycetota > UBA4738 > UBA4738 > CALAEC01 > CALAEC01. Next base: position 29,392 of record JBOGVU010000009.1, on the reverse strand, counting down.
AAGATGGAGCCAAGGAGGTCTTGGGCCCCGTCCGGGCCGAGGGACGACTGACCGCGACCACGGATTCCTACGCCGCCTCGGATGCCGAGAATCTGATCGTGGTCATCGGGACGCCAGTGGACGAACACCTCAATCCCGACATCCAAGCCGTAGGGCGTGTCGTTGCGGAGATCGGGGATCATCTGACCGAAGGCCAGCTCTTGGTCCTTCGGAGCACGGTGTATCCGGGTGTGACCCGGAAGGTCGAGGAAGTCGTGCGCAAGCTTGGGAAAGACGTGGACGTGGCGTTCTGCCCCGAGCGGATCGCGGAGGGTCGGGCGCTCACCGAGATCTTCGAGCTCCCGCAGATCGTGTCCGGACGGACACCGAGGGCCGTCGAGCGGGCGGAGAAGCTCTTCCGGAACCTGACCGGCGACGTGGTCCGCTTGGAGCCGGAGGAGGCGGAGCTGGCCAAGCTCTTCACCAACGCGTGGCGCTACATCAAGTTCGCTGCGGCGAACCAGTTCTTCATGATCGCCAACGACTTCGGTCTCGATTTCGAGCGCATCCGTTCCGCCCTGGCCTATGAGTATCCACGAGCCAAGGATCTCCCCAGAGCGGGATTCGCTGCGGGCCCGTGCCTGTTCAAGGACTCTGCACAGTTGGCAGCGTTCAACAACAACAACTTCCACCTGGGCCAGGCGGCGATGATGATCAACGAGGGGATGCCGCTGTACGTGATATCGAGGATCGAACAGCGCTACGCGCTTGCGGAAATGACGGTCGGCATCCTCGGGATGGCGTTCAAGGGCGAGTCCGACGACACGCGCTCGAGCCTGAGCTACAAGCTCAAGCGGATCCTGGGATTCAAGGCTCAGGCCGTCCTTTGTACCGACCCCTACGTGACCTCGGACCCCGAACTGGTCCCGCTGGACCAGGTGCTCCGAGAGGCGGACCTGCTTGTGATCGGCGCTCCGCATCACACCTATCGGAAACTGAAGACGGATCTCCCCGTCGTGGACATTTGGGGAGTCGTCACGGGGCACGTGCGGACGTGAAGCCCCGCGTGTCCGTCGTGGTCCCCGTCCACAACGAGGGGGAGAACGTCGTCCCGTGCCTCGACCGCATCTTCGAGGGGGTTTCCCTGCCGTGCGAAGTTCTGATGGTGTACGACTCGCCGGAGGACTCGTCCGTACCGTACTTGCAGAAGTACTCAGCCGAGGAGCCTCGGCTCGTTCCGCTGCTGAACACCTACGGCCGAGGGCCGGCCCGGGCCATCCGGTATGGGATCGACCACGCGAACGCCGATGTGGTCGTAGTCACGATGGCTGACGGCAGCGATGATCCCCACCAGATCGATCAGCTCACCCGCTTGGTGGAGCGCGGCGTCGTCATCGCCGCGGCCTCCCGATACGCCCGTGGGGGGCAGCAGGTCGGTGGGCCGTGGCTGAAGCGGACCCTCTCTCGCCTGGCCGGTCTGACGCTCCGATGGTTCGCGCGGGTCGGAACCCGGGACGCGACGAACTCGTTCAAGGCGTATTCGAGGGGGTTCCTCCGCTCCGCGGGGGTGGATTCGGACGCGGGATTCGAGATTGGGTTGGAGATGGTGGCCAAGGCGCGACGCCTAAGGCTACCGGTGGCCGAGATCCCCACCATCTGGCTGGATCGGTCCTTCGGAGTGTCCAGCTTCGCCATGCGGGCGTGGGCTCCTCGCTACCTGCGCTGGTACCTCTTCGCCTTCGGCCCCCAGCTCACCGTCGACCGCCTCAGGGAGAAGGCGGCCAGGATACGGTTGTGAAGGTCCTGGTCACCGGCGCGGCCGGGTTCATCGGCGGCTACGTTGTGGAGCGCCTACTTCAGGAAGAATACGAGGTCATTGGCCTCGACAATCTGTCGAAGTACGGTCGCGTGGCCCGATCGTTCGACACGAATCCTCGGTATCGGCTTGTTGAGGGAGATGCCGCGGATGTGGGACTCGTATCAAACCTGCTGGAAGACTGCGATCATTTCATGGCCGGAGCGGCGCTGATCGGGGGCATCTCTTACTTCCACACCTACCCGTACGATCTGCTGGCCACGAACGAACGGATCACCGCTGCCGCGTGCGATGCGGCAATCGAGGCGTTCTCCGCCGGCAGGCTTCGGAAGGTCACCTACATGAGCTCGTCGATGGTCTTCGAGTCGGCAACCACCTGGCCCTCGTACGAGGGCCAGGAGCTGGAGATCCCACCACCTCGCTCGTCGTACGGCTTCCAGAAGCTCGCGGTGGAGTACTTCGCGCGGGTGGCCTACGACCAGCACGGGCTGCCGTACACGATCGTCCGCCCCTTCAACTGCGTCGGCATCGGGGAGATGAGAGCCCAGGGGGCGCCTGAGATCCACAGTGGGAACGTGAATCTCGCCATGAGCCACGTCGTGCCGGATCTGGTCCAGAAGATCCTCAAGGGTCAGGATCCGCTGCACATCCTTGGTGACGGGTCGCAGGTTCGCCACTACACCTACGGCGCCGACCTCGCTCGAGGCATCGTTCTGGCGATGGAGCACCCGGACGCCATCAACGAGGACTTCAACCTGTCGACCTCCGAGTCGACGACCGTCCTCGAGTTGGCCGAGCGGATCTTGACCCGACTACGCCCGGGGGTACCGTTCCGGTACGTCAGTGACGCGCCCTTCGAACACGACGTCCAGCGCCGGATCTCGTCCACGGAGAAGGCCAAGCGGGTCCTCGGCTTCGAGGCCACCGCAACGCTGGATGACATGCTGGACGAGGTGATTCCCTGGATCCAGCGGGCCGTGGAGAACGGCCTCATTTGACGCCGGTTCGAGAGCGCCCCATGGATCGCTCGCGGACGGCTCGGGAGGGGACGGCGGACGGGGGCCCGGTCGGGGTGGGCCGGGCCCCGCCGTTGCTGGTCGGCCTCGCTTGGGTCGCCTTGGCCACGGCGCTCCAGGTGGCCAGGCAGCGGGGGGCGCCAGCGTACGACAGCCTCTGGGCGGAGGACGGGGCCGTGTTCCTCGAGGATGCGGTGGCCCGAGGGATCCCGGCGATCTTCACGCCGCAGGCGAGCTACCTGCTGCTGGGACCAAGGCTGCTGGGGGCCTTGGCCTCCATCCTCCCGCTGGAGCTCGCGCCGCTGGTGCTCTCCGTGGGTCCAGCCGCGATCACGGCGCTGCTGTCCCTGTACGTCTACCGCGTCTCGGCGGAGCTCTTGACGTCTCGTCTGGGGCGGGGGGTCGTGGCCGGGACGATGATCCTGGCTCCCTGGGCGGTGGATGAGGTGGTAAACACGGCGACCAACCTCCCTTGGTATCTGGCATTCGCGTGCTTCTGGGCCGTGCTCCGGAAGCCCTCGTCCCGTGCCGAAGCAGGTGTGTCGACGCTGGTGGTGGCCGTTGCAACCCTCAGCACCCCGGTGACGGCCCTGTACGCACCGGTCGCGGTGTGGCGGGTCGTGAAGGCGGACCGGCCGCTTCAGCGACTCATTCCGTCTGTGTTCTTCGCTGGCCTTCTCATCCAGCTGCCCTTCCTCTTCGGCGAGGAACCCCTGCGGTGGGGCGCGTCCTCCGCCTTCGACGTCCTTCCCCTCTACGCGCTGAGGATCGGGGGCGTGTTCCTGACGGGGAACCGCTTCGCCGACGAGCTCTGGCGCTGGCTGGGGTGGGGATTCGCCTACGGGGCTCTCGGGGCGATACTCGTCCTGGTGAGCTGGGGCGCCTGGAAGAGTGACCGCGGGCGGCGGCTCGCCATCGTCGGGCTCTTCGGATACTCACTGGTGTCCTTCGGCGCTGTGGTGTGGATCCGAGGGGTCACCGGGTTCCTGGTGCCCCTCGAGAGGACCTTGTATCTGGCCGGGGCACGGTACACGTTCGTGCCGTTGCTGTTCCTGGCAGCCACGGTCACTTGCGTGGTGGAAGCGACGTTCGCCGGCTTGCCGCGGCGACCGGCGCGCGTGATCCGGCTCATGGGGCCCACCCTGGTCGCGGCGCTGATTGCAGTGAACTTCGTCTTCGTGCGATCGCCGGGGCCCACGTGGAACGAACAACTGTCCCTGGCGCGAGGTCGCTGCGCCGGGGTGGGCCAGGTCGTTCGCGTCCCCATCGCGCCTCCCGGCGTGACCGTGATGCTCGACTGCGGGCGCCTGCTCCGGATCGTCTGACGAGGTGGGCTCGTGGCCGCTTCGCCAAGGTCCGCCTCCGGTTGCTAGCGGTCGATCCCCGATGTCCTCTCGCCGTCTCCGGCCCTGGTGGCCACGATGAGCATCTGGCGGCCGAGGAGCGGCCACATGAACCGGAGTCGCAGGTACAGGCGAAGGAGAAGGCGGCTCTTTCAGGAACCAGGTCTGGTGCACGCTGTCGGGCAGGAACCTGGGGATCACGCTCTCCACATGGAATCCGGTGGGGCTCAGTGCCTCGGACAGGCTGTGGTGGGTGAGGGGGGTGTGGTGATCCAGATAGTCCCAGTATCGGCCGTTGAGATACCGCATGTTCGGCATGAGCGCGAACAATGTCCCTCCTGGATGAAGGATCCACGGGGTGACTGTGCTCCATCGGCCAAGCCCGCGTCAACGACTCGCTTGATCAGCGAGTCAGGGGTCGCGCGACCTCCTTCGAGTCAAAGAGGCGAGGCCGCGGGGTCGCGGTGGGAGAGATCGGGTCCTCGACCCCCAGGGCATCCCCCGAGGGTGATCGGGGGGGCGACCGTGCTGTCCGGCATCGTCCTGTTCCTGGCCCTTCCCGTCCGTTCCTTCCTAGGCTGGGTGACCTCGTACTTCGTGGTCACCGGCGATCGGGTCATCCACCGCTCAGGATGGCTGGCGAAGCGGTCGATGGAGATCCCGTTGGAGCGCGTCAACGACGTCCGCTTCGAGCAGTCGGTCCTGGAACGGGTGGTGGGGGCCGGGGACCTGCGGATCGAGTCGGGCGGCGAGTTCGGCCAGAACAACTTCTCCCACATCCGCCGGCCGGAGGCGGTCCAGAAGCTGATCTTCGAGCAGGCCGAACGGAATCAGAGGCGAGCTCTCGAAGGCATCAGGTCCCGCCGCACAGACCGAGACCCTGTCGACGAACGCGTCGCCGTTGGACGAGATCGAGCGGCGGGCCTCCATGAGAAAACGGGGGCTGATCACCGAGGAGTTCGAGACGCAGAAGCGCCGGCTTCTCGGCCGCCTGTAGTGGCCGACCAGGAATTCGTGCGCCGCCGGACCACCGAGGTGGCCCTCGGGGACGGCACTCGCATCCGGCTGCGACCGATCACCCCGGACGACAAGTCCCGCCTCATCGATGGGTTCCGGCGTCTCTCACCGGAGTCGCGGCCGGATCTCGAACAGCGGGCCTGACGACCCGAGCGACTCGTTGCCGGTCCGGTTCGTCCCTTTGCTAGACTCCCGCCGCCATGCGGGACCGGGTCGCCGTCGTCGGGGTGGGCCACGCCGGGTTCGCCCCCATCACGGCCGGACTCTCGTACAAGGAGCTGACCTTCGAGGCCGCCCTCCGGGCCTACGACGACGCCGGCATCGACCCCCGGAGGGACGTGGACTCGTTCGTGGCCGTCTCCGAGGACTTCTGGGAGGGCACCTCGATCTTCGACGAGTACGTGCCGGACCAGATCGGGGCGGCCCTTCGGCCCGTCCACACCGTCTCCGCCGACGGCCTGTTCGCCGTGGCCACCGCGGTGATGCTGATCCGCTCGGGGGCTGCTCGGGTGGTGGCCGTGGAGGGCCACTCGAAGGTCTCGGACGTTCTGTCGCTCGGCTCGATCCATCAGTTCGCCCTCGACCCCGTGTACAACCGGCCGCTGGGTGTCTCGCCCCTGGCCGTAGCCGGGCTGGAGATGAACGCGTACCTCGACGCCACCGGGACGTCCGAGGAGCAGTGCGCGCTGGTGGTGGAGAAGAACCGGCGGAACGCTCTGGACAACCCCCGGGCCGCGTACCCCACCGAGGTGACCGCCGACGACGTGGGCGAGTCGGACCCGCTGTGGTGGCCGGTCCGCCGCCTCGACGTGGCGGCCAGGGCCGACGGCTGCGTGGTCCTGGTCCTGGCCGATGCCGACCGAGCTTCGGACCTCACGGACGCGCCGGTGTGGGTGGCCGGGGTGGGATGGTCCACGGGCAGCGCCTCGCTGGAGAGCCGGGAGTGGGATCGGGCAGGGTACGTCCGGCAGGCCGCCGACCGGGCCTACGAGATGGCCCGGCTCGGCTCGCCCACCCGGGACGTGGACCTGGCCGAGGTCGACGACGCGTACTCGTACCGCGAGCTGATGCATCTCGAGGCGCTCCGCCTGGCCCGGCCCGGTGAGGCCGGCCCCATGGTCGAGGAGGGGGCCTTCGCCCGGCACGGGGACCTGCCGGTGAACGCCAGTGGCGGGTCGCTCGGCCAGGGGTACCTGTTCGAGGCGAACGGGCTGGCCCGGACGCTGGAGTGCGTGCTCCAGCTGCGGGGCGAGGCCGGGGAGCGACAGGTGGACCAGGCCGGGGTGGCCGTGGCCCAGTCCTGGCGAGGGGTCCCCTCCACGTCGGCGGCGGTGGCGGTGTTCGCCTCGGACGAGGCGGTGGCGTGAGGTGCTCCTCGACCACGTGTACTACTGGGTCACCGACATGGATCGAGCGGTGAAGTTCTACCAGGAAGTGCTGGGGCTCCGGCTCACCCGCCGGGACGGCTCGAACTGGGCCGAGTTCGACGCCGGCCCGATCAGGCTGGCCCTGCACGGCGCGGTGGAGGGGCGCCCCATGCAGCCGGGCGGAGCCACCGCGGTGTTCGGCGTCGACGACCTCGACTCGGCCCGGGCCGAGCTGGAGGGCAGGGGCGCCACGTTCGAGGAGCACGTCGGCGAGGTGGAGGGGTTCGCCCGGTTCGCCTCGTTCCGGGACCCCGACGGCAACGCGGTCCAGATCATCGAATACGCCGCCGGAGTGTCCGAAGGGGCGTCCTAGATGGGACAGCGGGTGGCCGTGGTCGGCGCGGGCATGACGAAGTTCGTGCGCCGGGCCCAGGAGACCGGCAAGGAGCTCTCCTGGCAGGCGGCCAGGGCGGCTCTCGACTCCGCTGGCATGACCCTGGACGACATCGACTGCGTGGCCATGGGGACGGCCCCGGACGCGTTCGACGGGGTGCACATGAAGGGGGAGTACCTCTCGGACGGGGCCGGCGCGTGGGGCAAGCCGTACTTCCGGACCTACGTCGGCGGGGGCACCGGGGTGTTCGTCACGATCCAGGGCTGGTACCAGGTGGCCAGCGGGATGTTCGACACGTGCCTGGTGGTGGCGGAGGAGAAGATGTCCTCGACCCAGCCCCATGCCCAGGGCGCGTTCATCACGATCTTCGACAGCATCCTGGAGCGCCCGCTGGGGCCGAACCTCCTGTGGATCTTCGCACTGGAGATGAACCGGTACATGACCGTGCACGGCCTGGAGAAGCGGGACATCGCACAGGTCGCGGTGAAGAACAAACGGAACGCCGCGGACCACCCCGCCGCGCTCCTCGGGCAGGCGGACATCACGGTGGAGGACGTCCTCGACTCCGAGGTGCTGGCCTGGCCGGTCCAGCGCCTCGACGTCTCGCCGGTGTCGGACGGCGCCGTGGCCGTGGTGCTGGCCGCCGAGCACGTGGCCAAGCGGACCACCGACCGGCCGGTGTGGGTCGACGGTGTCGGCTGGCACCTGGACACCGCGTACTGGACGAATCGCGACCTGTACTACCCGAGGTACGTGGAGTACGCGGCCCGCCAGGCCTACGACATGGCCGGGATCCGGGAGCCCCGGAAGGAGATCAACATCGCCGAGGCGTACGACCCGTTCGACTACAAGGAGCTCCACCACCTCGAGGGGCTCATGCTGTTCGACAAGGGGAAGGCCCCCGAGGCCATGAAGGACGGCGTGCTGAACCGCGACGGGGACCTGCCGTCCACGCCCTCGGGGGGGTTGCTCGGGGTGGGGAACCCGATCGCCGCGGCCGGGCTGATGAAGATCGCCGAGCTGTACTGGCAGCTCTCGGGGCAGGCGGGGAAGCGACAGGTGCCGGGCGACCCGCGGAAGGGCGTGGCCCAGGCCTGGGGAGACCTGATGCAGGTGGGCACGGTGGTGGTGATGGGCCGATGACCCGCGACGATGGCGCGCCGCCGAGGGTGACTTTGGGACCCACCCCGCTGAAGGACGCGGCGTTCCGCGAGGCGGTGGGGGCGGTGGACTGGGAGGTCGACGCGCGGTACGCCTGGGACACGGGCGTGGCCGTCGGCGAGTACCTCCGGGGCCTCCGCCGCGGGGTGATCCTGGCCCGGGAGTGCAGGCGGTGCCGGCGGATCCTGGTGCCGCCCCGGATGTTCTGCGAGCAATGCTTCCGGCCCACCGACCGGTGGCTCGAGGTCTCGGACACGGGGACCGTGAACACCTTCTCGATCTGCCACATCCGGTGGGACATGGAGCCGCTGGAGGAGCCGGAGCTCCCGGCCGTGATCGAGATCGACGGGGCCTCCCAGGGGATCGGTTTCATGCACAAGCTCGGCGAGGTGGCCCCCGACGCCGTGTCGATCGGCATGGCCGTGGAAGCGGTGTGGCTGCCGGAGGAAGAGCGGCGGGGCTCCATCCTCGACATCCGGTACTTCCGGCCCCGCGAGGCGAAGCTCAGGACGAAGGCGGGCTGAGGATGTTCGAGAAGGTCTCGGACCCCAAGGACGTCATCCTGTGGGAGGACCGCATCCCGGTCCGTCACCGGTACACCCCGGGGGTGGCCGGGGAAGCGTTCTTCACCGCCCTGCGGGACCGGGGGGAGCTCCTGGCCTCGAGGTGCGAGGAGTGCCGGGTCACATACTGCCCGGCCCGGCTGTTCTGCGAGCGGTGCTTCGCCGGCCCGCTGGAGCCGGACGTCACGGTGGGTCCCCAGGGGACCCTGGTGTCGTTCTCGGTCGGCACCGTGGGCGTGGAGGGTGAGCCGCTCCCGGACCCGGTCACGGTGGGGCTGGTCCGCCTCGACGGCGCGGACACCGTCCTGATGCACTTCGTGATCGAGGCGGAGGAGCTGGAGTCGGGGATGAGGGTCGAGGCCGTCCTCCAGCCGAAGGCCCAGCGGACCGGCTCGATCCTCGACCTTCGCGGCTTCCGTCCGGTACCGGACTGACCCCAGCCCCCTCCCGCCTCGTTTCGCTCCTTCGCCTACGGGGAATCTCTTGGTTGCCCGTTCCGACCGGCATGGGCCGGTCCGGACCGCGCGGGAGAAGGAGGCGTCATGACAGTGCTAGCGCAAGTCGACCTCGAGGGCGGGCTGGAGCGGGCCTGGACCTCCATCATCACCTTCCTGCCGAAGCTCGGCGGGTTCCTGCTCATCCTGGTGATCGGCTACTTCGTGGCCAAGGCGATCGAGAAGATCTTGGACAAGGTCTTGGAACGGGTGGGGTTCGATCGGCTCGTCGAGCGGGGTGGGCTGAAGCGGGCGATGGACCGGTCGAAGCTCGACGCCAGCGACATCCTTTCCCGGATCGTTTTCTACACGGTCATGTTGTTCGTGCTCCAGCTGGCGTTCGGTGTATTCGGCCCCAACCCGATCAGCGACCTGATCGAGGGCATCATCGCCTTCCTCCCGAATCTCTTCGTGGCCATCCTGATCATCGTGATCACGGCCGCCGTCGCCACCGGGGTTCGGACCATCGTGTCGGGGCTGTTGGGCGGCCTGTCCTACGGCCGTGCGCTCGCCGCCATCGCGGCGGCCGGCATCTGGGTGGTGGGGATCACCGCCGCCTTGACGCAGATCAACGTGGCGGAGCCGATCGTCATCGGCCTCTTCTACGCCCTGCTGGCGCTGATAGTGGGCGTCGGCATCGTGGCCATCGGAGGGGGAGGGATCCAGCCGATGCGGGAGCGGTGGAACCGGGCACTGAACCGGATGGAGCGGGAAGCGCCGCAGATCCGCGAGGAGGTTCGGACCGGCGGGGCCGAGGCGTTGCGTGAGCGTGGCGACGAGGTCCGCAGGGAGGTCGGGACCGAGCCGCAAGGCGCGGTCGGCGCGGAGACGCCGACGGCATACGCCGGGCCCGCGGAGCCTTCTGGCCCGGAGCAGCGGCCCGGGACGCCCCTTCCTCCAGAGGAGCGCCGATAGGGAGTCACACGGCGGAGGTCGGGCCTCCGGGCCCGTCCTCCGCCCGGGACGCGTCAGGCCGGCTCGTCGGCCCTGAGGTGGATCCGGGCAACCTCTGTGGCCCGCCTGCGAGGCCACGTCGGATCGGCGGCGTTGCGGCCGTCGAGGGCGTGGTGGACGATCACAGTGCCGCCCGGGAAGTACTCGACGTGAGGACCGCAGACGCAGATATCCCGTTGCTCTTCGTGGACGACCCAGTCCTGGACCGGTACCACGTGATAGATCTCGGTCTCCAACGGGCCCCCTCCCGGGAGTGGCCGCGTCCGAGGCAGGCACCCCGTCCGCCTCGGACTCCGTCCCCGGTCCATCGGCCACCGTCCCCCCTGGGTTGAGTCGGCACACTCCCGTATCCTTGCGGGCGTGAGCGCGCGAACCTGCGAGCGGTGCGGCACGCCGCTCCCTACCGATGCCCGGTTCTGCCCTCGCTGCGGGGCCTGGGTGGCCCACGAAGAAGATGAGGCCGGGGAGGAGCGGAAGGTCGTCACGGTCCTGTTCGCCGACATCGCTGCGTCCACCCAGCTGGCCTCCCGCCTGGACCCGGAGCGGTTCCGGGAGGTCATGGGGGCCTTCTACCAGCTGGCCTCGGACGAGCTTTCCTCGCTCCGAGGCCGGGCCGAGAAATTCGTGGGGGACGCCGTCATGGCCGTGTTCGGCCTGCCCCACGCGCACGACGACGACGCCCTCCGAGCGGTCCGGGCGGGGCTGTCGATCCGTGACCGGGTCGAGCAGCTCGGGGAGCGGCAGGGCCTGGTCGACCCCCTCCGGGTCCGGGTGGGGATCAACACCGGCGCAGTGGTGGCGAACATGGCGCCGGCCGACGACTTCATGGTCTCCGGGGCCGCGGTGAACCTGGCCGCAAGGCTCCAGCAGGCCGCCGAGCCGGGGGAGGTGCTGGTCGGGGAGACCACGTGGCTGCTCACCCGGCACGCAGCCTCGTTCGGGGAGTCGCGCCGGGTGGCGGCCAGGGGGTTCGCCGACGAGCCCTCCGCCTCTCCGGTCGTGTCGCTCACCCCGCGGTCATCCCGTCGGACCATCCCCCTGGTAGGTCGGCGGCGGGAGCTCGAGCTGGTTCGGGGGGCGTTCGAGCGGGCCATGGAGACCTCTCGGGCCCACCTGGTGACCGTGGTCGGCGAGCCGGGGATCGGGAAGAGCCGCCTGGTGCAGGAGCTCCTGGCCGGGGTCCCGGAGGAGGCCGTGGTCATGTCCGGGCGGGCCAGCGAGTTCGGCGAGGACCCCACGTTCGCGCCACTTGTGGACATGGTCCGCCGGCGGCTCGGCGCCGGCGGGGAGACCCCCCAGGAGGAGCTCCGCGCACGGCTCGAGGACGTGATCGAGGGGTGCTGCGACCCGACCGACGTCGACCGGGTGGTGGCCCAGCTCGGCCTCCTCTTGGGCGTGGGAGAGGAGGGCCGGGAGCGGACCCAGTACCGGGCCGCCGAGATCCGGGCCGGCCTGGTGTCCTTCGTCGAGGGACTGGCCAGGTCGGGACCGGTGGTGGTGGTCCTGGAGGACCTCCACCTGGCCCGGCCGCCACTGCTGGACGTGGTCGAGGAGGTCGTCCGCGGAAGCCGGCGCCTCCCGCTGACCGTGGTGGCGGTGGCCCGGGAGGACCTAGTCCGTCATCGCCCGGCCTGGGGGGCGGGCGTCCCCGACGCGATCGTCCTGCACCTGGAGCCGCTGGGGTACCGCGAGTCCCTCGACCTGGCCGGCGCCGCGGCCGGGAACCCCATCGACGAGGCCACCGCGGGCCGGATCGCTCGCGAGGCGGGCGGGAACCCGTTCTTCATCGTGGAGACCACCGGGATGCTCCTGCACGAGGCCGACGCTCACACTCACGACGGCCGGGTCCCGGCCCGGATGCTGCCACCGACGGTCCAGGCCGTGGCGGCGTCCCGGATCGACCACCTCGCCGAGCCGGCCCGGAACCTCATCCGGGTGGCCTCGATCTTCCCCGGTGGGGCGTTCACCGAGCCGAAGCTGGCCCTGGTGGCCGAGGCGAACCCGGAGGTCCTGGCGACGCTGGAGGACGAGGAGCTGCTGGTCCGGGACGAGGAGATCCGGGGCCGGTGGCGGTTCCGGCACGAGCTGCTCCGCGAGGTCGCCTACGACAGCCTGCCGAAGCGGGAGCGACGACGGCTCCACGTACGAGTGGCCGAGGGCCTGGACGAGCTCGAGGCATCCGAGCGGCACGCCCAGCAGGTGGCGTTCCACCTCGAGGAGGCGGCCCGGGCCGCCCTCGATCTCGACCCCTCCGACCGCGAGCCGGCCCTCCGGGCCGAGGCCGCGCTCCGCCGGGCCGGGGACCTGGCCCGGCGGCGGATGGAGTCCCGGGCGGCCGTCGACCTGTACGAGCGGGCCCTGGCCATGGCCGGGCCGCAGGAGGGCTGGGGGCCCGACGAGGCCCGCATCCTGGCCGGCACGGGGGAGGCCCGGTACTGGCTCGGCGAGTACGAGGATGCGGAGGCCACCCTGGTCCTGGCCCTGGAGCGGGCCGGGGGCGATCCGTGGACCGGGGCTCTGGCTGGACGGTTCCTGGCGGACATCACGCTGAACATCCACGCGGACATCGACCGGGCCGAGGACATGTTCGACCGGGCCCTGGCCGCCGCGGAGAAGCTGGGGGATCCGTGGGCCACGGCCCGAACGCTCCTCATGGCCGGCTGGGTGGGGTACTGGCGGGAGGACATGGAGGCCGCCCGTCGGACGTTCCAGGAGGCGCTGCGGATCGCCCGGGAGAACCCCGAGCGGGACCGGTGGGGGGAGGCCCGGGCGCTGATCTCCCTGGCCGGTGTCACCGCCGCCGAGAACGACCCGGTCGGCGTGCTCGAGCTGGCGGAGCCGGCCCTGGCTGTCGGCCGGGAGCTGGGGGACCCGTTCACGGTGGCCACGGCCCAGGAGCGGCGGAGCAACGCGTTCCGCGCCATGTGGCAGCTGGGGGAGTCCCTGGCCTGCTCCAGCGAGGCCGTGAAGATCTACCGTGACCTGGGCGCCCGGTGGGAGCTTGCCTCGGCCCTGGGGGATCGGGGCACGGTGCTCCGGCTCCTGGAGCGGTACGAGGAGGCCGAGGCCGACCTCCGCGAGGCGTACGGGCTATGCGTCGAGCTCGGCGACCGGGTCCTGATCGCCTGGAACGCCGCCGAGCTGGCCATCACGCTGGCGCTCCGGGGCCGGCTGGAGGAGGCCCGGGCGATCGTGGACGACCCCACGCTGCCGGAGACCGAAGCCGGTCCGGGCGACCGGACCGCGCTCCTGTGGGCCCGGTCTCTGATCGGGGTCGCCGAGGGCCAGGTCGACGCGGCCAGGGAGCTGGCCCTGGCGGCCCTGGCCATGAACCGCAGCCAGGGCCAGGAGCGGGCGGTTGCTATCTCCGTGTGGTGGATCGCTTCACTCTTCGGCGCCGAGGCCGCCGGCGGGGACGAGGAGGTGGCCAGGGCCCGGAAGATCCTCGAGGAGGCGGAGTGGGTCCGGGCGTTCCACGAGGCGGAGCTGGTGCGGGGCGTGCTCGCGGCGGTGGGGTAGGCTCACGGTCAGTGGACTTCGACCTGAACCCCGAGCAGGAGGAGTTCCGCAAGGCCGTCCGCCGGTTCGCCGAGGACGTGATCGCTCCGCGGGCCGAGGAGATGGACCGGGCCGGGGAGCTCCCCATGGATGTCGTGGAGCAGATGGCCGAGCTGGGGCTGTTCGGCATCCCGTTCCCCGAGGAGTACGGCGGTCAGGGCGCCGACCTCCTGACATTGGTCTTGGCGATCGAGGAGCTGGCCCGGATCGACTCCTCGATCGCCATCACGCTCGAGGCGGCTGTGGGCCTGGGGGCCAATCCCATCTACCGGTTCGGGTCAGAGGAGCAGAAGCGACGGTGGCTGGTGCCCATGGCCCGAGGCGAGATCCTGGGGGCGTTCGGGCTCACCGAGCCCGGTGGGGGCTCCGACGCCGAGGCCACCGGCACCACGGCCCGGCTGGAGGGTGGGCAGTGGATCATCAACGGCTCCAAGGCGTTCATCACGAACAGCGGCACCCCGATCTCGAAGCTGGCCACGCTCACCGCGGTTACCGGGAAGCGCGACGACGGCTCCAAGGAGATCTCCGCGATCATCGTGCCCATGGACACGCCCGGGTTCACCGTGGGCCGGTCGTACCAGAAGATCGGCTGGCACGCCTCCGACACGCACGAGCTGGCGTTCGATGACTGCCGGGTCCCAGAGGAGAACCTGCTGGGCGAGCGCGGTCGAGGCTTCGCCCAGTTCCTGGCAATCCTCGACGAGGGCCGGGTGGCCATCGCCGCGCTCGGGGTGGGGCTGGCCCAGGGGGCGTTGGAGGAGAGCGTGAAGTACGCGAACGAGCGGACCGCGTTCGGCCGGCCGATCGGAGCGTTCCAGGGGATGCAGTTCAAGATCGCCGACATGCAGGTGGCGGTGGAGACCGCCCGCCTGGCCACGTACAAGGCGGCGTGGCTGCGCGACCGCGGCCGGTCGTTCAAGGCAGCCGCTTCCCTGGCCAAGCTGTACGCCAGCGAGATCGCGGTGACGTGCGCCCGCGAGGCGGTTCAGGTGCACGGCGGGTACGGGTTCAGCGAGGAGTTCCCGGTGGCCCGGTTCTACCGGGACTCGAAGGTGCTGGAGATCGGGGAGGGCACGAACGAGATCCAGCGGATCCTGATCGCGCGCGACCTCGGCCTGCCCGGAACGGAGCTCTGATAGCCCCGGGGGGCTCAAGTCCGGCCCCCCGCGGTGCCGATGCTTGAATGACACGGGTGTAAACGTCACGCTGAGAACGCCCGTTTACACGGGTCCCACCATAGGATGAGCAGCTCATGAGCGAAGCGAGCCGGGGATCGCCCGTCCGCCGGCTCCGGCGTGCCGCCGGGGCCGTCCTTGTCGTGCTCGCCTTCGCCCAGGTCTCGCCGGCCGGGGTCCAGGCCCAGACCACGGACACGCAGCAGGAGCTCGACCAGGCACGGGAGCAGCTCGAGGCCATCCGGAGGGACTTCCGGAGGGCCAAGGCCCGAGTGGATCAGATCCGGGCGGCCATCCAGAGCCTAACGAACCAGATCTCCCAGGTCACCACGCACATCGAGGCCCTGGACCTGGCGAAAGAGGAAGCCGAGGACGGGATCGAGCGCTCCCGGGACAAGGCCGAGGAGCTCCAGGGGACGCTGAACGACCGGGCCCGCGACGTGTACATCCGCGGTCCGGCGGGGGTCGTGGAGCTGCTCCTCGACGCCGACTCGCTGAACGACCTGGCCGACCGGTTCAGCTTCCTCGATGCCCTCAGCCGGAAGGACGCCGGCCTGGCCGATGGCCTGGTGGTGCAGCGCCAGGAGCTCGTCGGGCTCCGTCGTTCGCTGAAGGAGTACCGGGCGGAGTACGACCGCCAGTTGGCCAGCCTGGAGGGCAAGGAAGAGGAGCTCAACGCGAGGTGGGAGGCCGAGGCGGCGGCCAAGGCCACCCTGCAGGACAAGGAGGCCGAGGCCGAGCGGATCGTCGAGCAGCTGACGAAGAAGGCCCAGCGGGAGTTCCTGGCCCAGTTCGGGATCAGCGGCGGTGGCAACGTGGGGCCCCCTCCGTCAGCCGATGGCCCGTTCTACTGGTGCCCGGTCGACCCCCCGCGCTCGTACATCGACGACTTCGGGTTCCCCCG
Organism: Actinomycetota bacterium; assembly: GCA_050692915.1. Taxonomy (GTDB): domain Bacteria; phylum Actinomycetota; class UBA4738; order UBA4738; family CALAEC01; genus CALAEC01. Next base: position 13,651 of record JBOGVU010000009.1, on the reverse strand, counting down.
GGTGGGGCACACACACCAGGGGAACGACGTCTTCGCCCCGGCGGGGACGCCGATCCGGGCCCCGTTCGCCGGGCGAGCCGAGGAGAGCTTCAACGGCCTGGGCGGGACGTCGGTCCACGTGTACGCATCCGCGAACGCCGACTACGTGTACAACGCCCACCTGTCCGAGCACGTCGGCGTGGACGGTCAGCAGGTGCAGCCCGGCGACATCATCGGGCTGGTGGGGAACACCGGGAACGCCGCCGGCACGCCGCCCCACGACCACTTCGAGTACCATCCCGGCGGCGGATCCGCCGTGAGCCCATACGTGTACCTCAACGAGGTGTGCGGCGTCGGCGGCAAGGGCTTCTAGCGGCTCGCGGGTATACTCCGGCCGACGCCGGAGGCGCCCATGACCCCGGACAACCCCTGGATCTTCCGAACGTACGCCGGCTACGCCACACCCCGACAGTCGAACGAGCGGTTCCGGGCGAACCTGGCCAAGGGCCAGACCGGGCTGTCCGTGGCCTTCGACCTCCCCACCCAGTGCGGCTACGACTCGGACGACCCGATGTCCAGGGGCGAGGTCGGGCGGGTCGGGGTGCCGGTCGGCCACCTCGGCGACATGGGGGCGCTCCTCGATGGCATCCCGCTGGCGGACATGAACAGCTCGATGACGATCAACGCCACCGCGGTGTGGCTCCTGGCCCTGTACGTAGCGGTGGCCGACGAGCAGGGCGCCGAACGGAACGCCCTGGCCGGGACCACCCAGAACGACATCCTCAAGGAGTACCTGTCCCGGGGGACGTACGCGTTCCCGCCGAGTCCCTCGATGCGCCTCACCTCCGACCTGGTGACGTGGACCCTCCGCGAGGTCCCCCGGTGGAACCCGATCAACGTGTGCTCCTATCACCTCCAGGAGGCCGGGGCCGACCCGGTGCTGGAGGCCGCGTTCACGATGTCGAACGCGATCGCCGTGGTGGACTCGGTCCGGGCCACCGGTCGCGTGAACGATGACGACGTTCCCCGGCTGGTCGGGCGGATGTCGTTCTTCCTGAACGCCGGGATCCGGTTCGTGGAGGAGCTCTGCAAGGTCCGGGCCATGGCCCGCCTGTGGGACCGGATCTGCCGGGAGCGGTACGGCGTGGAGGATCCGAAGCAGCGCCGGTTCCGGTACGGCGTCCAGGTGAACTCGCTCGGGCTCACCGCGGAGCAGCCGGAGAACAACATCTACCGGATCTTCCTGGAGATGCTGGCCGTCACCTTGTCGAAGGACGCCCGGGCCAGGGCCGTCCAGCTCCCCGCGTGGAACGAGGCCCTCGGCCTTCCCCGGGCCTGGGACCAGCAGTGGTCGCTGCGGGCCCAGCAGATCCTGGCCTTCGAGTCCGACCTCCTCGAGCACGGGGACCTGTTCCGCGGCTCTGCCGTTGTGGACGAGCTCACCGACCGCATCGAGGCCGAGGCCTGGGAGGAGATCGGCCGGGTGGATGAGCGGGGCGGGTCGGTGGAGGCCCTGGGCTACATGAAAGAGCGGTTGGTCGAAGCCCACGCCGAGCGGATCCGCCTGGTGGAGTCGGGCGAGCGGGTCGTCGTGGGTGTCAATCGGTTCACGGAGACCGAGTCATCGCCGCTGGTCGAGGGGCTCGGCGAGGGCTTCGCCTACCACGAGGTGGACCCGGAGGCCGAGGCCGAGCAGGTCGAGGGGCTGGCCCGGTGGCGGCGGGACCGCGACGCGGACGCTGTCCGGCGGGCCCTCGACGCGCTCCGCCGGGAGGCCGACGGCGACGGTGAGCTCGTGGAGGTGTCGATCGAGGCGGCCGGTGCGGGCGTGACCACAGGGGAGTGGGCCGGGGCGCTCCGGGACGTGTTCGGCGACTACAGGGCGCCGACGGGCGTCTCGGCGCGGACGGCAGGCGGGTCGGCGGAGGACCTGGACGCGGCACGCAGCAAGGTCGGCGACGCGGCGAAGCGGGCCGGCGTGCGCCGGGTTCGGATGCTCGTCGGGAAGCCGGGCCTGGACGGGCACTCGAACGCCGCAGAGCAGATCGCGGTCCGGGCCCGCGACGCCGGGTTCGAGGTGATCTACCAGGGGATCCGACTGACCCCTGAGCAGATCGCCCGGGCCGCGGCCGAGGAGGACGTCCACGTGATCGGGCTATCGGTCCTGTCCGGGGCGCACCCGATCCTGGTGCCCGAGGTCCTCGACCGGCTCCGGGAGCAGGGTGTGGATCCGGCCCGGGTCCCGGTGGTGGTGGGCGGCATCATCCCCGAGGAGGACGCCGCGAAGCTAAAGGGCCTCGGCGCCGCCGCGGTGTACACGCCGCTCGACCACGACCTGACCGCGATCATCGGAGAGATCGCCGACCTAATCGCCGCTGCGAGCTCGAGTCAGGCGACAGGTGCTGGTGGCACCGAATGAGACCATCGAAGAGGAAGCTGCGCGAGCGGAACATCGTGGCCGAGCTGCAGGAAGACGCGCATTGGAGCTGGTTCACGAGATCCGTTGTCCGCTGGCGGCGGCTGGGGCGGCCTGGCGCTCCCCGGAGTGCGCGCAGGGTTCTGACCGTGGCGGTGGCGGCCTTCATCCTCATTGGTATGTGCTCGGTCTCGGCTTCTTCATAGCCTTCATAATCAGGCTGGTTCTCTAGCATCCCAAGGCGTCGGACCAACACGTTCCAAGGCTCTGACGAGAGCCCTCTTGACAGGCCGGGCCGGACTGGTTAGAATTCTGACCAGTATGAGCGAGACGGTCCCTCTCACCGAGGCCAAGGCCCATCTCTCCGAGCTGGTCGACCGGGCGCTTCGGGAGCACGAGCGCTTCGTGGTCACCCGGAACGGCAGGCCGGCGGCGGTCCTGCTCTCGCCCGATGACCTCGAAGCGCTCGAGGAGACCGTCGACATCCTCCAGGATCGGTCGCTGATGGAATCGATCCGGAAGTCTCGGCAAGAGTCGGCCGAGGGCAAGCGGCTCCGCCTGAAGGACCACCTGTAGGTGAGTTTCGAGGTTGAGATCACGCCGGAGGGCCTCCGGCACCTCAACCGACTCCCCGAGAAGGTCCGTGCCGCAGTCGTGGAGACGATCTTCGGCTCGATCGCCTCGAACCCTCGGCGCGCAGGCAAGCCGCTCCGGGGGGAGCTCGAGGGGCTGTACTCGGCCCGCAGGGGTGAGTTTCGCCTCATCTACGAGATCGACGAAGCCGCTCGAGTCGTCCTCATCCACCGGGCACAGCATCGGAGACGGGCCTACCGCAGCCGTTGAGGCCACGAGCCGCAGGCGGAATCCCCGCGGGCCGGGACGGGATGTAGGCGGCCCTCAGGGCGCCGGCTGGTCGTGCCGGATGCGGCCCTGCTGGTGCAGCCGCACGAACGCGTCCACCACCCTCGGATCGAACTGCGTGCCGGCGCAGCGCCGGAGCCGGCGGACCGCCTCCCTCGCCGGCAGGGCGGCTCGGTACGGGCGGTCGGTGGTCATGGCATGGTAGGCGTCGCACACGAACACGATCCTCGACTCGAGGGGGATCGCCTCGCCGGCCAGGCCGTCGGGGTACCCCTTGCCGTCCCATCGCTCGTGCGAGGCCCGCACCAACGGCCGGACCGACTGCAGGAACGGAACCGGCTCCAGGATCTCCGCGCCGATCGCCGGGTGCTTGTTGATCTCACGGCGTTCGGATGCTGTCAGCGGTCCCGGCTTCCGGAGGATCTCGCTGGCGACGCCGATCTTCCCGATGTCGTGGAAGAGGGCGGCGAGGCGGACCAGCTTGAGGCTCTCGCCGCGGAGTCCCATCTCCTCCCCCAGGGCCATCGACATCTCGGCCAGAGCCCGGGCGTGGTCACCCGTGTACTCGTCCTTGGCCTCCAGAGCGTTGGCCAGCGATTCCACGGTGGCCAGGTAGGCGCTCTCCAGGTCCTCGTAGCGGGTGGCGTTCGCCAGCGCCAGGGATGCGATGTCGGTGATCCCTCGGGCCAGCCGGAGCTGGCGCTCGGTGAAGGTCGCGGCCGGATCGGGCGCCGAGATCACCAGCGCCATGAACCCGTCGGGCTCCCACCGGATCGGGGCGATCAGGGCGGCAAGCTCCCTCGAGGCAGGGCTCAGCCGGTACTCGTCGGGAAGGGCGGCCAGGGCCTCCGGCTGGAGGACGAACGGCGCGGCAACCGAGGGCAGGAACGGTTCGGCGACCGCCGCCGGCACCTCCATCCCCTCGAGCTTGGCGGCGTCCTCCGGGCTCAGGCCCCGATGCCGGAGCGGCCGGAAGGCGCCGGTGTCCGGATCCCGCACCCACGCGTGGGCCTCGGTGCACCCGAGCATCGGGGGGATGGCTGACAGGGCCACCCGGAGGACCTCCTCGGTGTCGCGGGCCCGGGAGAGGACGTCGGACAGGTACAGAAGGGCGCCCGAGATCTCCGCCGCTTCCCGCTCCTCCTGGAGCAGGCGGGCGTTCTCCAGGGCCACGGCGGCGGTGGATGCCAGGACCTCGAGCAGGCGCATGTCGTCCTGGTCGAACTGGTCGATGCCCAGCTTGGACAGCACGATGGTCCCGGTGACCCGGTCGCTGTAGCGGAGCGGGACCGCCAGGATCGATTCGTCGATATCGGCCGTTCCCGGGATGGTGATGGCCCCCTCGAACTTCTCGGCGTCCGGCAGGTACAGCGATCGCCCGGTCTCGGCCACGTGCCCGGTGATCCCCTCGCCGACGTGGGAGAGGAGGTTGTCGTAGGTCTCGCCCTGGTACTCGGTGAGCTCCCCCCGGAACACGATGGGGACCAGGGTGAAGCCGTCGTCCTGCAGGAGATGGATCCGACAATTGTGGTAGTCGATGAGGCCCCGGAGCTCGGCGGTGATGGCCTCTCCGATCTCCCGGACGTCGTTCAGCCGGTTGAGCTTGGCGGCCAGGCTCTGGAGCATCTTCAGGTGGGCCACGGTCCGGATCTCGCCCCGGTTGCGAGCCACGAGCGCCTCGGGCGCCAGCGCCGTCCCCCCCTCGTACACGCGGACGAGGTCCTTGCCATCTGCCTTGGCCTGGAGAAGGGCGAGATCGGCGCACGCCACCAGGTCCCGGGGGCTGGCGGCGTGGTCCGGGGCCTCGGCCACGCCAACGCTGATCGTGATGCGGCCGACCACCGGGAAGCTGGTGGCTGCCACGGCGGCCCGGAGCCGCTCGGCAAGCCGGACGACGCCCTCGTGATCGGTTCCGGGAAGGATGACCGCGAATTCCTCTCCCCCGACCCGGCACAGGACATCCTCTGCCCGACACGTGGCCCGGGCCAGGGAGGACATTCCCTGGAGGACCTGGTCGCCGAGCTGGTGCCCCCAGCAGTCGTTGACCCGCTTGAAGTCGTCGATGTCGTAGATCAACAGGGCCACCTCCCCGTGCTGGCGGCTGGCCCGTCGGATCTCCTCGCCGAGGCGCTCGTGGAAGTACCGGTGGTTGTACAGCCCGGTGAGGTGATCGGTCATGACCTCGGTCTCCAGGCGGGTCCGGACCTGGGCGTTGTCGATTGCCAGGGCCGCCAGAGAGCCGAACCTGCTGGCCAGTTCGAACTCGGCGGCGGTGAAGTGGTTGTGCTCGCCGAGCCTGTACAGGCTCAGGGCGCCCTTTGTCTCGCCCCGGGCCACCAGCGGGATCACGATCATGGACTCGGGCTCCTCGGGCGTCCCGGGGATCTGCTCGGTCCTGGGGTCGAGGTGCGCGTCGTTGGCCAGGATCGGGGCACCCTCCTGGACCGCGGTCCCGGTCAGGCCGGTTCCGAAGAGGGTCCCTCCCGCGGCCAGGATCTCTTCCGCGTACTCGTCCCGGCAAAGCACGGGCCGGAGCATCCGAAGCGGCAGGTCGGCTTCGTACACCGTGAGCGTGTCGTGGGGGACCAAGTCGGCCAGGGCGTCGGCCACCGCCTCGAGGACGCGGTCGGGCTCGCTCTCGGAGACGAGGAGATGGGCGATGTCCCAGACGGCCCCATCCGGGTCGGGGCGGCCGCCGTTCGGCTCGTCGGGCCCAGGGGGCGTCGAGCCTCCGATCGTGATCTCCCGCTGTGGATCGGGCATGTGCCTCCTCTCCGGCTCAGCCAGGCATCGGCTTCCGGGTCCTTCGCTGTGTATCGGGCGAGCCGGAACCCCCCTTGAAGGCGTGGGTATGCTTCGTTCGTGGCCGGCGAGGTCCCCTTCCGACGCACCGCCGATCTCTCGGGTGCGCCCGGGGGCGCCCGGTGACGTGAAGGGCGACACCGTGGTGGCCGAGTTCGCCGACCGGTGGGACGCGGGGTTGGCCCGTCACTACCTCGAGGACGCCGGGATCGAGGCCCGTCTCGAGGAGGCGGGCTCGCACCTGACCGGGGAGGGAAGCCGGCTGATCCTTATCGTGGCGGGCCCCGACGCCGACGAGGCTCGGGAGCTCCTGGCGGAGATGGAGGCGGGGGGCCAGGAGGAGCTGATCGACCGCCGTCCCTGGTGGGTGCCGGCTGTGGCGCTGCTGGTGGTGGTGGGCCTGATCTGGGCGGCCGTCCCCAGCTTCCTGTGGCCGTGGATCCTTCTGATCGGGCTGATCGGCTTCCTGCTGTGGCGGGCCGCCGGCCCCCGTACCCCCCGGGCCTGATCTTTGCGGCTCCGGCGAGCCACCCGCTAGGCTGAGGCCTTCCGAGAGCGATGGAGGACCGATGAAGCCCGAGGACGTGCAGAAGGTCGGGGTGATCGGCTGCGGGATCATGGGATCCGGCATCGTCGAGGTGTGCGCCAAGGCCGGTGCCGAGGTCGCCTACGTCGAGGTCGACGACGAGCGGGTCGAGCAGGGCCGGGCCCGGATCGAGAAGTCGCTGGCCCGGGCGGTGGAGCGGGGCAAGCTCTCCGAGGAGGACCGCGTCGGCGTCATGAGCGCGATCCACGGGACCGCCGACTACGAGGACATCGCCGACTCCGACCTGGTGATCGAGGCGGCCACGGAGCACCTGGAGACGAAGCTGGAGATCTTCCGGGCCCTCGACGGGATCGTCCGCGAGGGCGTGGTCCTGGCCACGAACACCTCCTCGCTGCCGATCGTCCAGCTGGCCACGAAGACGAAGCGGCCGGACAAGGTCGTGGGGATGCACTTCTTCAACCCGCCGCCGATCCTGAAGCTTCTCGAGCTGGTCCGGGCCATCACCACCTCGGACGAGACCATGGAGTTCGCCCGGGGGGTGGGGGAGCGGCTCGGCAAGACGTGCGTGGTGGCCAAGGACCGAGCAGGGTTCATCGTGAACTACCTCCTGACGTACTACCTCAACAGCGCCATCCGGATGCTCGAAGAGGAGTTCGCCACGAAGGAGGACATCGACACCGCGGTGAAGCTCGGCCTCAGCCACCCCATGGGGCCGTTCGAGCTCCTCGACCTGATCGGCCTGGACACGATGATGGCCGTGGCCGAGGTGCTGTACGACGAGTTCCGGGATCCCGACGTGGCCCCGCCGCCGATGGCCCGGCGGATGGTCCACGCCGGCTTCCTGGGCCGGAAGAGCGGCAAGGGGTTCTACGACTACTCCTCTTAGCAGCATGCCGAGGGCCGTCGACCTTCACGTCCACCTGCCCACCGACGAGTGGCTGGACAACGCCATCGGCCCGCACCTCGAGGCCACGGAGCGGTACTTCCGGAAGTCGCCGGAGCGGAGAACCCTGGACCAGGTGGCCGAGGAGTACCGCGAGCGCGACGTCCTCGGCGTGGTCCTGGACTGGGACGATCACACGGTCACCGGCCGTCCGTGGCTGGGAAACGACTTCCTGGCCGGCCTGGCCGAGCGGTACCCGGGCACGCTGATGGGCTTCGGCTCTGTCGACCCCCACGCCGACGACGCCCTCGACGAGATGAAGCGGGCCGCCGGCCTCGGGCTCCGGGGCATGAAGTTCCATCCCACCTTGCAGGCGTTCGAGCCCGCTGACCCCCGGCACTCGCGGCTGTGGGCCACGGCCCAGGACCTCGGGCTGACGCTCCTGTTCCACACGGGAACGTGTGGGATCGGGGCGGGGACGCCGGGGGCCGGCGGCACGAAGATCCGGTTCTCCCATCCCGGGTTCCTCGACTCGGTGGCCGCCGACTTCCCCGGCGTCAACTGGATCGCCGCGCACTTCGGGTGGCCGTGGCACCTGGAGTGCCTAGCCATCGCCCTCCACAAGTCGAACGTTTGGATCGAGCTATCGGGCTGGGCGCCGGGATACCTGCCGCCGGAGGTGGTCCGGGAGGCCGGGAAGCGGCTGAACGACCAGACGCTGTTCGGGAGCGACTACCCGTTCATCGAGCTCGATCGGTGGTTCCGGGAGTTCGAGGAGCTGGGACTGCCGGACGAGAAACGGGAGGCGATCCTGTGGAGGAACGCCTCCCGTCTCCTCGATCTCTGAGCCGAGCTAGTTCTTGGAGTTGCCCGGCTTGCCCATCAGCTTGCCGTTGACGTCCAGGTTGTCCATCCGGACGAGCCCGGGGGTCCCGGTGGTGAGGGGCGTGTCGGTGCCCTCGTCGAAGACGACGTGGATCGCCTGGGCCACGGCCACGCCGAACCCCGGCCATACCGGGGTCGGCCCGCCGCCGTAGAACGCGTCTGCGTCGGTGAACCGGACCCGCGTCCAGGTGTCGCCCTGCGAGTCGGCCCCAACGGGCGTCATGTCACCGTGTGCGCAGCCGAAGAAGAACACGCTGCCATCGGTGAGCGTCACGTTGTACCGCGGTGCGCCGGCCCCGCAGTGGGTGCCGTCCTCGACGTCGAAGCCCAGCTCGGTGAGGACCAGGTTCTTGACCTTGCTGATGGCCGCTCCGGCGGACGCCACGGTGGCCGTGGTGCCCTGCTTCTGGAGGACCAGGGCGTGGTCGCTCTTCCCGGCGTCCCCGAGCCCCTGATGGGTCACCCATTTGGCCGACACGATGCCGGTGGCGCCGGGATCAAAGGTGAACGGCTTGGCCTTGAACTTGGTCTTCTTGGCCCCGAAGGCCGGCCCAGCCATGGCCACGGCCAGGACCAAGAGGACCGAGACGATGAGCATGATGCGGTCGCGTCGCATGCGTTCCCTCCTCTTGCTTCGTCGACGTCTGTCCCTTAGTAATCGGCAGGGAGGGGGCCGGAGGAAACGGGCGGAACAGGACTATTTCCCTCTCAGAGGGCCTGGAAGGCGCCGAGAGCGGGCAGGACGATGAACGTGGCCGTGGCCCGGGCCAGGGTCGAGCTCGCCTCGGGGCTGCGGCTCGTCCACGGCCCGCCGGAGCCTACTCCCCACCCCAGGGTCGGATGAAGCTCTCAGGCTCCACTCCCAGGCCGTCCGCGATCCGGGTGATGTAGTTGAAGTACGCGATCACCTGCACCGCGTCGTGGATAGCCCGGTCGTCGAGTCCGTAGCTCCGGAGGTCGTCGAGGCCCGAGGGGGTCACGCCGTGCTGCTCGTGGGTGAGGTTCGCCGCGAGCTCGCACAGGGCCCGATCGACCGGCTCGAGCGGTGCGGTGCGCCAGTCCCGGGCCACGGCGTGGACGAACCGGTCCGCCGCTTCCGGGTCCCGGTCCGTCCCGACCTCGGCACGGAGGTCGTGTGCGTGGGCCTGGATTCAGTAGTGGCAGTCGAGCTCTGCCGAGGTCACCGTGGCCAGCAGCTCGCGCTGGACCCGGGTGAGCGGCGACTCGCCGAACATGATCGTTCGGTAGAAGCGGATGCTGTCCCGTATCGCCTCGGGATTGAGGCTCATCACGTGGACGATGTGCCAGACGCGGCCGGCCCGCCGGACGGCCGCGTCGAGCTCCCGCTTCAGCAGTCCCGCGGCCGACTCATGGGGGATCTGCTCGATCCAGGGCATGGCTGGTCGAGTCTAGACGGTGGTACCCCGAAAGGAGGAGGAGGGCGACGTCGCCTCGGCGCCCTCCTCCAGCGAAGCGGTCCTACAGCGGACAGCCTGGTCCGGGCGAAGGCTGGTCGATCCGGAGGGCCACAGGCGGGGTCCTCGCCGGCACGAAGTACGACGCGAAGTGTCACCGGCGTCTGGGCTCAGACGGCGCCTAGAGCGTCGAGCGCTGCGGCCACGTCGGACTCGTCGTTGTACGCGTGGAACCCCAGGCGGACGAGATCGGCCCGCACGGCGGCGATGACCTTTCGAGCCAGCAGCCGCTCGCGGACCCCCCGGGGGTCGGAGATCCGGATCCCCTGGATCTGGCTGGGCTCGTCCTCGGGAACGAGGTCGAAGCCGCGTCCGGTCGCTTCCTCTCGGAACGCCCCCGCCAGCTCCAGGCACCGTCGCTCGACGGCTACCGGGTCGAGCCCGGTCACGAGGTCCAGCGCGGTCCGAGCTCCCGGCCAGGAGAACCACGCCAGCGTGGCGTCGAGCTTCCGGGCCGTCGGCGCCAGCGTCAGCGGCCCGCCGTAGTACTCGGTGTACGGATCGGGGATCGACTTCCAGTTCGGCGCTATCGGCGCCACCTCGGCCAGACGTTCGGGACGGACCCACAGCCACGCCGCGCCGCGGGGAGCCAGCAGCCACTTGTAGCCGTGGGCGGCCACGAAGTCGACGCCGGCGGCCTCCACGTCGAGCCGGAGCGCGCCGAGGGACTGGCACCCGTCCACGAACAGCCGGGCATCCACCTCGCGGCAGCGCCGGCCGAGGTCTTGGAGGCGGACCCGGAAGCCGTTCGAGGACTGCACCTCGGTGACCGCCACGAGCACGGTGTCGTCGGTGACGGCATCCACCACCGCCTGGGTCCGGACCACGCCGTCCGAGGCCGGGACCTCGACCACGTCGAACCCGCGGTCGCGGAGGGCCAGCCATGGGAACAGGTTGCTGGCGAACTCGCGCTCGCCGACCACCACCCGGCCCGGGGGGAGTGACGCGGCCACCGTGGCCGCGGCCTCGGCCACCGAGGACACCAGCGCCACGTCCTGGCCCGCTCCGCCGACGAGCCGTCCGAACAGCTCCCTGGTGGCCTCCCCGTCGGCCTCCCACCCCTGCCAGGAGAACTCGCCGGACTCCCACTCGCCTTGGACGCGGCGGAGGGACTCGAGCACCGGGCCGGCCCCCGGCGCCGCGGTGGCGGTGTTCAGGTACGTGACCCGGTTGAGGGCCGGGAACAGTGAGCGGAACGAGGCCAGATCCGTCATGACTCGTAGGCCCGGATCGTCATCCGGGCGGTCTGGTCCCAGGAGAACAGCGCGGCGCGCTCCCGACCCGCCTCGGCCAGCCGCGCGGCTTCGGCCCGATCGGTGAGGACCCGCTCGATCGCCCCAGCCAGGGCCCGGACAGAGCGGGGGTTCGCCCGTAGGGCGGCGTCCCCGGCCACCTCCGGCAGCGAGGAGGAGTCGGCCACGACCGTCGGAACGCCGCGGCTCAACGCCTCGAGCACGGGGAGCCCGAACCCCTCGTACAGCGAGGGGTAGCAGAAGGCGTCGGCGCCCCGGTAGAGCGCGTCGAGATCCTCGCCCGCCACCCGGCCGGTGAGCATGATCCGTCCGGGGCCCTGGAGGGACAGCTCCCGGTGGAGGCGCTGAGTTCGCCACCCCGCCGGCCCGGCCAGTACGAGCGCGTGCGAGAGCCGGACCGCCACCTGCCGGTACGCCCGGACCAGGCGAACCAGGTTCTTGCGCGGCTCCAGGGTCCCCACGAACAGGAGGTAGGGACGGGGGACCTTGAGACGGGCCAGGACCGCGCCAGGGTCCCCGGCCGACTCGGGGAGCGAGGCCGCCAGCGGGATCACGTGGATCCGGGCCGGGTCGACCCGAGCGTGCCGGGCCAGGTCCCGGGCCGTGTGGCGGGAGATCGCCACGATGGCGTCGGCATGCCGGACGGCTCGCCGGAGGCCCGCCCGGTACACGGCCCGCCAGGCCGGTGGGAACAGCGTGGGGTACAGGCGGAACGCCAGGTCGTGGACCGTGACCACCAGGCGCTGGCCGGGTGCGGCCGGGGGGATGGCCGCCGGCGAGGGGGCGTGGAGGACCCCCGCCGACGAGAGGCTCGCCGGGAGCGGGGGCCGGCCCACCAGGTTCCAGGACGGATAGAGCGACCGGATACCCCGAGCCAGCTCCACCCGGGGGATGCCGTCGAGCTCGGGGACCGGGTCGGCGGGACCGTGGCGGGCGTGGAACACCGTGAGATCGAGGGTGGGGTCGGCCTCGCGGAGTGCCGGGATCAGCCCCCGCACGTATGCTCCGATGCCGCCCGGCACGGCGGCGAAGAGCTGGTCGGTGAGCAGGGCCACGGACGTCACGCCGGCCTCGAGGCCTCCACGCAGGTGACGCCGTCCTTCCCGACGATGGCGGAGTGCTCGGTCCCCGGTGCCACCTCGAGGCGGTCGCCGGCCCGCAGCGTGACGCCGCCCTCGGGGAGGTGGAACACGATCGAGCCCGCGGCGCAGTAGAGCACCTTGTGATACGGGTGGTCGTGCCGGCCGTACCGGTCGCCGGGGGCGTTCGACCACCACCGGGGCGGGCCGAGGCCCTCCGCCGCCAGCCGGTCCTCCAGGTCCCCCCGGGCCGGCTCCGCGGCCTCGTGGCGGGCGGCCGCTCAGACCACCCCCTCGTTCCGGAGCCGCTCCAGTTCTTCCTCGGACAGCCCGAGCTCCCCGACAAGGACCTCCCGGTTCGCCGCACCGAGCGCGAGCCCGGCGTGCCGGTGTCGCCCGGGAGTCTCCGACAGCCGGGGCTGGACGTCGGGGAGGATGACGTCGCCGAGATCCTCGTCCTCCACCCGGACCATGGTCCCCCGCGCCCGGAACTGCATGTCGGCGAAGATCTGCTGGACGTCGTAGATCGGCGAGGCGGCGGCCTCGTGGGCCTCGAAGGCGGCCATGACCTCCTGGAGGGTGTGCCCGCCGATCCACTCGGCCAGGATCGCGTCGAGCTCCTCGACGTTGTCGAGCCTGGCCTCGTTCGTGGCGAACCGGGGGTCGCCTGCCAGCTCGGGCCGCTCGATCGCGGCGAAGATCCGGTCGGCAACCGACTGCGACGTCCCCGACAGCGCCACCCACCGCTGGTCGCCGGTGCGGTAGGAGTTCCGGGGGGCCACGTAGGGGAGCCGGCCCCCGTGCCGGCCGGCGACCAGGCCCAGCCGGTCGAATGCCAGGGCCAGCGGGCCGGTCAGTCCGAAGAGCCCCTCGAACAGTGACTGGTCGATGACCTGCCCGGCCCCGCTCCGCTCCCGGTGGTGGAGCGCCACCATCACCGCGAACGCGCCGAGGAGCGCGGCCACCTCGTCGGCCAGGGCGATCGGTGGGAGGAGCGGCCGGCCGTCGGCCTCGCCGTTCATGTGGACGAACCCGGACAGGGACTCGGCCAGGGTGCCGAACCCCGGGCGGCGGGCGTACGGTCCGGTCTGGCCGAACCCGGAGACCCGGAGGACCACCAGCCTCGGGTTCCTGCCCAGGAGCTCCTCCGGGCCCAGCCCCCATCGCTCCAGGGTGCCGGGCCGGAACGACTCGATCAGGACGTCGGCGGTCTCCACGAGCCGCAGGAGTAGGTCTCGGCCCCGGGGATCGGACAGCTTCAGCGTCACGGGGCGCTTGTTGCGCGACAGGTGCTTCCACCACAGCGCCACTCCGGCCACCCGCCAGCCGAACGCCCTGGTGGTGTCCCCGGTGAGGGGGTGCTCCACCTTGATGACGTCGGCCCCGAAGTCCCCCAGGCGGGTGGCGGCGCCGGGCCCGCCGATGACCGTGGCCACGTCGAGGACCCGGAGCCCCTCGAGCGGCATGGGGC